>SFFS01000171.1 GCA_004557805.1 Clostridiales bacterium | reverse complement strand
AGGCGGCCCTTGCCGAGCACGACGCGCGCGAGGAAAAAGCGGCGCTGCTCGTCGAGCAGATTCAGGAGAACCTTTCCGACATCGACGAGCAGATCCGGCAGGCCGAGCAGGCGCAGTCGGGCGACAGCACCGACCACGAAGGCATGCAGGCTGAAACGGTGCGCATCCAGCAGCTGCTCACGCAGGCGCGCGCCCGCGTGGAAGCGCTGCACGGCGAAAGCGCCGATAAGCGCGTGGCCGTGGCCGCGCAGGAGCGCGAACTGGACGCCGCGCGCCGCGAGGGCGAACGGCTCCGCCAGGAAAGCGAACGCCTTCTTCGCGAACGCGAGACGCGCGAACGCGAGCGCGCCGCCGAATCGGGCCGCCAGCTCGACGACGAAGCGCGCCTTCGCGAGGGCGAACGCGAAGCGGCCGGTCTGGAAGAAAAGCTGGCCGCCGCGCGCAAGCGCCACGAAGCGCTCAACGAAAAGCACCGCGCCGCGCAGGCCGACGCGCGCAGGCTCACGGGCGAGCTGGAAGCGCTGCGCAGCCAGGCCGCCGAGGGCGGCGACAAGAGCCACAAGTTTGAAATCCAGCTCGTGCGCGCCGAGGGCGATCTGAAATCGCTTCAGGACCGCATCTGGAACGAATACGAGCTGACCTACGCCGGAGCGGAGCAGTTCCGCCGCGACGATTTCAATCTGCGCGAAGCGGACAAGCAAATCGCCGACATCCGTACCGAAATCCGCGCGATGGGCACGGTCAACGTCAACGCCGTCGAAGCGTATCAGACGACGAAAGAGCGCTTCGATATGCTCGACGCGCAGAAGCAGGATCTGCTCAAGGCCGCGGACGACCTGCAGGATATCATCTCCAGCCTGCTCTCGCAGATGGAGTCCCGCTTCCGCAAGCGGTTCGCAATGCTCAACGGCTTCTTCGGCACGGCGTTTACGAAGCTGTTCGGCGGCGGCCGCGCGGAACTGCGGCTTACCGACGAGCACGACGTGCTCGGCTGCGGCATCGATATCGTTGCCGAACCGCCGGGAAAGAAGCTGCAGCTGCTTTCGCTGCTTTCGGGCGGCGAACGCGCGCTGACGGCCATCGCTCTGCTGTTCGCAATGCTGGAGCTCAAGCCCACGCCGTTCTGCATCCTCGATGAAATCGAGGCCGCGCTGGACGAAGCGAATGTCGCCAACTTCGCCGATACGCTCAACGAGCTGGCGAAGGATACGCAGTTTATCGTCGTCACCCACCGCCGCGGCACGATGGAGCGCTGTCAGGCGCTTTACGGCGTGGCGATGGAGGAGCGCGGCGTGTCGCGCATGGTGTCGGTCAAGCTGGAGGAAGCGTCGTAATGTTTTCTGCGGCGCAAGCGCCGCGGAGGGAACCGCCGGAGCGCTTCGTTGGTTTTCTTCCGGAAAGCGGACGCTTGCGGCACGGCAGAAAGGAACGTCGGCGGAAAGCGTGGACATACCGGACGTTCTTTTTCAGGATGCTTTTGGTGGCTTGCTAAGGAACGGGGCGTGCAGCACAAGTTGCCGCAGAGGAAACCGCTGAAGCGCTTCTCCGTTTTTCCGAAAAGCGGATGCTTGCAGCACGGTAGAAAGGAATACCAGCGGAAAGAAGGCTCGGAGAGTGTGAACATGCCTGACGTTCTTTTACAGGATGCTTGGGGGGCTTGCTAAGGAACGGGGCATGCAGTACAAGTTGCTGCAGAGGAACCGCCGGGGCGCTTACGGCATGATGGAAGTTCCATCGGGAGTCTGTCGCCCCCTTCCAATTCGGAAAGCGCGAACATGCCGGGCGTTCCTTGGCGAACTGTTTTGAACGGCTTGTTAAGGAACGGGGCGTGCAGCGCAACCGGTTACGAGGAACATCCTGAAAGGCGCTTCCCCCTCCTTTCCGGAAAGCAGCCATTATAGCCCGATTTTGAGCCCCACGCCGGGCAACGAACTGCGCGTTTCCAAAGCGGCGCTTGCGCCGCGCAATATATCCACATCAATTCACCCGAAGGAGGGTTTTTATGGGATTCTTTTCCAAGATTTTCGGCGGACTTACCCGCACGCGCGAAAACGTCGGCACGAAGGTCGACGAACTCGTGGCCAACATGCCGCTGGCGGACGACGATTTTTACGAAGAGCTGACCGACATCCTCATCATGGCCGATGTGGGCGTGAACACGGCGACCGACATCGTCGAGTCGATCAAAGCGCGCGCGAAGGAAGAAAAAGTGAAGGAAGCGCCGCGCGTGCGCGAGATGCTCAAGGACGAACTCAAGCGCCGCATGGGCGAAAAGCGGCCGCCGCTGAAATGGCCGATGGTCATGCTCGTGGTAGGCGTGAACGGCGTGGGCAAAACGACCACGATCGGCAAACTCGCGCTGCGCTTCAAAAACGCGCAGCACGGCGTGATTCTCGCCGCTGCCGACACCTTCCGCGCCGCCGCGGCCGATCAGCTGCAAATCTGGGCCGATCGCGCGGGCGTGCCCATCGTGCGCCACGGCGAAGGCGCAGACCCTGCCGCCGTGGTCTACGACGCGATTCAGTCGGCCAAGGCCAAGGGCGCCGATCTGCTCATCATCGACACCGCCGGCCGCCTGCACAACAAGAAAAACCTGATGGACGAGCTGGCGAAGATCACCAAGATCGTGCAGCGCGAGTACCCCGAAGCCGAAATGCGCTCCATGCTCGTGGTCGATTCCACGGCCGGGCAGAACTGCCTGCAGCAGGCGCGCATGTTCAAGGAAGTGGCTGAGATCAACGGCGTAGTGCTCACCAAGCTCGACGGCACCGCCAAGGGCGGCATCGCCATCGCCATTCAGGACGAGCTGAAGCTGCCGGTATGGTATATCGGCGTGGGCGAAGGCATCGACGATCTGCAGGCTTTCAACGCAAACGAATACGTGGACGCGATTTTGTAATGCTGAAGAAGAATCAGGAAATCGAACTGACGTGCGAAGCCCTCGGCGCGGAGCTTGAGGGCGTTTGCCGTTATGAAGGGCAGGCCGTTTTCGTGCCCGGCGCGCTGCCGGGAGAAACGCTGCGCGGCAAGGTCGTGCGCGCGGAAAAGCGCTATGCCTTCGCGCGGATCGAAGCGCTGCGCACGCCGTCGTCCGAGCGGCGCGAAGCGCCCTGCGGACAATATCCCCGCTGCGGGGGCTGCACGGCGCTGCACATGCAATATGAAACCACGCTGCGCGCCAAGCGGCAGAAGGTATACGACTGCCTGACGCGCATCGGCGGCTTCGAACGCCCGGACGTAACGGAAACGCTGGGCATGGAGTCCCCCTGGCGCTATCGCAACAAGGGCGCGTTTCCGGTTGCGGGCGAGCGCGGAAACGTGAAAATCGGCTGTTTCGCCGCGCGGAGCCACGCCGTAATCGACGCGCCGGACGGCTGCCTTTTGCAGACGAAAACGAGCGACGCGCTCGTGCGCGCCGTACGCGAATGGGCGAACGAATGCGGCGCCGCCCCCTATGACGAGGAGCGTCACGCGGGGCTTCTGCGCCATGTGATGACGCGCGAGGCGGCCGACGGAACGAGCATGCTCATTCTCGTCGTGAACGGGCGCAGCGTTCCGCAGCTGGAAAAGCTGATTTCGCGGGCGCAGAGCGCCGCGCCGGGGCTGCGTTCGGTGATCCTCTCGGAAAACACGGCCCGCACGAACGTGATTCTCGGGCCGGTCAACCGCGCCGTATGGGGCAAGAGTTACCTCCTCGAAACGCTGTGCGGGTTCTCGATGCGCGTCTCCGCGCCGTCGTTCTTCCAGGTGAACCGCACGCAGGCGGAAGCGCTGTGCGAAAAAGCCCTCGAATTCGCCGCGCTGACGGGCAAAGAGCGCGTATGGGATCTGTACTGCGGCTGCGGAACGATCACGCTGCCGCTTTCGCGCCGGTGCGAATCGGTGCTTGGCATTGAAATCGTGCCGGAAGCCATCGAGGATGCGCGCGAAAACGCCGCGCGCAACGGCGTTTCCAACGCGCAGTTCGTCTGCGCCGCCGTCGAGGACGAGGCCGACGCGCTCGTGCGCCGCCTCGCGCCGATACAGTGGTGCTCGATCCGCCGCGCAAGGGCGCGGAAGCCTCCGCGTTGGAAGCCGTCGCCCGCGCGAACCCGAAGCGCATCGTTTACGTCAGCTGCAATCCCGCGACGCTCGCGCGCGATGCAAAGCTGCTGGCGGAGAAGGGCTACCGGCTTGTAACGGCGCAGCCGGTCGATATGTTCCCGTGGACGCCGCATGTGGAAACGGTGATGCTTCTATCTAAACTTTCTGACGCCCGACATATCGACATCCACGTCGATATGAACGAGCTGGATGTGACTCCCGCCGAAAGCCAGACGGCTGCGACCTATGACGACATCAAAGCGTATGTCAGGGAGCACAGCGGTCTGACGGTTTCGACATTGTACATCGCGCAGGTAAAGCGGAAATATGGCATCATAGAGCGCGAGTGCTACAATAAGGCGAAATCCGAGGAGGCGAAGCAGCCGCAATGCCCGGCGGATAAGGAGCGGGCGATTGCGGAGGCGCTGCGGTTCTATGGCATGATCGCTTGATGAATAAATCATCAGGAGGAACTCACCATGGAACGAAGCACGATGAACACCCTGTCGCAGCATGTACACGATGAGAGGAACGGGCTGGATTACACCCTGCACGGAGATTATTATCTGCCGGATTTGGAAGTACCAGATACTCCTCCGCTTAACCATTGGGGACGCATGGTTTTCGACAGGCTTCAGAAGCAACATCCGGGAATATTCACTCGGATGCTGCTGGACGGCACGCTGTACCCGTATTGTCACGACATCGGTCAGCAGGCGCAGGAAAGGTTCGATGTCCTTATGCAGGGCTATCAGCGCTGCTGGGGAATCGACGAAGCGCTCAAGAGCAGCAATCCGATGAAGTGGGTCGGGCTGATGAATCTGGCACGGGCGGAAGCGGAACAGAACATCTTTGAGGAAATCCTTTCAGTATCCTGAACTGCACAAAAAAGGGGGCACGATGGCCGATCTGGCTGTCGTGCCCCCTTGACATAAACCGATTCTGTAGCGTGGAGCATCCGTTCCTGTGCCTGATTTCTATCCTCTGATGGCTGAAAAAAATCTGATAAAAATTCGTCCACTGGCATTGACTTTCTTTGACCTTGTACTATAATATGGGCATCGTTCAGAGATGAGCGAGGTGGCCTGTGACCACGACATACGACCTGTGAAAGGCCATGATGCGACCCTACATGACTGGCGATGTTACCAGCGGTGCAAGGCCAAGTGATTGGAGGTTTGCATGATGAGCACGTATCTTCCTACCGTT
>SFFS01000170.1 GCA_004557805.1 Clostridiales bacterium | reverse complement strand
AGACCGCCCATCTCTTCTGTTCCAAAATAAACCCAGACCGGCGCTGCATGTTCTAAAAGGCATGCAGCGCCGGTTTTCTTTTTTATCGTTCCTTTTATTTCGCTGTCAACCGTTCAAATTCCTCAATCATCGGACGGAAGCTCTCCAGCGATTCGCGCCAGAACCGGCCGTCATATACGTCCACATCCATCTTTCGCGCCGCGCCGGCCACATTCGTCGTGCCCGTAGCGCAGAGGAATTCATAATACTTCTGCGCGAATGCGCTCCCCTCGCGCAGGTAGCGCGCATACAAACCGCGGCTGAACAGCCGGCCGAAGGCGTAGGGAAAATTATAATAATGCAGTTCAGGCAGGAAAAGATGGTCGCCAATCATCCACAGATACGGATTCAGCTGCGACGCACTGTCTGCGTATACTTCACGCTGCGTTTCCAGCATCAGCATCTTCACGCGCTCGGGCGTAAGTGCATGCCGCTCACGCTCGGCAAAGATTTCTTCCTCGAACCTGAGGCGGCCCATCATATTGAGCGTCTGCCGCGTGATCGAATACAAGTCACGATCCAGCAGCGCCAGCTTTTCTTCCTCTGAACAGGCCTGCGTGAGCGCGTCGAACATCAGCGTTTCATTGAAGATAGACGCCGTTTCGGCAATCGCCATAGGATAATCGCAGTTCAGTACGCTGCCGCTGCGTAGGCAGTCGTCGTGATAGGCGTGACCCAACTCGTGCGCCAGCGTGAACACGCTGCCGATGCTTCCATCGAAACCGACCATCACCCGGCTCTGCCCCTGCAAATAAAGATTCGTATTGAAACAGTCGCCGCTCTTTCCCTCGCGCACGGACCAGTCTATCCAGTTTTCACGGAAAGCGCGCTCGAGCATGCTGTCCATGCGTGGATCGAACCCGCCCAACACGCGCCTGAGCGTGCGCTGCGCTTCCTCATACGTTACGCGCGTGCTCGCCGCGCCCAGCGGCGCGCGGAAATCCCAGTCCGGCAGCGCGTCGCCGTCGCCCAGCGCGCGCGCTTTCGCCCTGAAATACCGCCGAAGCATATCCGCATATTCCCAAATCGCTCCGCGCATAACTTCCAGGATGCCTCGATCGATGCGATTGAGATAGAGCGCCCAGTCCAGTGCGCTGTCGAAATGCTTCCATCTGCTCAACGCCGCGCCTTCGCCCTTGATACCGCTCAGGCAGGCGGTCATCGATATTTCAATAGCGGCGTAGCCGCTCTGCTGGGCCTCCCATGCGTCGCGGCGTATCTGCGCGTCGTCCGAAGCAAGCCGTCGCTCGATCTGCGTCATTGCAAGGCGCTCTTCGCGCCCTTCGTGGCGCAGCACGCCCATTGCCGAGCCGACCAATTCATTGCGCAGCCGCGCAAACGCCAACCCTCCGTTGATCTGCATGGTCAATACTTGCGTTTCAAACGCGCCATCCAGCTGATGTTCGCCGTCGCGCACCAGACTGCTGAGAAAAAATGCGTGCTCCTTCAAGACCGGCTCCGCCTCGATCATCGCGTCAAGCCCCTCTGCGCAGCAGACGAGTCGCCCGAAACGGCTCAGGAGCAGTTCATAGCGCTGCTGAAGACGCAGCGTGCGGTCGCTCATAGCCGTCGCCGCGGGATCTCCCGCATTCGCAGCCAGCGTAAGGTTCACCATGTTGCGCACGCACTGCACCCGCGCGCGCAAATCCTGCAATGCACGCACAAGCGCAGCCAGCCTTCCCGCATCAATCGGATCAGGCGCTTCCACCGCCTTTTCCGCCGCATCAAAATCCCTGTCCAGCTTTTCCAAATCTGCAGCAAACTCCGGCGTGTCACATCCGGCATACAGTACTGAAAGATCCCACTCCATCGCTTTCTCCCCCCCTGTTCTATTTTCCGATGATTCGCAGCTTTTTGTCCATATGATTGATGACCTCCGCGTCGTTTTCAGTGACGATGACGAGATCCTCGATGCGCACGCCAAACCTGCCGGGCAGGTAAATCCCCGGTTCGATAGAAAAGCACATGTTCTTTTCCGCCGTCATGCCATCTCCGCCGCCCAGTGTCGGAAACTCATGCCCCTCCACACCGATGCTGTGTCCCAACCGGTGCGTGAAGAATTCTCCGTATCCTGCCTTTTCGATCACACTCCGCGCGATACGATCCAGTTCGTCAAGCGCCACTCCCGGCTTTACCGCATCAATCGCCGCGAGGTTCGCCTCCAGTACCGTCTCATAAACGCGGCGCTGCTCCTCGTCCGCACGGCGATAAAAGACCGTGCGCGTCATATCGGAAGCGTATCCCCGATAATCCGCACCGGTATCGACAACGATCGCGTCGCCCTCGCGCACCCGCGCTTTTCCGGAAGCGTGGTGCGGCTCCGCCGCACCGGCCCCAAAGCATACCAGCGGCGGCCAGCAGGTATACATATCTTCCTGTTCATACTGATCCAGCAAGAACATGCCGAACTCCCGCTCGCTCATCGCTGGATCGAAACAGTTCAGCGCACGCTCAAGCGCCCTGTCGTTTCCGGCAGAGGAACGCCGCAGCAGCGCCAGCTCCTCTTCATCCTTTATCATTCGTACGCGGGCGATGGCAGGCGTCGCATTTACTGGCCGAAGGCCAGGCTTTTTTCCCATTAGTTCCAGCAGAAAACCGGAAAGCAGCGCGTGCTCCACGCCCACCCTTCCGGGACGAAGCATTCCAGCAAGCAGCGCCAGCGCGTCCTCACCGTCGCGGTAAATCTGCAGCGCAGCATCCTCGCAGGTCTTCGGCGCGCACAGCGCGTTTACAAACCACACCATGCAGCCGTCCGCGTGAAGCAGCAAAATATTGACGCGCTCCCCCGCATCCACATCGCAGCCGGTCAGGTAGCGAATGGTGTATGGCGAAGCAATCAGCGTCTGCTCTACCCCCTGCGCCAGCATGCTCTGCGCCATCCGATGGACGCGCCGCGCCCTGTCAGCTGTCATAATTTCCCTCCTTATATTTTCCGGGCGTTACGCCCATGGCGGCCTTGAACGACCGCACGAAATAATTCGCACCGCTGTAACCGACGGCCAGCGCGATCTCCTGCACTTTCATGTCCGTGTTCTTCAGCAGTTCACAGGCGCGCGCGATGCGCGTTTTTACCAGCTGCTGCGTGAACGTGGTATCCTCCCGCGCGCGAAGAATCTGATTGATGGACGTACCGCTGATGTTCATCTCGCGGCTCGCCAATTCCAAGCTCAGTTCCTCCCGCGCATAGTTGTTTTCAATATATTCGTGGATTTCTTCCAGCCGGCGGTCCTGCCTGCTCTGCCGGCTGAGCGCTGTGGTTTCAATGATCTCGCGAATCATTTTTTCAAAAAATGCGCGCGTCTGCTCAAGCGCCCGGATACGCTGCACGACAGAAGCCTGATCCGAATATCTGGAAATAAACGCAACCGGCAGATTCTGCTCGTATGTCAGCCGCATCATGCTCGTATAGAGGTTAACGTTGAACAGCAGGATATTTGCCTGACTCAGATGCGACTGGCGGCCGAAAGCCTCGATCAGCGCGTCGAGCGCGTAAAGAGCATCGCCCAGGCTGCCCGCGCGGACGCAGTTGCGCAGAGCATCCTCGCGGTCGTAGGCGTAGTGATAATCAGGATAGGCCGCGTCGTGAATATCGCTGAAGCAGAGCAGTTCTCCCGGATCGTACAAATCGCGGTAATCCTGCATGGCCCGCGTCTGGCGATAGGCATAGTGCAGGCTGTGCAGCTCGAACGGCACGTCATAAAACGAAACACAGCCTCTTACACCCGCATTGTCGTGAATCCAGGCAATAATTTCTTCCAGCACGTTGTCAGCTGCTTCGGAGGACGGTTCCGTTTCCATCAGCATCACCACTTCTCCCAGTCCGCCGACCACGCACGCACACTTTATGCCTGCCCGCTCGAAGAAGTATTCGATCATTGGAATGGCCGTCAGCCCCGTCAGATCAGATGCAATCGGCCCGACCGCGGAATCAAATTCAAACCCCAGCAACGCCAGCTGCATGCAGTGCCCGGTAAGGCCGATATGATACTGTTCAAACCCTTTCCGCGCCTTCGCCTCGTCGCAATTCGGCATGTTAATCAGGTTCAGAAGCAGCCTGTCGCGCAGCGCGTCGACCGCTTCCTCCAGCTGTGTTTTCATCTGATCGCTGCTGGTAAAATGCCGCGAAAGCTCCTCACGCAGCGCTACAAGCGACCGCTCAGATTCGTCCTCGTTCTTCATACGTTCACGCACAAGATTGATCAGTTCGTCCGCAGGATTGACCGCCAGCTTTGCAATGCGGGAGGAAATGAAATATACTACTACCAGCATCGCCATGCACACCAGCAACATGTAGCTCGTCTGCTGACGCAGCGTCTGACGCACGCGCGAAATTGGATGCATGCTCACATAGCGCCATCCCTGATTCGCGTCGGTATTATATACCACGAGATATTCCTGCCCGTCCATTTTGGCAAAGCGTGCGCCTTCCTCGCCCTCCAGCGGGCTGTTAAGCATCCCCATTTCGTCGAAACTGCAATACAGCCCATCCGCATCAGGGCTGATGATAATTCGACCGTCGTCATCAAGCACATAGACGCGGCTGTCGTTTCCTTCCAGCACAGGCTTCATGATAGAATCATAGATGGTCGCCGCATCCAGGTTGATGACCAGCACGCCGCGAGCGTAATTGAGCGTGCCCATGGGCAGCCGGGCATAAACGGTAATCACATCTTTCGTCAGGCCGTCGTACTTGCGCACGATCACGCGCCGCGTCCCCTCGATTTCAATCAGTGCCCTGCTGTTGTAAAACCAGGAAATGAATTCGCTGTCCGGTGTCTGTTCGAACGTGTTGAGCCCGTAGTTGCTGGCGTATACCACGCCGCGATCCATCGCCGCGATGTAGACCGAATCAATATATCGGTTCGAAACCATGACCTGCTTGGCCTTGTTGACGATTCCGTTCGTCGTATCGTATTTGCGCACAGCTTCTTCATACAGGAACCTGTGAACGCTGCCATCCTGAAAAAGCTGCATGCTCACATCCTGCACGTCGCTGAAAATGATGTTCATCGCATGCATGAGCGAGTTAAGGGAGGACATTCCGATGTTCTGATAATCCGCGTATACGTCCGTCTGCACGCGCGCGGAATAGGTAAGCATAAAAACAGACATCGTGGCAATGCAGAAAAGCATCACCAGCGCCTGCAATCTCATGTAGAGCTGTCTTTTATGAAACCGCCGCCTGTTTTTTAGCACCGTTTCTCCTCCCCCTTCGGGTTCTAACGTTCAGCGTTGCCGCAGCGCGGCGGGAAAAGCAAAAATCAGCGCGCCGACAGCACACATCGCCACCCCGAATGCAATCATGGCATTCACGCCGCATGCCGTTGCGATCCGTCCGCCGATGAAGTTTCCCGCCATAC
>SFFS01000169.1 GCA_004557805.1 Clostridiales bacterium | reverse complement strand
TGGATTGCGGAAAAATATTTCGACGAGAACAAGCTCTGGCGGGAAATCGGCGCGTGATTTTCAGCGCGCCTTGCGCGCGAAATGCACCGCCAGCCCGATTGCCAGCCCTACGAGCGCCGGGCAGATCCAGCCCAGACCCAGCCCGTAGAAGGGCAGGTAGTTGATGCAGAACGTGCTGAGCGCGCTCCTGACGCCTTCCAGCGCCGGAAGCTCAGGCAGCGCGCCGATGAAATCGATCACGGCGGCCGGGAGAGTAAAGCCGGTGACGCACGCATACACCGCGCGGTCATGGCCGAAGAACCGGCCCGTCAGGCCCAGCGCGATCAGCGTGATGGCCAGCGGATAGAGCAGCATCAGCACGGGCACCGAATATTCGATGATCGCGTTGAGGCCGAGGTTCGCCACCAGGAACGACACGGCGCTGAAGATAACCGCCCACGCGCGGTACTTCGGGCCGTGCGGGAACATTTCCACGAACGTTTCCGCGCAGCTCGTTACCAGGCCGACCGACGTTTTCAGGCAGGCCAGCGTGACGATCGCGGCCAGAATGAGCGAGCCGGTATGGCCGAAATAGTGATCGGCGATGAGCGCCAGCACTTCGCCGCCGTTTTCGCAGGCCACGCCCGCGCCGCTGCTCTGCGTGCCGGCAATGGTGACGGCCAGATAGATCACGCCCATGATGACGCAGCTGAAAACGCCCGCGCGCGCCGTTTCGCCGGCCACGTGCTCGGGCGTTTCCACGCCCAGCCTGCGGATAACGTTGACCACGACGATGCCGAAGGCCAGGCTGGCCAGCGCGTCCATGGTGTTGTAGCCGTCGAGGAAGCCGGTGAAGAACGGCTTGTCGATATACGCGCCCGTCGGCTCGATTTCAGAAACGCGCGCCATGGGGTTGAAGAGCGCGGTTATGACCAGAATGCCGAGGAAGATCAGGAACGCGGGCGTGAGGAATTTGCCCACGTACGTCAGGATCTTGCCCGGACGCAGCGAAAAGCCCAGCACGATCAGGAAGAACACCGCCGAAAAAATGGGCAGCGCCACGTGATGAGAGCCGCCGCCCAGCAGCGGTGTGATGCCGATGGTGAACGGAACCGTCGCGCAGCGGGGGATGGCGAAGAAGGGCCCGATGGTCAGATACAGCGCGCAGGTGAAAAAGACGCTGTATTTCCGGCCGACCTTGCCGCTCAGTTCGAGCAGGCCGTCGCTGCGGCTCAGGCCGATGGCGGCTACGCCCAGCAGCGGAAGGCCTACGCCGGTGATCAGAAAGCCGAGGAACGCGGGCCATACGTTGCGCCCGGCCAGCTGGCCCATGTAGACGGGGAAGATCAGGTTGCCCGCGCCGAAGAACATGCCGAAGAGCATGGTGGCGATGAACAGGGTTTCCCGGCCGTTGAGTTTCTTTTTCATTTTTCTCATCGCGCCTTTCGTGTTGGATTTTTTTGCCGCGCGGCGATAAATTTAAAAAATTTTATCGCCTGACGGACTATTTTTACGGCGCAGAGCGCCTGTAAAATCAGATATCCCCGAAAATTTCGGGCAGGAAACGGCGCATTTCTTCCAGCAGCGGCTGCGCTACCTGGCGCATCTGCGGATGCGGACGGCCCGTCGTGCCCGCCGCTCGCAGACGGAAGAAGTGCCGCCATTCGCGCAGGTTCATCGTGACGATGATCTCGGTTTTCAGGCTGGTGGGCAGCACGTCGCGCGCGAACTCGGGGGCGGCGCCGTTTTCCAGCAGCGCGAAATACGCCTTCTCGCACGCCTGGCACGCCTGCACCCAGATTTCGTAATTCGCCGTGCCCGGCTCAAACTCCGAGGGGCGGATCACGGTGATTTCGCTGCCGAATTTTTCCTTATTATAGGAGCAATAGCGCGTCGATTCCTGCGCATAGCTGGCGATGCGGTGGCGGACAATTTCATGGCTGATCCCCCGGTCCACCGTGAAGCGCACGGTCATGCTCACATGTTCGATCATCGCCTCGTGCCCGGCCGAAACGAGATTTTTTACGAATTTCGCCGTTGCTTCGGGCGATTTGTTTTTTGCTGCCGATTTGTAGCAGGTGCGCGCCGCGTCCTCAATGGCGGTCAGGATTTCCATCCGCGCCGCGTCGTCTGTCCTTGCAGGGCGGACAAGCTCGTATCCGGGTTCGATGATGCGCATTCCGCACGTCCTTCCGCGGCGCAGCCGCCGGGTATTTCGCACAGTATAACATGCGAATGATGCTTTTTCAACCCATTTTTGCGATGTGCAATGATAAAAAATGAAGGGCGCGTTGATGCAGACTTGCAAAAACGCGCCCTTTTCTTTTGGAGTGATTTACAGGATCAGGCAGGCGTCTCCGAAGGAGAAGAAGCGGTATTTTTTCTCCACTGCTTCGCGGTAGGCCGCCAGCGCCTCCTCGCGGCCCATGAAGGCCGAAACGAGCATCAGCAGCGTGCTCTCGGGCAGATGGAAGTTGGTGATCATCGCGTCGGTGGCGTGGAAGGGCACGCCGGGCGTGATGAAAATGCCGGTGTAGCCCGCGCCCGCGCGAACCACGCCGTCCTCGCCGGTGACGGTTTCCAGCGTGCGCACCGACGTGGTGCCCGTGCAGACGATGCGCCCGCCGCGCGCGCGCGCCGCATTGAGCCGGTCGGCCGCGTCCTGCGTCACTTCGTAATATTCCGTGTGCATCACGTGCTCGGAGACGTCGCGCACCTTGACGGGGCGGAACGTGCCCAGCCCCACGTGCAGCAGCACCGGCACGACGTCGATTCCCTTGCGGCGGATGCGCTCGAGCAGCTCGGGCGTGAAGTGCAGCCCGGCCGTGGGCGTGGCCGCGGAGCCGTTCGTTTTGGCGTAGACGGTGTTGTAGCGCTGCGGGTCTTCCAGCTTTTCGTGGATATACGGCGGCAGCGGCATCGTGCCGAGACGGTCGAGAATTTCCTCGAACACGCCGTCAAAATGGAACTTCACCAGCCGCCCGCCGTCGTCGGACGTGCGCTCGACGATTTCCGCGCGGAGCGCGCCCTCGCCGAACTCGCACTGCGCGCCCGGCTGAAGCCGCTTGCCCGGGCGGACGAGCGCCTCCCAGGTGTCGTAATCTCTGCGGCGCAGCAGCAGAAACTCCACCACGCCGCCCGTGCCGGTCTTATGGCCGATCAGCCGCGCGGGGATGGTGCGCGTGTTGTTGATAACCAGCGCGTCGCCGGGGTTGAGGTAGTCGATCACGTCGCGGAAGATCCTGTGCTCGCGCACGCCGGTATCGCGGTGGATGACCATCAGGCGGCTCGAATCGCGCGGCTCCACGGGCGTCTGCGCGATCAGCTCCTGCGGAAGATCATAGTAAAAATCGCTTGTCTGCATGTTAATCCAGCTGCATCCTTATCTGCCCTTCCAGCGCGCTGCGCGCGGGCGGCGTGATTTTCATGTGCTTATACGCGGCTTCGGTTACGATTCTTCCGCGCGGGGTGCGCATGATGAACCCCAGCTGCAAAAGATACGGCTCGTATACGTCCTCGATCGTCGTCGCGTCCTCGCCGGTCGTCGCGGCCAGCGTGTCGAGCCCGACGGGGCCGCCGCCGAATTTTTCCATCATCGCGCGCAGCACGGCGCGGTCGACGTTGTCCAGTCCCAGACCGTCGATGTGCTGCATGTCCAGACCGTCGTGCGCGGCCTCGAACGTGATGCGGCCTTCTTTTTTCACCTGCGCGTAGTCGCGCACGCGGCGCAGCAGGCGGTTGGCGATTCGCGGTGTGCCGCGCGAACGGCGCGCGATTTCGCGCAGCCCCTCGTCGTCGGCCGGAACGCCGAGGATTCTGGCCGAATTGGTGACGATCTGCGTCAGCTCGTCCGTCGAATATAATTGCAGGCGAAACAGAATGCCGAACCGGTCGCGCAGCGGTGCGGTGAGCAGACCCGCGCGCGTCGTCGCGCCTACGAGCGTGAACTTCGGCAGGTCGACGCGGATCGACCGGGCGCTCGGGCCCTTGCCGATCATGATATCGAGCGCGTAATCCTCCATCGCGGAATAGAGAACTTCCTCCACGGTGTGGGAAAGGCGGTGGATTTCGTCGATGAACAGCACGTCGCCCGCGTTGAGGTTCGTCAGGATCGACGCCAGATCGCCCGCGCGCTCGATGGCCGGGCCCGACGTGATGCGGATGTTCTGCCCCATCTCCGCGGCGATGATTCCGGCCAGCGTCGTCTTGCCCAGGCCGGGCGGGCCGTAGAGCAGGATGTGGTCGAGGGGATCGTGGCGCTTGAGCGCCGCCTGAAGATAGATCCGCAGGCTCTCCTTCACTTCCGTCTGGCCTACGTAATCGTCGAGCGTTTTCGGGCGCAGGGAGCGCTCGGTTTCGTCGTCCTCCGGGCGGTAGCCCGGCATAATCAGCCTGTCTTCTTCCATCCGGTCAGCCTCCCAGTCCCTTCAGCGCAAGCAGAATGAGCATATCGGCCGTATCGGCCTTGTCGCGCACGGCGTTGACGGCGCGCTGCGCCTCCGTGCCGGAATATCCCAGCGCCAGCAGCGCCTGCACGGCCTCCTGCGCCGCGTCCGGGTTCAGCGCCGCTGCGGCGGGCGCGCCGCCCATATCGACGTCCTGCTGATCGACCTTGTCCTTCAATTCGAGGATGATGCGCTGCGCCGTCTTTTTGCCCACGTTCGGCGCGCGCGCGATGCTCGCCGCGTCGCCCGTGAGAATGGCCAGCGAAAGATCGCGCAGCGAGAGCGTGGACAGCACGCCCAGCGCCGTGCGCGAGCCCACGCCGCTGACCGAGCAGAGCCGGCGGAACATCTCGCGATCCTCCTTCGAGGCGAAGCCGTATAGATCCATGCCGCCGTCGTATACGGAAAAGTGCGTGTAGCAGCGGAAGGTTTCGCCCGCCGCGGGGGCGGCGGCGACGGTGGAAGCGGGGCAGAGCAGCAGGAAACCCACGCCGTTTACGTCGATCACCAGTTCGCCCGCGCGCTTTTCGGCCACGCGGCCTTCGATGTGTGAAATCATAGGAAGCTCCTTATTTGATCTTGAACAGCGCGCGGGAGCGCGCGGAATGCGCGTGCGTGATGGCCGCGGCCAGCGCGTCGGCCGCGTCGTCGGGGCGGGCGATATCCTTCATGTTCAGCAGCATCTTGACCATCGTCTGCACCTGATGCTTGTCGGCCTTGCCGTAGCCGACCACCGCCTGCTTGATCTGCATGGGGGTGTATTCGTAGAGGTTGTCGGTGTAGCGCGAGCAGGCCACCAGCGCCACGCCGCGCGCCGCGCCGACCGACAGCGCCGTGGTGACGTTCCGCGCGAAGAACAGCTCTTCAAACGCGATGTCGTCCGGCTTGTAGATGTTCAGAAGCTCCTGCACGCCGGAATCGATCGCCCGCAGGCGCACCGGGAACGACTGCCCCGGCGGCGTGCCGAGCGTTCCATATTGGATCAGCCGGTGACGGCTGCCGTCCGTTTCGATGACGCCCCAGCCCATCGTGGCAAGGCCGGGGTCGATGCCAAGAATAATCAATG
>SFFS01000168.1 GCA_004557805.1 Clostridiales bacterium | reverse complement strand
ACCGGGTCGGCGAACGCGAGCAGCCGGTCCATTTCCACAGGGTTCCCGCCCTCTTCAAAATCGAGGTCCCCGCAGATATTATCAACAAGAATAAAATCCTGCCGGATGACGGCGTTCAGATGCGCGATGGGCTTCATCAGCCCCAGCGCGTGAAAACGCCGCTTTTCGCTGTCGGGCAGAAAACCCTTCATATTCTTCAGCGCACAGGTGACGTGCGTCTGGCAATGGCCCTTCAGCACGGGCAGGTTGATGATAAAATCCGCGGCCATCGGACGGTCGCAGATGCGAAGGCGCATGCCGCGCGCGTCGTATTCCCGCGCGCTGTCGCGCTGAAGGTCATAATACGGCACGCCGTATTTTTCGCAGACCGCGCCGATTCCGCTGACGCGGTACGCTTCGTCCGTGCGGTCGCCGACCCACGAGCCTTCCATGACCGCGACGTTTTCGAACCCTTCGCGCCGCAGATATTCCAGCACGCCCGCCACGATTTCCGGATGCGTCGTCGCGCCGGACTGCGCGGGCTTAGCCGTAACAAGATTCGGCTTGACGGCGACGCTCCGCTTCCGATCGCCGATCATCTCCGCCAGCTCCGCGGCTTCAAGCAGGTTCAGCGTGTTTTCAAAGATCTCCGTACCGTAAATGACAAATATGTCGCCGCGCTCCATGCTCTTTTTCTCCCCACTGTAGCTTCCATTTCATTGTAACAGGATTCCAGCGCGGTTTCAACAAAAAAAGCGGCGCGCCGCGCCGCAATTTTTCCGCATAATCTCCTGCAAAAAAGCAGACAAATTCGTTTCTTTTTGGTTAACTTTCTGCAAAGCGCTTGCTTTCTCCGGCGCAAAGCCTTACAATCGAGAAGGCTATCCTATCACTTTATTCTGAACAGGAGGACCATCTCATGAAGAAGCTGCTCGCGCTGCTCGTCACCTGCTGCCTGCTCCTTTCCTGCTTCGGTTTCGCCGCTGCGGAGGGACAGGACATCGTCCTGCTTCATACCAACGACGTCCATTGCGGCGTAGACGACAACCTCGGCTATGCCGGCCTTGTCGCCTATGCCAACCAGCTCCGCGCGGAAGGCCTGCAGGTCATGCTCATCGATGCGGGCGACGCCGTGCAGGGCGCGGCCATCGGCACGCTGTCTAACGGCGAATACCTGACCGACATCATGAACAAGGCCGGCTATGAAATCGCCGTGCCCGGCAACCATGAGTTCGACTACGGCATGGATCAGTTCTTCGCCCTGCGCGACAAGGCGGAATTCTCCTACCTGTCCTGCAACTTCACCGATCTGCGCACCGGCGAACCCGTGCTGGACGCGTATGCCATCAAGGATTTCGGCAGCCTGAAGATCGCGTTCGTGGGCGTCTGCACGCCGCAGACGATCACCTCCTCCACCCCCGCCTATTTCCAGGATGAAAACGGCGAATTCATCTACGGCTTCCAGCAGGACGATACCGGCGAGGCGCTGTACGCCAGCGTGCAGAAGGCCGTGGACGACGCGCGCGCCGAGGGCGCGGATCTGGTCGTCGCCGTAGCCCATCTGGGCATCGATGAAACCAGCAGCCCGTGGACGTCCAGCGAAGTCATCGCCAACACGACCGGCATCGACGCGCTGATCGACGGCCACAGCCACAGCATCGTCGGCACCAAGGTGCTCAACAAGGACGGCAAGCCCGTCGTCCACAGCCAGACCGGCACGAAGCTCAACAACATCGGCCAGATCACCATCTCTGCCGACGGCAGCCGCATCGAGGCGTGCCTCGTTTCCAACTATACCGGCCGCGACGCTGAAATGGAAGCGTTCATCGCCGATATCAAAGCCAAGTTCGAAGCGGTTCTCAAGGAAGTCGTCGCCAAGACCGACGTCGACCTGATTACCGTCGATCCCGAAACGAACGAGCGCATCATCCGCAACGCCGAAACCAACCTCGGCGACCTGTGCTCCGACGCTTACCGGATCGTTTCCGGCGCCGACGTGGCGTTCGTCAACGGCGGCGGCATCCGCGCCGATATTCCCGCGGGCGATGTGACCTACGAGCAGATCATCGCCGTGCATCCCTACGGCAACATGCTGACGGTTGTGGAAGCGACCGGCCAGCAGATTCTCGACTGTCTCGAATACGGCGTGCACAGCTGGCCGGCCGAGTTCGGCGGCTTCCTGCATGCGTCCGGCATCACCTATGAAATCCACACCTACATCGAGTCCGGCGTTTCCCGCGATGAGGACGGCATGTTCGCCGGCGTCGAGGGCGAATACCGCATCAAGAACGTGATGGTCAACGGCGAACCGCTCGACCTGAACAAGACCTACACCGTGGCCAGCCACAACTACATGCTCAAGCAGGGCGGCGACGGCTTCAACATGTTCCAGGGCAACGTCATCCTGCAGAACGAAGTCATGCTCGACAACCAGGTGCTCATCACCTACATTCGCGATTCTCTCGGCGGCACCGTCGGTGAAGAATACGGCGATATCTACGGCCAGGGCCGCATGACCTTCGTAACCGAAAAACCGTAAAACTGCATCACATGCAAAAGCCGCGGACGTTCCTGTCCGCGGCTTTTTTCTGCCCTTCGCGGCGCAAGCGCCGCCTATTTCCCCGCCCGTCTCCGGAAGCCGTTTATTTCCGCTTCCTTCCGGGAAGCTTCAGATCGAACATCGCGCGCTCATAGCCGCCGCCCTCTTCCATCGTGCGCCCCGCTCCCATGCAGACGCACGCCTGCGGATCCTCCGCCACGCGGCAGTTGAGCTTGAGCTGGCGCGAAAGCGCCCTGTCCAGCGCGAAAAGCTGCGCGCCGCCGCCCAGCAGCGTCAGGCCGTGGTCAAACACGTCGGCCGCCAGCTCCGGCGGCGTGCGCTCGAGCACGCTCTGAATCTGCTCGACAAGCGCCTGCACCGGCTCCTCAAGCGCCTCGGTGATTTCGTCGGAATTTACGCGCACTGTGCGCGGCAGGCCGGTCACCATGTTGCGGCCTGTCACATCCATGAACAGCTGCTCCGTGCGCCGCACCGCCGAGCCGATCGTCGTCTTGACCTCCTCCGCCGTGCGTTCGCCCACCATGAGGTTATGCTTTTTGCGCAGGAAGCGCATGATCGTATCATCGAACGTATCGCCCGCCGCGTGCGCCACCGTGCGCACCACGGCGCGTTCCATCGCCACAACGGAAATGTCCGTCACGCCGCCGCCAATATCCACCAGCAGGCTGCCGTAAGCCTGATCAACCTCCAGCCCCGCGCCCAGCGCGCCCGCCACTGCGGAATCCATCAGCTGCGCGCGGCGCGCGCCCGCATCCAGCGTTGCCTCGATGATCGAGCGCTTCTCCATATCCGTCACGCCGCTGGGCACGCACACCACCGCATACGGGCGCGAAAGCGCCCTGCGCCCCACAATTTTGTGTATGAAATAGCGCAGCATACGCTCAATCACATCAAAATCCATCACCGAGCCGTCGCGCAGCGGGCGCACCACCTTGATATTCAGCGGCGTGCGGCCCTGCATGCGCCGCGCTTCATCGCCCACGGCAATGATGTTGCGCGTGTTCGTATCGACGGCAGCCATCGCCGGTTCGCGCAGCACGATGCCGCGCCCCTTGATATACGCCAGCACGGTCGAGGTGCCAAGATCAATCGCTATATCAGTATGCCCAAGCATGCTTTTCTCCCTTACCCATAACAAAAATCATACTCTGACATTTTATTATAAGCGCAGGGGACGCATCCTGCAAGCACAATTTCCGTTTTTACTTTCCGCGCCTGTATTTTGCCCGCGTAGCCTCTCCCCCGCGCAGATGACGTTCCGCCTTGTTCTGCCGCAGCACGGCCTCCACCTCGCGCGCAAGCGCTCCGTCCAGCCGCGCGATGCGCTCCGTCACATCCTTATGTATCGTCGATTTGCTCACGCCGAACCGCTTGGCCGTTTCCCTCACTGTCGCGCGATGCTCCACAATATATTCCGCCGCCCGCAAAATGCGCTTCTCCCGCTCCTGGCGCATTGCCAACACCTCCGCCCCGTTTTTTGCAAAGGTATGCGCAGGAAGCGGAACCTTTTCGCAGATTGGCGGGAAATGGGAGGGATTCGCGCTGTTCCGCCCGTCTGAAACGCGAAAAGACCGGCAGCAGTCCTGCCGGTCTCGTCAAAAAACCGATTCTGTTCCCCTCAGCTCAGCTTTCTCATTTCCTCCCTCTCCCGCTCTCTGCTTCTTTCCGCATATTTTCCCGGCGTCATGCCGAAATACTGATGGAACCGCGTGTAGAAATAGCTTATGTTGCCGTACCCGCAGCGCGCGGCGATTTCTTCCGCCGGAAGGCGGCTGTAACGCAGCAGCTGCGCGGCGTTGCTCATGCGCGTCTGCTGCACCAGCTGCGAAAAGTTTTTCCCCGTGCCCTTCTTCAGCACAGCCGTGATGGTGTTCGGATGATAATGAAACGCTTCCGCCATGCCGCCGAGCGTTACGCTGTCGGCATGCGAAACGAGATACTCCATCAGCCTTTGCAGCAGCTGTCCCGCGGGCGGCTCGTTCGTGGTCGTGTCGATGCGGCAGTTACGGCTCAGCTGCAGCAGGAGGTTAATCAGGCTGCAAAGCAGAATGGTCTGATAATACGCCCCTTTTTCTTCGAATTCACGGTTCATCGTGCAGAGCAGCGCGCCGATCTCCGGCGAAACGCCGTGAAAATGCAGGAATGCCATATCGCTGCGCACAGAATTATGCACAAAAAAGCTAACCAGCAGCGGACAGCCCTTCAGCGCGGGCAGACACGCGCGCAGAAACGCCTCACGATGAAAATCAACCCGGTACAGACGCGCTTCCGTCTTTGGCGAAATCGTGTACAGGCCGTCCGGCTGCAAAAGGAACGCGTCGCCGCAGCCGGCTTCAAAGCAGCCCTTCGGCGTCTGAACGGCGCATTCTCCGCGCTTCAGCCAGAACAGGCTGTATCCCGAAGAACAAACGGATACCGGCGCGCTGATTTCGCGCACAGCCAGCTGAACCTCCACGGCGCATCCCCCTTTCTGTGAATAGTGTAACGGGTTCCCATGGGGCCAGGTCAAGCGCTTTTATCGGGCAAATTCAGGCGCTTCGCGCCGTCAAATCCTGTCGCGCAGGCGACAAAAAGCATTGAACTGCAACGCACTTCACGCTATAATCCTATATAAAGAAGGATTTTTTCGTTGCCCTAAGGGGCAGGTTTTAAGGGCGGTGAGAAGGCTATGCCGGGCGAAACTGAAAAGAACAGGCTCTATACATCCGGACAGATGGCGGAGCTCAACGGCGTCAGCCGCAAAACGCTGCGCCTCTATCAGCAAAAGGGCGTGCTGGAACCCAAGTATGTCGATGAAAGCAGCGGCTATCGCTACTATACTATCGAGCAGATCGCGCAGCTCGACCTTATCCAGAAGCTTCAGGCCGTCGGGCTTACGCTCCAGCAAATCGGCGAACTGCTGAAGCAGAAGGACGTCGGCGCGCTGGAGCAGTGCATGCGCGAGCAGGCCGCCTCGCTCGACGCGCAGATCGAGC
>SFFS01000167.1 GCA_004557805.1 Clostridiales bacterium | reverse complement strand
CTGGCCGTCGGAATTGGAAAATGAGACGCTTATCGTCGCGGTGCATCAGTCGGATTGCACGTGGGGGCTGCATGACCACGATTACTACGTGCTGAATTATATCTACAGCGGCGAGTTTCTTATTTGGATTGACGGAATGGACTATCGGATGGAGAAAGATGCGCTGAGCATTCTGCAGCCGGGAGCGGCGCATCGGATTACCAGCTGCCCGGGCGAGGAGCCGAGCATTCTGCTCTCCATTGCTGCAAAGAAGGAACTGATGTACCATTCTTTTCTGCCGCTTATTTCGGAAAGCGCGTTGTTTCTGGATTTTTTTATGCCGCGGCCGAATGAGCGCGGCGGCGCACGGACGATCGAATTCCGCGACCAGCATAACGAGACGATTCGCGAGCTTTTCTGTGCGGCGCTGGTGGAGTCGTTTCAAAAGGAAGCGGGTTATTCAAAAATTCTCGAGTGCATTTTTGCAAGCGTGCTGATTTTTCTTTCGCGCAGCTATCGGGAGTATTTTAAGGACGAAAGAAAGGGCATCGGCGTCAAACTGATTCTGGACTATATAGCCAGAAACTGCTCGACTGTCACATTGCAGGAGATGGCCGATATGTTCCATTATCATCCCGGTTATCTTTCCAGTGTGCTGCGCCGCGAAACAGGGCGGCCGTTCAGCGTGCTGGTGAAAGACTTCAAAATCGCGCGTGCGTGCCAGCTGCTCGAACAGACCAGCCTGCCCGTGAACAATGTGGCTGTGCTGGCGGGTTATCCGCATCTGGGCAATTTCTATAAAGTGTTTAAGGCGGAAACCGGAAGCACACCGAACGAATACCGTCAGCTGAAGGGCATGCCGGAGGAAGCGACGGGCACGCCGGAATAGGTGGAAATCCTCATAAAATAACGGGCCGTCCGGCGCAGCGTATGGCTGCACGCCGTCTGGCAAAGCGGTTTCCGCCGTGATTGATCGCCAAAATGATTATGATTTCCTGATTGCTGCTTTCCGGTGGGCGGCGCGTGGCCTTCAGAGGGCGCAGAGCGCCCGGAAATACCCCGTCTGTTCCTTTCCTTGAATTGTCGGGTCAGAGGCATGAAAAAAGCCGCTTCGGACGCGTTCCGGAGCGGCTTTGCATATTCGTCAGACCCTGCGCACGATATTGTGAACCTTCGGCTTTTCTTCGAAGCCGGCGGGGAAAACGACGGTGAGCAGCATTTTGAAATCCTCCACGGCATAGACGGCGTGAGGGATTTTCGCAGGCATGACGAGCGCCTCGCCCGCATGGACGATATGCTCTGCGCCGCCCACGGTGAAGCGGCCCACGCCTTCGAGCACCTGAACGAACGCATCGCCGATAGAGTCGTGCGTGCCGATCTCCTCGCCCTTGGAAAAAGCGAAAAGCGTGAGGCTTACGGCGCTGTTCTGCGCCAGTGTTTTGGAAACGACCTGGCCGTTTTCGGCTGAAATCTGCGCGGCGAGGGGCAGCGCTTTTTCGTGCTCAATGTTTTTAATGAATTCCATAGCGATCTCCTTATGATGACATTGAAATTATTTGACGATGGTGAAATCGCGCGGGAGCGCGTTCAGGGTTTCGCCGCCGTCCTCGGTGACGGTTACCAGGTCTTCCACGCGCACGCCGAAGCGACCGGGCAGATAAACGCCCGGCTCGATGGAAAAGACCATGCCCGGCCTGGCGATTGTCTCGGAAACGCTGCTGACGTCCGGCGGCTCGTGTACCTGCAGGCCGATGCCGTGACCGGTGCGATGGATAAAGTATTTGCCGTAGCCCGCGTCCTCAATCACCTTTCGGGCGGCGCGGTCGAATTCTTTCAGCGGCACGCCGGGACGCACGGCTGCGCGTCCGGCCGCATTGGCGGCGCAGACGAGATCGTAAACGCGCTTCTGCTCGTCGGAAGCTTCGCCGAAGAAAACGCTGCGGGTCATGTCGCTGGCGTAGGACTGCCAGGCGAGGCCCACGTCGATGATAACGGAATCGCCGGGCCTGAGCGTATTTTCGGCGCCGGTGGAGTGATGCGGTTCGGCGCAGGCGGGGCCGAAGCAGATCAGCGGCTCGAAGCTCGGGCCGCTCGCGCCTTCGGCCTTTGCCGCGGCGAGATAGGCGGCCGCGGCGTCGGCTTCGGTCATTCCGGCGCGGAGCGCCGAAATGGCGGCTGCCGTCGCTTTATCATTTTTCGCGGAGCTTTCGCGCATGAGACGCAGTTCCTCCGCATCCTTGCACATGCGCGCGTCGTCGACGCACTGCGAGCCAAGCACGGGGCGAACGTCGCTGCGCGCGTCCATGAGGCGGATGGTGAACTGGCTGGGCCAGAATTTGTCGATGCCGATTTTGCCGGGGCGAAGCGCCGAGGCGAGCAGTTTGGCGGAATCGTCCGTATCGTCGTATTCGACCAGCGGCGCGTCGATCTGGCCGTTTAGCGCGAAGAGCCGGTTGGCGTAGAACGCAGCGTCCCCGTCTCTGGTGATATACAGCGCCAGCATGCGCTCGCCGGGGCTGATCCATTTGCCGGTGAGATAAAAGATGGATTCCGGCGCGGAGACGACGATCTGTTCCAGGCCCATCTGTTCCATGCCCGCAATCACGCGGGCGAGACGGCTTTTGTTCATAGAATTGCTCCTTTTGCGGAAAAAAAAATCCAGCTATTATTATAGCACGGGCCTGCAAAGCGCGCAATGCGGTTGAAGAAAGGCGCCGGTTTGTGGTATACTGTAAAGACAACAGGCAGAACCTGAGGAGGAAGTTTTCAATGAGCGAAACCTGTACGCATGATTGCAGCACGTGCGGCGCGAACTGCGCTTCGCGCGAGCCGGAATCGCTGCTGAAGCCGTCGCATCCGCAGAGCCATGTGAAGAAGGTCATCGGCGTGGTCAGCGGCAAGGGCGGCGTTGGAAAATCGCTGGTTTCCAGCATGCTGGCCGTGGCCATGCGCCGCGCCGGATTCAAAACGGCCGTGATGGACGCGGATATTACCGGCCCTTCGATCCCGAAGGCGTTCGGCGTGCACACCAAGGCCATGGGCGAGGAAGGCGGCATTTTCCCTGAGCGCAGCGCCAACGGCACGGAGATTATCAGCATCAATATGTTCCTCGAGGATGAGAGCGATCCCGTCGTCTGGCGCGGCCCGGTCATTGCCGGCATGGTCACGCAGTTCTGGACGGACGTGATCTGGGGCGACGTCGATTTCATGTTCGTCGATATGCCTCCGGGAACCGGCGACGTGCCGCTGACCATCTTCCAGTCGCTGCCGGTGGACGGCGTTGTGGTCGTTACCAGCCCGCAGGAACTGGTCGGGCAGATCGTGGAAAAATGCGTCCGCATGGCGGAAATGATGAACGTGCCGGTGTTGGGGCTGGTGGAAAACATGTCGTATTTCGTCTGCCCCGACTGCGGCGAGAAGCATGAAATCTTCGGCGTGAGCCATGTGGCGGAAGCGGCGCAGCAGCACGGTATCGACACCGTGTGCCGCATCCCGATGGACAGCCGGCTGGCTGCGAACATGGACGCGGGCGAGATCGAACAGTTTGAGGGCGAGTGGCTTCAGCCGCTGGTGAACAAGCTGTCCGGCATGGTGAAGGAAGCAAAATAAGGCGCGGAGCGCCGGCAGAATCAGCCGGCGCTTTTTTCTGCCCTTTGCCAGGGGCGTTTTACCCGATTCCAATCGGTTTTGTTCATTTTTTGTTCACACCTGCCCGGTATCCTTTCCGCGGTTGCCCAAAAAACGGGCGTTTTTCCATGCTTTGGGCAAATTCTGTCGGATAAAGGAGCGATAAAGACCATTGGAACGAAAAACGACTGACAGAAGAGAGTTCCTCGGCAACGTGCCGGATTCGATCAATTATCCGCGCGTCACGATGTGGCAGCTGGTGTACCAGACGGCGGATCAATATCCGGACACGGTGGCGCTGGAGTTCATGGGGCAGAAGATCCGTTACGTGCAGTTCAAACAGATGATCGAACAGGTGGCCAGGGCGCTCTGGGCGCAGGGCATTCGTCAGGGCGACCGCGTGACGATCGCCATGCCGAACTGTCCGCAGGCCGTCGCGATGTTCTACGCGCTCAACCGCGTGGGCGCGCTGGCAAACATGGTGCATCCGCTGTCGGCGTCGGGAGAATATAAGTTTTTTCTGAATTTTTCCAAATCCAAAATGATCCTGACGATCGATCAGTTCTATCCCAAGGTTGCCGAGATCCGCGACAGTCTGGACAAACCCGTCAAGGTGCTTATCACGCGCATCAGCGACGCGTTC
Source organism: Clostridiales bacterium (assembly GCA_004557805.1). Lineage (GTDB taxonomy): Bacteria > Bacillota > Clostridia > Christensenellales > Aristaeellaceae > Aphodomonas. The sequence continues at coordinate 1,290 of SFFS01000167.1, read as the reverse complement.
CCGTTCCCGCTGAGCGTCGGCGTTCACATTGCGGCGGAACGCAAGAACCCAAAAATCCCCGCGAATGCGGATGTGATCTACTGGAAGCAGTTCCTGCGCGGCGCAAGCGCCGTTGAGGAGCTGCCCGTGCCCTCCACCACCTGCGACGACGCGGCCGCGATTCTCTATTCCGGCGGCACGACCGGCACGATGAAGGGCATCCTGCTCTCGAGCATGAACTTTAACGCCCTGGGCCTGCAGACGGCGTATGCCAGCGGTATCGAGTTCGAGCAGCTGGCCAACAAGAAAATGCTGTCGATCATGCCCATGTTCCACGGCTTCGGCCTGGGCATCGGCATTCACATGTTTCTCATCATCGGCGGCACGTGCATGCTGGTGCCGCGCTTCTCGGTGAAGACGTACGCGAACCTGCTGCGCAAAAAGCAGCCGAACTTTATCGCGGGCGTGCCGACGCTGTATGAAGCGCTTATGCGCGCCGATAACGTGGACGGGCTCGACCTGTCCTGCCTGATGGGCGTGTTCTCCGGCGGCGACTGCCTGTCGTTCGAGCTGAAGCAGAAGGTGGACGCGTTCCTGATGGAGCACGGCGCAAAGGTTCAGGTGCGCGAGGGCTACGGCACTACCGAGTGCGTTACGGCCAGCTGCCTGACGCCCAAGGATTATTACCGCAAGGGCTCCATCGGCCTGCCGTTCCCGGATACGTTCTATAAGATCGTCGCCGTGGGGACGACGGACGAGGTGCCGTTCGGTCAGGAGGGCGAAATCTGCCTGACCGGCCCGACCGTGATGATCGGCTATATGGACAACCCCGCCGAGACCGCGATTGCGCTCAAGAAGCACGCCGACGGCCGCACCTGGCTGCATACGGGCGATCTGGGCATGATGGACGAGGACGGGTTCGTCTACTTCCGTCAGCGCATTAAGCGCATGATTATCACCTCCGGCTACAACGTCTATCCCTCGCAGATCGAAAACATCATCGACGGCCATGAAAAGGTGCTTTACAGCTGCGTGATCGGAGTAAAGGATCCCTACAAGGTGCAGAAGGTGAAGGCGTTTGTGGTGCTGCGACCCGGCGTCGAGCCGACCGACGCGGTGAAGGATGAACTGATGGCCTGGTGCCGCAAGCAGGTGGCCAAGTACGCCATGCCGTACGATATCGAGTTCCGCTCCGAGCTGCCCAAGACGCTCGTGGGCAAGGTGGCCTATCGAACGCTGGAGGAAGAGGAAAGCCAGCTGGCGAGCTGAAGAATTCAACAGAAATGAATCCGGCGCGGGCACATTGCTTCC
>SFFS01000009.1 GCA_004557805.1 Clostridiales bacterium | reverse complement strand
CAATGCCGTAATCAGCGGATTGGGAATTGCCGTATTGCCGCATCGAATGATTCTGCCGGCTTTGCGGCAAGGCCTGATTTATACCGTCAAGGTCGAGGGACTGAGGTTCAGCCGAAAATTCCATATCATTTATCATAAAGATAAGTTTCTTACGGCTTCTGCCAAACGTTTTATCGCTTTGTGCAGAGATTATGAAGCCGATTACCCATTGCCCTGTTATCACGGACTATATGAATAAAAGAATGGAGCCGCAGTCCAAATGGCCGGACTGCGGCTCTGTGCGATATTGGTTGAAAGCTGCTCTCAAATATAACCCGTCTGAGAGATGACCGGCCGTCGGGGACGCCTCAATCCCTGACGCTTTTTCAGAATCGCTTCACGCGTATGGCTCAATTTGATCCGCGCCTTCCCGCATCACCTGCGCCTTCTCTGCCTCATTAAGAACACCGCCGATCCCAGCCCCGTGAACACGAGAAATATCTCCAGCCTGCCCAGCAGCATGCCCGCAATCTCCACCAGCAGCGTGGCGGCGCGGGTTGTCGGCCCGGTCAGGCCGATGGACAGGCCCACCGTGCCCAGCGAGGACGCGAACTCGAACACGCAATTGGCAAGCGGCGCGCCCTCCGTGATACAGAGCAGCAGCGTGCCCGCCGCAAACAGCAGCAGATTTGCAGTCCTTTGGAAGCCATTTCCGAATGACTGCAAATGCTTTTTCTTTGCCTTTTGGGCTGCAAGAAACACACCGGTATACCTTGTACAATACAAAACTTTGAAAAAATCTCAGAAAACCCGAAAACAGGATTCCAAAGCCCCTTTTCCCACACATGTCAATAGTAGAGGAAGAATATGGATTTGGCCTCGTTAGGGCTCCCATTTCTCCCGGTTTCCACATGGCCATTTTGAAGGGAGGCAGATCAATTTGAGTATCATCCTAACCGCTAAAAACCCTAATAACACTGAAAATCCCGTCTCCAACACCGGACAGGCTCCGGGCCTGTTCAACCCCTATGTCCCGCTCAGGCCCAGCGCGGACACGCTGCCCGCATTCCCCCTTCACTGCCTGCCACCGCGATTGCAGGCCTACGTTGCCGCCGTCGCGGAGCACACGCAGACGCCGGTGGACATGGCCGCCGGTGTCGCGCTCGGCGTGCTCGCCACCTGCCTGCAGGGCAAGGTCCGGGTGGAGGGCAACCCGGGACACTTTGAGCAAACCAGCCTGTATGTGTTCATCATCGCCAATCCAGGTGCGCGCAAGTCCGCCGTCATCCGCGCGATGACCGCCGTCATCGAGGACTACGAGCAGGCACATAACGAAAAGCTGAAGCCGCAGATCCGCAAGCGCCGTCAGGAGCGCGAGACGCTTCAGCGGCAGATCAACCGTCTGAACCGCCAGCTGGAGCAGAAATACGACAGTATGACCGAGCTGGAGCTTCAGCACGCACAGGACAATCTGGCTGACCTGCCGGCAATCCAGCCCCTCCAAATCTTCACAGATGACTGCACGAGCGAGATGATGGTCAAGTTGCTCAAGGACAACGGCGGGCGCATGGCGCTGATCTCCGCCGAGGGCGGCGCGTTCGACGCGATCATCGGGCGCTATTCCAAGAAGCCCAATCTGGACGTCTGGCTCAAGGGCATCTGCGGCGACACCATCCGCGTGGACCGGCTGAACCGCGAACCCGATTACGTCCGTCACCCTGCTGTGTCCATGATCCTGACGGCACAGCCCAGCGTGCTGAGCGAGATCATGCAGAACGGTCTGCTCGATGGTCGCGGCTTTCTGGCCCGCTTCCTGTACGTGAACATCCCGCCGGCGGCAGTGCCCCGCTCCTTCCAGTCTGCGCCGATTCCGCAGGATGTGCAGGAGGATTACCGTGAACTGATTTATGGGCTGCTGAATCTGCCGCCGGAGACGGATATCGTGCTGCATCTTTCGCCCGAAGCCGTCGAGCTGATGGAAGGTGTCTGCAACGGGTTGGAGCAATACCTGATTCACGAAGCCCGCGATATGCGCGAGTGGGGCAGCAAGCTCATCGGCCTCATTCTGAGGGTCGCCGGACTAATTCACGTAGCCTCAGGGCTGACCAAGGACATCAGCGCAGACACCATCCGTTGTGCCATCTGCATCGGGCGGTACGCATTTCAGCACGCCATGTACGCCTATTCCATCATCAGCGCCGACGAAACCATCGAGAAAGCGCTGCACGTCGTGTCCAGACTGCGCAAGCACCGCGTCCGGGACATCAGCCAGTCTGCCCTGTACCAGCTATGCCGGGGACGGTTCTTCCGCGACGCGAAGGAACTGGAGCCCGTTTTGGAGCTGTTGGAGCAGCACGGCTACATCTGGCGGGACACGCCGCTTTACAGCGGTGTGGGCAGGCCACCCTCCCGCACGATCCATGTGAACCCGATTGTTTCCGATGAACAGTAAAGCCACTTTCCTGCATTTTTAGCATTTTTAGAGGGAGGAATCACCCTGAATAATTTCGCCATCATGCGCTTTTCCAAGTATAAAGGCCCGGAAATCAGCCGGATTGAGGCCCACAACGAGCGCACCAAGGAAACCTACGCCAGCAACCCCGACATCGACACCTCGCGGACGCATCTGAGCACTCATCTGATCGTCCCTCCGCAGCACTACCGTGCGGAGGCAGAGCGGCAGATCCGAGAGGCCAACTGCCGCGTGCGCTCCGACAGCATCCGGCTCGTCGAGGTGCTGTTCTCGGTCAGCACGGGCTACTTCGATGGGAAATCCCCGGAGGACATCCGGGATTACTATCAGCGTTCGCTGGACTTCCTGTGCAGTCAGCAGGACGAGCGCACCATCCTGTCCGCAACCATCCACATGGATGAGGCGACGCCGCACATGCACGTGGTCTTCGTGCCGCTGACGCCGGATCACCGGCTCAGCGCCAAGGAGATTCTGGGCAACCGTAAAAAGCTGATTCAGTGGCAGGATCGGTATTACGAATACATGGCTGCGCGCTATCCAGACCTTAGCCGGGGCGAGAGCGCGGCCCAAACGAAACGCCAGCACATGGACACGCAGGAATACAAGGCCATGACTGCGGAAGTCCGGAAGATGACCCGTCTGGCTGACAAGATCACCCACCTGCTGGACGGCGCGAACCTGCTGAACGCCAAAGGCCGTCTGGAAGAAATCATGCCGCTGATCCGCAAGCTGCTGCCGCGCATCGGCAAGATGAAGACGCAGCTGGAGCAGTATGCGCAGGCGTTCACTACCATCACAGAGGAAAACAAGACGCTGAAAAAGGAAAACGAGCAGCTCGATATGGACGTCCGGCGCGAGCGGCAGAAAGCACTCGACAGCCGGTTTGAGCTGGGCAGGCTTCAGGAGCAGACCCGCCGTCTGGAGCAGAAGCTCGCCCGCATCCCGCCGGAGATTGTCGCTGAATACTGCAAGAGTACGTCCCGACAGGAGCAGAATCGGAACAATCAGCCGTTCCTGTAACCCCTTTGAGGCCGGAAAATCCAGATGGTTCAAAGGGTTTCAGCCTCAAATCATTCCCGGATGGCATCATTCCCCATTCCAACACAATTCCCGTTTCAAACGGGTTACACACATCGAAAGCGAGGATTCATTATGAAAGACAAAAGCATCATCCGTTCATGCAAAGCGCTGGCAGAAAGAGCGTGTGCCAACTTTTCCAATCGTTACTGCCTGCCCGAAGATCGCGCCTGCCATCTCATCAATGCCCGTTATCCCGACATTCACGACGGCGCCATCGACTGTGACTACTTTATCACCGCAGTGCTGCCCAGTGACAAGGCGCTGCACAGGCTCGTCCTGAGCAGGCTGTTTGATGCCGGTGAATGTACCCCGGCGTATACGTGCGCTTGCGTTCGCTGCGGTCAACGCTACGCGCCCGCCTCTCCCCGGCAGAAGTATTGCGCTTCCTGCGGCGCTGTGATGAGGCAGCAACGCAACCGGGAAAAGCAGCGCCGTCACCGGGAACGAAAGCGGCAGGAAGGATCTGCTGCCAGCAATACGATGATCGCAAAAGAGACGAAGCCCGGAGGTGATCCTTATCGCAAACATCAGAACGGTTGACGAATGGCGGGGCTTTGCAGATATGCTGGGCAATCTGATTGCCAAGTACGCCAGTGTTCTGGATAAGCAGGAAAAACCGGATGCTCCAGGCAATGAGGATCAGCAAAAGGCAGCATCATGATCATTGCTCTGCGCTTCTATCGCTCGATTGTTCCAATCGAATAGCAAGCGATAGAAACAAGCGATAAACCCGCCCCTTCCACCTCCAAATCGAAGAAAACACTTGAAAACCGGCAGCGAATCATGGAATACCTGAAGGATCACGGGCGCTCCAAATGTGCCGATATTGCTGGATTTCTGGGGCTCAGCGCCGAACGGACACGGGCTATCCTCTCTGAAATGCCGGAAGTTGAAAGCATGGGAAGCAATCGGCATAGAACCTATCGAATCAGATAACCCCCTCATCCTATCGCTTGGAATGAAAACAAGCGATAGGATTTTTTCTTTTGGTTCCTCTGGAACGCCCAAAACCACCAACTCCCCCCTTGCATCAGGATTACGGTCATGGTATAATTCTTTTGTAAAACTTGTCTAAACTCGCTTTGAAACAGGAAAGCGACTTTCCATGGAGCGTATGCTATGAAAGAGAAAACCAAGGTATACACGTATACCCGCGTATCCACCGCCATGCAGATTGACGGTTACTCCCTCGAGGCGCAGAAGAACCGCATGAAGGCCTACGCCGACTTCAACGACTACGAAATCGTCGGCGAGTATGAGGATGCGGGCAAGTCCGGCAAATCCATCGAGGGGCGAACTGAGTTCATGCACATGATGGAGGATATCAAGTGCGGCAAGGACAACATCTCCTACGTGCTGGTGTTCAAGCTCTCCCGCTTCGGCCGCAACGCCGCCGATGTGCTCTCCACCCTTCAGGTCATGCAGGACTTCGGTGTGAACCTGATCTGCGTGGAGGACGGCATCGATTCCTCCAAGGACGCAGGCAAGCTGATGATCTCTGTCCTGTCCGCGGTGGCGGAGATTGAGCGCGAGAACATCCGCGTGCAGACTATGGAGGGCCGCATCCAGAAGGCCCGCGAGGGCAAATGGAACGGCGGCTTCGCGCCCTACGGCTATGACCTCGTCAACGGGCAGCTTGTCGTCAACGAGGAAGAGGCCAAAGCTGTCCGGCTGATCTTCGATCTATATGTACACAAGAAGATGGGCGGGCGGCTCATCGCGCAGTATCTGGAGCGCCACGGTATCCTGAAGCTGAACCACCGGAACACCCGGGGCGAGCTGTTCAGCGCGGCCTATGTCCGCGAGATCATCAAGAACCCCGCCTACTGCGGCAAGATCGCCTATGGGCGTCGGAAGACGGAGAAGGTTCACGGCACGCGCAATGACTACCGCATCGTCTGGAATGACGACTATCTGCTGTGCGACGGCATCCATGAGCCGCTTGTTTCCGTTCAGGATTGGGAGGACGCGCAGGTCAGGCTCCGTTCCCAGGGCGAGCGGTACAAGCGCTATGACCACCGCGACAACGAGCACGCTTACCTGCTCACCGGACTGATCAAGTGCCCGGAATGCGGCGCGGGCATGTACGTCAGCAAGAGCGTCAAGAAGCGCAAGGACGGCTCCAACTACAAGGAATTCTACTATTACGGCTGCAAGCACCGTCGCCTGGACAGGGGCCACAAGTGCACCTTCAAGACGCAGATTCCCCTCCCGCTCATGGATCAGGCTGTAGCCGAGGTGATCGTCTCCCTCGTCAGCCGCCCCGACTTCTCCAAACTGATGGCGGAGAAGATCAACGCCGAAATCGACACCACCGCCCTGCAGCAGGAGATCACGCATCTGGAAAAGCAGCTCCGGCAGCAATACGCCGTCAAGGACAAGCTGATGGAGGAAATCGACCAGCTCGACCCGGACGACCGCCACTATCAGCACCGCAAATCCGACCTCGACGACCGCCTCTACAAGATGTATGACAAGATCGACGATACGGAGGAGCTGTTGATTGAGGCCAGAGCCAAGAAGCAGGCCATCGAAGCCGACAAGGTGACGCGGGAAAACATCGTCGGCATCCTCACCAATTTCCAGCGTCTGTACGACGTGATGAACGACGCGGAAAAGCACGACCTGATGGAGACGCTGATCGCCGACATTCAGGTTTATCCTCAGAGGCAGCCCAACGGCCAGTGGCTGAAGTCCATCCACTTCAAGCTTCCGATCATCCCGGAAGAGGAAATGCAGTTTGGTTTAGACAATTCGGATAGGGACGAGACGGTTGCGCTGCTTCTGGCGAGTATCTGAAAAGGAAGCGGCGACAGCACGAGCGTTTTTTCGTCGGTTTAAGGAGAGAAATCGAAGTTTTAGCGGCGCTAAGTTGAGATTTCCCGGCGCCGAAACGGCGGAAAAGACGCCATGATGGAGTCTCAGGGAATTTTTCAGATACACCCTATGGCAGGAACGATAAGGAGGCTCGGTTTTGTCCATTAACATCGCGGAAGTCCTGGTTGCCAACGGCTGCGGCGCGTCGATGGTCGTTCTGCTTTTTCTTTTCCGAATCCGCACGCACGAATCGCGGCGCGCCGGAGAGTGGCTGTACGACAGCATGCTCGTCGCCACGCTGATCGCGCTGATTGCGGAAGCCGTCAGCTTTCTTATCGATGGGAAGCTGTTTTCCGGCTGCCATTTTCTGCAATATCTGTCCAATACGCTCAGCACCGTGTGCACGGTGTTCGTCGGCTTTTTCTGGTGTCTTTTTGTCGATTTCAGAATCTATCGCAACTTCAAACGTCTGCGGCGCAAATGCCTGACGCTCGGCGCGCTGTTCGGCGCGATTCTGCTTCTGTCCCTTGCGAACCTTTGGGGCAACGGGCTGGTTTTCCGCATCATGGACGATAACCGGTACGTCCGCGGCCCGATCAACAGCGTAATTATCGCGGTGCTGTTCCTGTATTTTGTCGAGAGTATCGTAACGGTGCAGCATTCCCGTCGGCACGGGCTGTCCATGCCGTTTTTTCCGGTCTATTGCTTCGTTGTTCCCTGCATGGTGGGAACGATCATCCAGGGCATCTTTTACGGACTCGCCACAGGCTGGCTTACCGTAGCGATGGCCTTTGTGTTCGTAAACCTTCAGCTGCAAAACCTCAATTCCTTCGTCGACGACATGTCGGGCATGTTCAATCGGAAATACCTGAACTACTGTCTGGACAGTATTCAGAAATCCAGGGCGCACAGCGCCTACGGCCTCATGCTCGATGCGAACGAATTCAAAAAAATCAACGATGTTTACGGCCACTCCACCGGTGACCGCGCCATTTTCGAAATCGGCAAAATCCTCTCGCATTCCGCGCCGTCAAACGCCGTCGTCATACGCATCTCCGGCGATGAATTTGTGATTCTGATGGAGGAAAGCTCGACGCAGGAACTGGAAACGCTGAAAGCGGCCATCGGCGAAAACACCCGCCGTTTCAACGAAACGGCAGGCGCGCCCTTCCATCTGTCGCTTTCGATGGGCGGCGCGCGGTTCGACGGGCAGAACATAAAAGACTTTTTCTCCCGCATGGACAAAGAAATGTACGCGGCGAAAAAGGAATATTACAAGACGCATGAAAGGAGAAAAACATGAAACGAGCGTTCATCGGCGGTTTTTTCTCTCTGATCGGCAGCATCTGGGCGCTGTCGATATTGACCTCGGCTTCCGCCAACCTGGTTTCCGGCTGGACGACCCCGCCCGGCAGGCTGCTGTGTACCGTATTCGAAATGGGGCTGACGGTCTGGTTCGTGCTGGCCATTGCGCTGCTGGTTCTTGGACTGGCGGTGATGGCAGTGGAGTATTTCCGGAAGGAAAAGTGAGCCGCAGGCTGCGGAAGATGGAGGAATGACTTATGGCGCTGCCAAAATACTGGGAACTGTACGGTCCGTTGCTTTCGGCCCTTCTGGATGGAGACATCCATAAAAAGAGAGAGATATCCGCAAAAATTGCAGAGCAGCTCCATCTGACCGACGCCGAGCTTGCGGAGCTTCTTCCAAGCGGCGCACAGACCGTTTTTGAAAACCGCGTCGGTTGGGCCAGAACGTATCTGAAAAAAGCCGGGCTGATCGAATCGCCGCGAAAGGCGCATTTCGCCATCACTCCGGAGGGCTGCCGCCTTCTGCAAAGCGGCGTTGACATTACGGACAGCCTGCTCGCAGAGAAATATCCGGCTTTCGCCGAGTTCAAATATGGCGTGAAGAAAAAGCCAGACGATCCCGTTGATCCGGTCGATCCGCCGGAAACCCCTCCCGAAACGCTGGAACGGGTCTATAAGGCGATTAACGATCAACTGGCCGACGATCTTCTGACGGAGATCATGAACCAGCCGCCCTGGTTCTTTGAAAAACTCGTCGTCGATCTGATGGAAGCGATGAACTATGGAAAAGGGTTCGTCACAAAGATCAGCGGCGACGATGGAATCGACGGGATCATTCACGAGGACAGACTCGGTTTCAACCTGATTTACATTCAGGCCAAGCGCTGGAACCCTTCCGCAACGATTGGGAAGCCGGAAATCCACAGCTTTGCCGGCGCAATGATGGGGCCTCCGCGGATAGAAAAAGGGTTGTTCATCACAACGGCAAAGTTTACCCAGGGCGCAAAGGATTTCGCCAATGCGCAGCATATTATTCTGGTGGACGGCCAGAAGCTGACACAGCTGATGATCGAATACAATCTCGGCGTATCGACGCAGAAAACCTATCTCGTAAAACGCATTGACAGCGATTATTTCCCGGAAAACTGACGGTTTGCCAGTACGAAACGGATCTTCATATCAGGGCGCGTACGCGCCCTTTTTTTCTGCGCACTTCCCTGCAAGAAAGAAAGGGCCTGCTCCCGCAGACCCTTTCATCGTATTTCAGCTTAGATGGCAGGCTGTGCGACGGTGAAGTCCAGCTTCGCCGTCAGCGGAGAAACCGTGCCGTTTTCCGTGCGGGCGCGCACGCTCAGCTGGTAATCCCCTGCTTCCGGCGTCTGCATCGTGAAGTTCCAGTAGACCCACCGCTCGACCGTCGCGCCGTCGGTGTCGAACGCGGTCCAGGTTTCGCCGCCGTCGAGCGGGAATTCCACGCTCGTCACGGCGCTGCCGCAGTCGTCCGCATAGCCCTCGAACGTGAGCATGTCGCCCGGCGCAAACGTGTCCTTCGCCATTTTGTTCAGAATCGCAACCTCCGCGCGGAGTGGCTCGTCGCGCTGCTCTACCGCGGGGAGTTCCGCTTCGGCGGTCAGCTCGATATCGACGACGTTACGCGTAAAGTATTTCGCCACGGTCTCCGGCACCCAGAACTGCGTGCCGCAGGGCAGGTTTTCGCCGTTGAGCTTGTAGACGAACATCGCCTTGTGATCGAGCGCATATTGCAGCGGGAGCGACAGGCCGTAGCCGTCCGCACCGCGAACGGTCACAGTGTTCACGTCCTCGCTCAGCTCAGCCAGCGACAGCACGTCCTCCAGCTTGATGCCGGTGATGCGCGCATTGGCGGAGGCCGCGCCGGTGGCGCAGGAGCAGAGCATGGTGGCCGTCTGTTCCTTATCGCGCAGGCTTGCAAGGTTTACGGTGTAATCCTTGCGCATTTTGCCGCCGACGTTGATGTAGTGCGTTTCAATCGACGTTTCCGTCATAAAGGACGGCGCGGCGCACGCGCCGGTAAGCACAGTGCCGAACAGGTTGAACACCTCGTCGGCAGGGGTCAGCTGATCCTGGTTGAAAATAAATTCGCCTTCAATATTGGCGACCTTCGAAAACTCGGAGGCCTGCGCTTCGGCCACGGTGACGGACGGCTGCGCCGCCGCCTGCGCAACCGCGCCGGAGACCAGCATGGAGGAACCGGCCAGCGCGGAAACGATTTTCTTCGTAGATTTCTTCATTATCGTGTCCTCCTTTACTGGACGTTGAACAGCTTCTCGACGGGGTACGGCGTTACCATGCCGTCGGCGCGCACGGTGCGGACGCTGATCACGTACGAACCTTCCGCTTCGAGCGTCCAGGTGAAGTACCAGTAAACCCAGCGGTCGCTGGTCGCGTCGGGCGTTTCGCAGCGCGTCCACGTTTTGCCCTGATCCATCGAATTTTCGATGGCGGCGATGGCGGCAGGTTCCTGATCGGGGTTCACGGCTTCGCCGTCGTAGGGATAGTCGATTGCGATATTGTCGCGGAAACCATGCGCGTATCCCTCGAAGGTATGCGGTTCATCAATGCTGATGATCTGGCCGTCGGTGAAGTTGCACAGCGCAATGTTCGGCGCGTTTTCGTAGCTGTTGGCGAAAGGCCCGTGATCGACCTGGTTGAACGGAGAAGGATTGTTCTCTTCCAGCGTTCCCGTAACCACGCGAATCGTGTTCACGCCCTTGCGGCCGTCGGCGGCGGTAGCGTTTTCGAACCAGCCGACGACGGGGTAACCGTTCTGATAGGGAACGGGCTTGCCGTTGATCTGATAGACCAGATAGGCCGGATACTGTTCAAGGCGGTCGATTTTCTGACCGTAGCCCATGCCTGCATCAGAGCTGCCGCAGAAGAAAATGTTCATGCCTTCCTTCACGCCGGCCTGTTCCAGCAGCCAGGATACCGGAATACCAGTAATTTCCTGATTGGTAATCCAGGGGCCGCCGAGCGGATTGATAACGCATTCGATCGTGGAAATCTTCGTGACGGAAGGAGCCTGTTCGATCAGCTCGGAAAGCGTGATCGTGAACGGGTTTTCCACTTCGCCCTCAACGCTGATGACCCAATCGTCGTAGATGCCGTCCTCTTCGGGGTTCGGTTCGTCGCCGTTAAAGAAGTGCGCAAGGCGGCTTGCGTCCGTATCGTTGAACATCCCGTTCAGGTTCCAGTAGTCCTCCGCCAGACGATCCTGCTCATAGCTGAATTCGCCCTGCACGTTTTCAACGGCGGTAATCCCGTGCAGCGTCTTATATTTGACGAGATCCCACAGCACCATTTCGCCGTTGTTCTCATAGTCGGTATAGTGGCAGCTCCAGCAGCTGCCGCCCATCTGGCTGAACGCCTCGGTGTCGTGCAGGCCGTGAATCATCGGAGCAAGCTCCGTCATAAACCACGGAGCCATCGTCACATGGCACATATAGCACTGGCGAACGGTGGTTTCAATGCCCATCGTGTTGCGGAAATCGAAATGTTCAAAATAATTGATGTGCGAGAACGTCTGGCTGTTGGCAAGCGTTTCAGCCAGGTCCTGATGGCAGGCGGCGCAGCCGCGCTTGTCCGCCTTGAGAATCGCGGTGTTATACACTTCCGGATCAGAAGGCGTGCGCTGAATTTTCACGCCGTTGGAAAGCGTGGTCACCTTCGGCGCGTACTTGATCTGATTATCAGCCACTTTCTGATAGAATTCGTTAAGCTGATCTTCCCACGTGTGCGCCTCGGCGGCGGGCACGCTGTCGGGATCGGCCTGCGCAAGCGCGTCGTTGACGGCTTCCACCACGGCGGTGGAGGTCACGGTCGCGCCGGTAATATGAAGCGGGCGTAAGCAAGCGCACGGTTTATAACCATTTTCAGGACAAATTCGAAATCGCGCAGTACCTTTGCGGCAAGATTGATAATGATTTTTTCGACGGAGAACAGCATTCTCTGGCGGAATATTGCGGCGAAAATCCACGCCAGAATTACGGATACGTCTGGGAACATGCAGATTTCTTCCGCAACGTACTATGCTATTCAGGGCAAAACAGCCTGATGGACTATGTGTCCGAACTGTTTTTGCAGCGGCTTCTGCGCGATATTCGCAAGGCGCAGGGGTGTGATGAAATTTCAGAAGAAGTCCTTGCCGCAGCGGAATATTTTGCCTATTCTTCCACCTATTGCAGCTATGAGATGCTCAAAGGCGCGATTCCGCGCCGGTATATCAACACGGGCAAACCCTGCATGGATCTGTGCCTGCCCGCCCCGCTCCTGAACCTTTTCAGCAAAAGCGTGGGCGCTGGCGCGCCGCAGAAAAACGCGGCGTCAGCCGCGCAAAAACTCAGCGGCTCCTCGACCGCCCCAGAAAGCTGAGCAGCTTTTCCGGCAGCGGCAGTCCCGCCAGCGCGGCGTTTTCAATGATGGAAATGGCTTCATTTATAATATAAAACCATGCCGTTGCGGCGCGCACGAACGCGCTGTCTACTGTCGCGTCAATCTGCGCGGCCACGGCCAGCACCATCAGGATCAGCCCCTTGCGCAGCAGGCCGCGCAGCCCCGCGCGGCTGTCGATAAACCCGGCCGCCGTTTTCGGGCTGCGGCCCATCGCCGCCACGATCAGCCCGGAAATGTAATCCATCGCCATCATTGCCACCAGCAGCCGGAGCATCGTGTCCCAACCGCCCAGAAGATGCAGCGCGCTCTGCCCCAACTTCCGCAAAAAGCCCAAAACGCTTGACATAACGCCTCCTGGTTGCTATCCTATTAGATTGAAAATGTGTAAGCATTTCAAACCATTTTATGCTTAAGGGGACACCGCAATGCAGATCGCAGACTATAATCCTTCGGCCATTGAACCGAAATGGCAAAAGATTTGGGATGAAACCGGCGCGTTCCGCGCGCTGGACGACCATACCATGCCCAAGTATTACTGCCTGATCGAGTTCCCGTATCCGTCCGGCGCGGGCCTTCACGTGGGCCATCCGCGCAGCAACACGGCGCTGGATATCATCGCGCGCAAGCGCCGCATGGAAGGCTACAACGTCCTCTACCCCATCGGCTGGGACGCGTTCGGCCTGCCGACGGAGAACTTCGCCATCAAGAACAAAATCCATCCGCGCATCGTCACCGAGCGGAACGTCAACCACTTCCGCGAGCAGCTGCAGCGCCTGGGCTTCTCCTTCGATTACAGCCGCGAGGTTAATACCACCGATCCGAAATATTACAAGTGGACGCAGTGGATTTTCCTGCAGATGTTCAAGCGCGGGCTTGCGTATAAAAGCGAAATGCCCATCAACTGGTGCACTTCGTGCAAGGTCGGCCTGGCCAACGAAGAAGTCGTCGACGGCCACTGCGAGCGCTGCGGCGGCGAGGTCATCCGCAAGGTCAAGAGCCAGTGGATGCTGAAGATCACCGAATACGCCCAGAAGCTGCTCGACGGCCTGGACAGCGTCGATTTCATCGACAAGGTCAAGACCCAGCAGCGCAACTGGATCGGCCGTTCCACCGGCGCGGAGGTCGATTTCGCGCTGGAAGGCACGGACGAGACGATCCGCATCTTCACCACCCGCCCGGACACGCTTTTCGGCGCGACGTATATGGTCGTCAGCCCCGAGCATCCGGCCATTGAGAAATATAAGGACCGCATCGTCAACTTCGACGCGCTGATGGAATATCGCGCGCAGGCCGCGAAAAAGAGCGACTTCGAACGCACCGAGCTTGCCAAGGACAAGACCGGCGTGCAGATCGAGGGCCTTCGCGCCGTGAACCCGGTGACGGGCAAATCGCTGCCCATCTGGGTGAGCGACTATGTGCTGATGAGCTACGGCACCGGCGCGATCATGGCCGTGCCCGGCCATGACACCCGCGACTGGGAATTCGCCACGAAGTTCGGCCTGCCCATCGTTGAAGTGGTGGCGGGCGGCGACGTGACCAAAGAAGCGTATACCGACATCGCTGACGGCACGATGGTCAACTCCGGCTTCCTCGACGGGCTGTCCGTCGCAGAGGCGAAAAAGACGATCATCCAGTGGCTGACCGAGCACGGCGTAGGCCATGAAAAGGTCAACTACAAGCTGCGCGACTGGGTGTTCAGCCGCCAGCGTTATTGGGGCGAGCCGATCCCGCTCGTATGGTGCGAAAACTGCAAAAAATGGGTTCCGCTGCCGGAGGATCAGCTGCCGCTGCTGCTGCCCGACGTGGACAACTATGAGCCCACCGATAACGGCGAAAGCCCGCTGGCCGCAATGACCGACTGGGTCAAAACGACCTGCCCCGTCTGCGGCGGCCCCGCCCGCCGGGAAACCGACACCATGCCGCAGTGGGCCGGCTCGAGCTGGTACTTCCTGCGCTACATGGATCCGCACAACGACAACGCGCTGGCCAGCCAGGAAAACCTCAAATACTGGGGTCCGGTCGACTGGTACAACGGCGGCATGGAGCACACCACGCTCCATCTGCTCTACAGCCGCTTCTGGCATAAGTTCCTCTACGACATCGGCGTGGTGCCGTTCCCGGAGCCGTACATGAAGCGCACGTCGCACGGCATGATTCTCGGCGAGAACGGCGAGAAGATGAGCAAGAGCCGCGGCAACGTCATCAACCCGGACGATATCGTCGATCAGATCGGCGCGGATGCGTTCCGCGTATACGAGATGTTCATGGGCGCGTTCGACCAGGCGATTCCGTGGTCGACCAAGGGCGCGGTGGGCTGCCGCCGCTTCCTCGACCGCGTATGGCGGCTGCAGGAAGCGCTGGTCAACGACGACGGTGTCCGCAAGGAGCTGCTGCCCGACGTGCACGGCTGCATCAAGAAGGTTTCCGAGGATTACGAGCGCATGAAGTTCAACACGGCGATTGCCGCAATGATGGCGCTTGTGAACCAGATTGCCGCCACCGGCAAGATCATGCGCGGCGAGATGAAGATTCTCGTGCAGCTGCTCAACCCGGTCGCGCCGCACATCACCGAGGAAATCTGGCAGAACCTGGGCGAGAAGGATTCGCTGACGCGCCATCCCTGGCCGAAGTGGGACGAGAAGGCGCTCGTGCGCGACGAAATCGAAATCGCCATCCAGATCAACGGCAAGGTGCGCGGGCGCATGATGGTGTCCACGTCGCTCACGCCGGAAGAAGCGCAGAAAACGCTGCCCGAAACGCCGGAAGTGAAGGCCGCCATCGGCGACAAGACCATCCGGAAGATCATCTACGTCAAGGGCCGCCTGCTGAATATTGTGGTGGGCTGAATGCGCATAAACCTGTAAAAAGCAAGACGCGGAGCATGCGACTCCGCGCCTTTTTCATACCAGATCGGTCGCTTCTTTTCCCCTCGCCGCACTCGCCCTGCGCCCCGGCAGGGAACACGATTTCATTTTCGCGCGCAAGAAGCGCGCCGATAGTCTCGTCCAGCTTTTCCGGAATGCCGGGCTCAGAATCTCGCGATACCCGAAGAAGGTGCAGGCGAGCAAAGCGAATCCTCCTGTCAGTGCCGCATGAATTCGCCTTCTGCGTATGTCAGCGCCGCTATCACATAATCTGCCATTTTTCGCCGAAGTGATCTGTCTTGGCGATAAAACCATTTCGGCAATCGAATGCGGCCATGCGGGCGTTTCTGCTGAAACCCCCGAAGAAAATCCGCACCGTTCTGGGCGTGCCCAGCGATTCCCTCCTTTCCGGCGACCGGGAGAAAAACGACGCGGCCGCCCTCGTCGAGCGGCTTGAACGGATGCCGCCCGAATCATTCCGCACCGTATGCGGCGTAATCGACAACCAACAGGAAGCGTTTTCCCTCGGCGAAAAACAGAACCGAGAATAGACGTGAATGCGTTTCGCACGCCCGGCACACCGCGCAGCGCGTCCTCCGGGGGCGCTCCTGCGCCCCGAATCCATAAAAAACAGGCCTCACGCGCTTGCGCATGAAGCCTGCTTCGTTTTTTATTTCCGTTATTTCTCCTGCTTGAGCAGCTTTACGATGCGGCTCGTGCCCAGGCGGCTCGCGCCCAGATCAAGGAACTTCTCGGCGTCTTCGAGCGTGGAAATGCCGCCGGCCGCCTTGATCTTCACATTCGGCCCCACGTGTTTGGCGAACAGCTCGATATCCGCAAAGGTCGCGCCCGCCGTAGAGAAGCCGGTAGAGGTCTTGATGAAATCCGCGCCCGTGCGGGTCACGATTTCACACATGGCGATTTTTTCCTCGTCGGTCAGCAGACAGGTTTCGATAATCACCTTCAGGATCTTATCGCCCGCAGCGGCCTTGATCCGGCGGATTTCGTCCTCCACATATTCCTTTTCGCCCGCCTTCAGCATGCCGATATTGATGACCATATCGACCTCGTCCGCGCCGTTCTCAATCGCGTCGCGGGTTTCGAACACCTTGCTGGCCGTCGTGTTGTTTCCGTTCGGGAAGCCGATCACGGTGCAGATCGCCATTTTTCCCTGCACATACTCGTGCGCCTGCCTGACATAGCATGGCGGGATGCACACGGAAGCGGTGCCGAACGCAATCGCGTCGTCGCACAGGGCCTGAATCTCTTTCCAGGTGGCGGTCTGCTTCAGCAGGGTATGATCGACTGTCGCGCAAAGTTCTTTCCTGTTCATAATAAAGCTCTCCTTCTTCGTTTTGTTTTTCGGCGCATGCGCGCCTGAATCATCCGGCGGGCGCGTCCCTTTTTTCTTTCTGCTGTTTCCGGCCGAAATATGGTTTCAGATCTCGTTCCTGTCATACGGATATATACCTTTTATCCAAATCCGGCCGGCCATCCGTATCATTCTATTAGCAAATTTTTCGTTTGTCAATAAAATTGCATCTGTAACTGCAACATTCTCAAAAGAAGGCCGCAATTCTCAACCGGTTTCGCCTTCCAGATTTCAGCGGCCTGATCTACAATCGAGTTCATCTCATTAAACCGTTCTAATCACACCCCCGCCCCCGAAAAAGCGCGCGTACATCCAATATGCGCATCGCAATAGCCATACGAAAAAAGGGAAAGCGCTCGCTTTCCCTTTCAGAGGCGTCACCCGGATTCGAACCGGGGCATAAAGATTTTGCAGACCTTCGCCTTACCACTTGGCTATGACGCCATTTAAAAGAAGGGAAGCTTTACAAGGCTTCCCGTCACTCCGAATGGAGCGGTAGACGGGATTCGGACCCGCGACATCCACCTTGGCAAGGTGGCACTCTACCACTGAGCTACTACCGCATAAAAGGTGCCTTGGGGCGGAATCGAACCACCGACACTGTGATTTTCAGTCACATGCTCTACCAACTGAGCTACCAAGGCATACTGGCGACCCGGAAGGGGCTCGAACCCTCGACCTCCAGCGTGACAGGCTGGCATTCTAACCAACTGAACTACCGGGCCATAAAGTGGGAACAACAGGACTCGAACCTGTGACCCTCTGCTTGTAAGGCAGATGCTCTCCCAACTGAGCTATGCTCCCAAACAGAGCCGCAGATTGAGCGCTGCGCGACAACAATAGATATATTACATGATTTGCTCCGTATTGTCAAGAGGGAAATCCCATTTTTTATGTGAAACCGTGAAATGTTTTTCGCGGCGGACGCCGCCGTTTTCTGCGTACACCTTGCGCGCGGGAATTGACGGCGGTCTATTCGTTTGCTACAATATTCCCATCAAGCGGCGCCGCCGCGAAAGGAGCGAGTTCCATCATGGGAAAGTTTAAAATCAAAAACGTGCCGACCGGCATCAAGTTCGACCTCACCGCCGCCAACGGCGAAGTGATCGCCACTTCCGAAGTATACACCACCCGCCAGAGCTGCCTCAAGGGCGCAGAGTCCGTCCGCAAGAACGGCCCCGTCGCGCCCATCGAGGATCAGACGGTCGAAAACTTCAAGCAGGAGAAGCATCCCAAGTTTGAAGTCTATCTGGACAAGGCCGGCGAATACCGCTTCCGCCTGAAGGCCTCCAACGGCGAGAACATCGCCTTCTCCGAGGGCTATACGGCCAAAGCTTCCTGCCTGAAGGGCATCGAATCCGTGCGCAAGAACTGCCCCGACGCGGAAATCGTGGACGCGGAATAAACACAGTACATCCGAAGCGCCCGGAAGACGCGCAGTCTTCCGGGCATTTTCAATAGGCGGGAAACGAAAAAACGTTCTTTCGAGCGGCGGCAGAGCCGCGCTCCGGGGATGGCTCGCGGCGCGGGCTTGCAGACCGAAACGGCTGGAAATGACGGCCGGCGCGGGCCGGGCGGCGCTGCCCATAACAGACGCGCGCCGCTTCCATCCAGACTCTGACGCCGCCTTCCACAAGAAACCGCATCGCACCGCCCTTCAAAAAGCCCCTTTGCACAGGCGTTCAACCCGCGCAAAGGGGCGCGTCGTTTTTTAGGTGGACAACATCTCGTCTTTCACAAAGCGGCCGCGGCAACCGAAAGCGCGCTTTCCTGTCCGCCGCGCCCTGCGCGGCAAAAAAATCAATCGAGCTCCTGCTGCTTCATCCAGATGCTCATCACGAGGCTGTGGGGCAGCAGCTTAGTCAGAATCATCTGTCCGCGCGCAATGAAGCCGAACTTGCTCACGTCGCGCCCGCGCTTCGCGTCGCGCCAGGCGCGCGAGACGATCTGCTCCGGCGTGTACATCGCCACGTATTTTTTGACGACGCGCGGCTCGTCCTTCTGCACCGCGCGGTCGAAAAATTTCGTTTTCGTCCAATACGGGCATACGGCCGTTACCGTTATGCCGCGCTTTTTCAGTTCGCGGTTGAGCGCGCGGCTGTAATACATCACGAACGCTTTCGTCGCGGCGTAGACGTTGATGTACGGAATCGGCTGATACGCCGCGATGGACGCAATGTTGATGATGCGCGCGCCCGGCTTCATATAGGGCGCGCTTTCCTGGCACATCGCCATAACCGCGCCGCAGTTAAGGTCCATCATGTTCAGGTTCTGCGCAAGCGGGAGATCCGTCGTCGCGCAGAACTTGCCGTAGCCCGCGCAGTTGACCAGCAGCGCGATTTCCGGCTTTTCTTCGGCCAGCAGCGCGGCGTAGGCCGCGTAGCTTTCGCGCGCGGACAGATCAAGCGCGACGGTTTTGACGGGATAAGGAAGCGCAAGCGCTTCCGGGTGGCGCGCGATCAGCCACACCTCGTCGAACGACTGACCGTATTGCGCGATGGTTTCGGCGAATCTGCGCCCAATGCCGCTGGATGCGCCGGTGATGACCGCGATTTTTTTCATTGCTTACTTCCCGCCTTTCGGAAACATCAGCGCGAAATCTTCGCGCGTGATGAGCACGTCGCGCGGCTTTGCGCCCTCGGCCTGCCCGATGATGTTGCGCCGCGCCATTTCGTCGATGATGCGGCCCGCGCGCGCATAGCCGATGCGCAGCCGCCTTTGCAGCATACTGATGGAAGCCTGCCCCGCTTCTACCGACAGCTCCACCGCCTGCTCGAACAGCGCGTCGAAGGGCGCGTCGTTCTTGTCGTCGTCGGGCGCGTCGGCGGAATCGTTCGTATCCTCCGCGCTGAGCGCGTCGATGACGGCCTGCGAATAATCCGCCACACGGCGGTCCTTGACGTATTCCACAACGCGCTGCACTTCCTCGTCGGAGACGAAGCAGCCCTGCACGCGCTTCGGCTTGCCACCGCCGGCGGGAGCGTAGAGCATATCGCCGCGGCCGAGCAGCTTTTCGGCGCCCGCGCCGTCGAGAATGGTGCGCGAGTCAACCTGCGAGGAGACCGCGAACGCGATGCGGCTGGGGATATTTGCCTTGATAACGCCAGTGATCACGTTGACCGACGGGCGCTGCGTTGCAATGACCAGATGAATGCCGCATGCGCGCGCCAGCTGCGCCAGGCGCTGGATGCTCTCCTCCACCTCGCCGGGAGCAACGAGCATCAGATCGGAAAGTTCGTCGATGATGACCACAATCGACGGCATCAGCGGCTTGTCGCCGCGCTGGCGGTTATAGCCCTTGATGTCGCGCACCCCGCAGTCGGCGAAGAGCTTGTAGCGCTCGTCCATTTCCTTCACGGCCCAGCTCAGCGCGCCGGAAGCCTTCTTCGGATCGGTCACGACGGGCACAAGCAGATGCGGAATGCCGTTATACATCGACAGTTCCACCTGCTTGGGGTCGATGAGGATCATGCGGACTTCTTCGGGCGAAGCCCGATAGATAATGGACGCGATGATCGTGTTGATGCAAACGGACTTACCGGAACCCGTCGCGCCTGCGATGAGCACATGCGGCATTTTCGCCAGATCTGCGATAATGCGCTTGCCCGCGATGTCCTTGCCCAGCGCCACGGCCAGCTTGGAGGAATGACGGATAAACTCGTCGCTTTCAAGCACGTCGCGCAGGTGAACCGTGGCGATGTGGTCGTTCGCCAGCTCGATGCCCACGGCGGCCTTACCGGGAATGGGCGCCTCGATGCGGACGCTGTAGGCCGCCATGTTCAGCGCAATATCCTCCGTCAGGTTCACGATCTTGCTCACCTTTACGCCCGGCGCGGGCTGAAGCTCGAACCGCGTGATCGCCGGGCCGTGCACCACCTGAATAACCCGCGCGGAAACGCCGAAGCTCTTGAGGGTTTCCTCCAGCTTCTGCGCGCTGCGCGCGTCGGCCTCGCGCGTATCGAACTGCACGGCCGCCTCGTCGCGTTCGAGCAGCGAGAACGGTGGCTGCGTGTATTCCTCGTCCGCAGGCACCTGCTGCACGGTGGCCTCCGGCTGTTCCGGCGGTTTCCAGTCGGGACGGTCAAGCTGCATCTCCTTCGGAATTTCGGGCAGCTTCTGCGTCACGTCGCCCTTGGGGAAATAGCCCTGCTGCTTCGGCGTGCGGCGGCGGCGCACCGGCTCCGCCGTTTCCTTTTCGGCGTGATATTCCGGGGCGACCGGCTCCCACGGCGCGCCGAAGGGATCGTCGTCGTCCGGCTCGGGCTTCGCCCCGTCTCCGCGCGGCGCAGGTTCTTCTTCAGAGGCTTCAGCCGTGTCGGCAGTTTCCTCGTCGGCGTAGGTTTCGTCGGCCAGCTCTTCGGGCAGGAATTCGTCGTAGGAGAGTTCCTCTTCGGCGCTCTGCGGGACGGCCCCGCCGCCGGGCTGCGCCGCGGATTCGCCGGCGGGCTGCGGCTCGTCCTCAGGCTTCGGACGATAGACCGGACGGCGCATGCGGAACGCCTCGCGATAGGGCGCTCCGGGATCCTCGCTGCGCGGCTGCGGCTGCGTCCACGAATCACCGGCGGACGCCGCCGCGTCCTCTGCGGCGGGCGCGTCCTGCGCGGAAGGCTCCGCGGCGGAACCGAATGCGGGTTCAAATTCGGTTTCTTCAAACGCGCCGTAGGCCTCGTCGTATTCTCTGCGCCGCCTGGAAACGAAATCGGGCATCGCGTCGTGCCGCTCGTCGTTCGAGTCGAAATAGGGGCCGGAGCCGTCAGGCAGAATTTCCTCAATATACAGCTTCGCATGCGGCCGCTTTTCCGGCTGCGGGCGCTGCGCCTGCGCCGCCGGACGCGCGGGCTCCTGCCGGGGCGCGGGCCGCACGGGCGCGGGGCGTTCCGGCTGCGGCTGTGCGGGCTGCCTGCCCTTTTTTCCGCGCGGCTTCGGCTCGTCCTGCGCGGGCTGCGCCAGCAGATCTTCGGGCAGCGGCACCAGCAGCGCCTCGTCCTGTTCGCGGCGTTCGGCCTCGCGCGCGGCGCGGCGCTCTTCACGGCGCTCGTCCCAATCGTCGCGCGTCCTGCGCACCCAGTCGCCCAGCCGGTCGCGCGCGTCGGGCGCGAACATGCGCACGATCCATATGCCCAGGATGCCCATCAGGAGCACCAGAACCAGCGTGCTGCCGCCCACGTCGAGCGTGCGGAACATCGGATAGCCCAGCAGCGCGCCCAGCGCGCCGCCGCCCAGCGCAAGATCCTGCGACGCGCTCCACGACATCCACAGCACGTCCTTGTAGTTCTGCACCAGTCCCTGCAGATTCAGATCGCGCAGGATCCCCTCGATGCGGAACACCTGCAAAAGCGTCGCAAAGCACAGGATGACCAGCGCCGTGGCGAACGAAACCGTGCCGCGCAGCGGCCATTTGTTTCCCATAATCAGCTGCACGCCCAGCGCGCCCAGATACAGCGCCACCAGCCATGCGAGCTTGCCGAAGAGCCCTTTCGCCTCGCGCCGCATCAGCACCGTAAACGTGCCGTTGGACGTGGTAAAAAGGCAAAAGAGCATCACCAGGGCGATCATGAGCAGGATCATCCCCGGAATTTCGCCGCGCGTGGAGCGTTTTTTCTTGCTGGGCTTTTTAAAAGCAGGCGGCCGCTTGGGCTTTTTCGCCGCCGCGCCGCGTTTCGCGCCCGGCATTTTATCTTGTGCAGGTTGCTCGGCTGTGGTATTTTTCTTTGATTTCGCCGTAGCCATTGCATCCTCCCGAATGAATTGAATAAGGCCGGGGAACACGTCCCCGGCCTTTAAGTATATCACATGGAAAAGGATGGTTGCAAATTTTTTATTGCTGCAAAATTGCGGCGCTGTAAAGTATATTCTCCGCAAAGTGCAGTTCGATTGCGGCGGCTTCGCCGCGCCACAGGAGCGTCTCTCCCGCAGGCAGGCGGTCGTATGCGTCGGCGGAAGCGACGGCGCGCGTCTCGTCCGGCGCGCCCAGCGCCGCAAGGCAATCCTCCTTCGTGCTCTCGCCGGGAATCAGCCCGGAAAAATCGACGCGCCGCGCGAATACGCCGCAAATCACCGCGCCGCTTTCACTCAGATCGTCCGGCGCGCTCAGCAGGCTCACGCCGCGCATTGCGGGCGCTTCAAACGTCCACACCGCCGCGTCGCGCTTCACGTCCGGCACGTCGACAAGACCCAGCGCTTCCGCTGCGTCCGCAATGCTTCCGCCCAGCGCCGCCTGCTGCGGAAGTCCGGGCAGCGCGCCCGTTTCCAGCGCGGTTTGCAGCGCCGCGGGAGCGTTCGCCGTATCCCCGCGCGAAAGCGCGATATTCTCTCTCAGCAACCCCTCCAGCTCGTATGCGTTAAACTGCACGCCGAACTGCGAACCCGACAGGTTCGTCAGCTGCGCGGCGGGATAGTACACCGTCAGCCCGCGCTCGTCCAGCGCGAAGTTTTCGCGCGGCATGGGCGAGAGGTTCTCGAAATTACCATAGGCGTTGGCATACGTCCATTCCGCAGCGATTTTTTCCAGCGCCGCCGCGGCCGCGTCGCCGTCGGAGAACAGCCGGTCCCACGTTACGCGTTCTCCGGTCGCGTTATCAAACGCAAAGCCGTAGACCTCGCCGTCCTTTTTCGCCGTCGCGCACAGCAATTCGCCCACGACGGTAAACGCCGCGTCCGTGCCGCCAAGCGCGTCCAGCGCGTCGAACATCGCGCTCATCGCGTCCGCCAGCGCGGCAAGCGGCGCGCAGAGCAAAACAACAGCCAGCATCCCGGCAAGAAAACGGCGCATGAAAAATCCCTCCTTTTTCAAATTAACGGATCAGGAGGGAATTTTGTTGCAGCCGCGTCACTGGGAGACGTTGAAGAGCGAATAGAAATACCCCTTTTGCGCCATCAGCCCGTCGAACGTGCCCGCCTCGCACAGCGCGCCGCCGCGCAGGACGTAAATCGCGTCGTACTGTGCAAGCAGCGAGGCCTCCAGCCGGTGCGTCACCACCAGGCGCGTCAGCCCCTCCAGCGAAAGCACCGCCTGCGTCACCTGCTGCGCCGTCTGATTATCGAGCGCGGCCGTGGCCTCGTCGAGCAGCAGCACCGGCGCGCCGTGCAGCAGGCACCGGGCGATAGACACCCGCTGGCGCTCGCCGCCCGAAAGGCCGCCGCCTCCCTCGCCGCAGCGGTAATCCGCGCCCTTGCGCGCGATCACCTCGGAAAGCCCCGCGCGCGCTATCGCGTCCTGCACGCGCTCCGGCGGAAATTCGCGAAACATGGTCACGTTGCGCTCGATCGTATCGTCGAAGAGGAACACGTTCTGGCCGATCAGGCTCATCAGGTCGTACAAACTGTCCGGCGAAATGCCGGAAAGCTCGTGCCCGTCGATGCGGACGGACCCGTCATAGGGCTCGCAGCCGCCCATGAGCAGGTTCAGAAGCGTCGTCTTGCCGCAGCCGCTGGCCCCCACCAGCGCGTATTTTCCGCCCGCCTTCAGCGTCAGCGAAACATCGCGCAGCACCGGTTTTTCCTTTTCGTAGCCGAAGGAAACGTGCGAAAGCTCGATGCCGCGCTCCAGCCGCGCCGGAACGCCCTCGCCCGCGCGGGAAGCGTTTTCCTCGGCGAGGCCCGCCAGCTTTTCGATCAGCGCGCGCGCCGCGCGGATATTGGCGAACCCCTGCGGCAGCTCGTTGATGGGCTGCATGACAGAGTTGCTGAGGTTGGTGAAAATCAGCACCGTACCGGCGGCGATCCGGCCGCGAATGGCCAGATACGCGCCCGCGCTCATCACGCCCATCTGCATCACAAACCCGAGCAGGTTATAGGTTACGTCGGAGAGGAGATAGCTCCACCAGCGGCGGCGCAGCTTCACGCGTTCCAGTTCGCCGTTATCGGCCTCAAACAGCGCGGCGGCCTCTTTTTCGGCCTTGAAGCTTTTGATGACCGAAAAGCCCGTCAGCAGATCCTTGAGCTTTCCGACGAACGATTCGTTCCGGTCGCTCATGGCTTTTTCGCGCTTCGCCAGTTCTTTGCTCATCGGCAGCGAAGCGGCCAGCGGCAGCAGGCTCAGCGCCAGCGACAGCAGCGAGAGCGGCACGCTGTAGAAGAACATCAGCGTCAGCGAACCGATAAGCATCAGCGCATAGTACGGCACGGCGAACATATACATCAGGAAATTCGTTTCCACGGACGAAGCGTCGTTTGTCAGCGCGGACAGATAGCGCCCCGTATTTTCGCGCGCGAACGCGCTGATGTTCTTTTGCGCAATCCGCTCGAACGCCGCCTGTTTATACTGCGCGAGAGCCTTATGGATAAACGTCGAGCGCACGCGGTCGCCCAGCGTTTCCAGCCCGGCCTGCAAAAGCAGGAACCCCGCGGTAGCCGCGCACACGCGCCCCAGATACGGCAGATCCATTTTCGTAATCGCATTGAAAATTTCGCCCAGCAGCCACGAAAATCCCAGATTCGCCAGCGCGCAGACGAGCCGCAGCAGCATCGCCGCGGCGCACCGCAGGCGGTTCCCCTCAAAAAACGCACGGTAATAGGGCGCGGTCAGACCGTTTTTCATCACGCTCTCTCCTTTCGTAGATGCCTGCATTATAACGGCGCGCCCGGTTGATAACCAGAAAGCGTTTGTTGAACCGGGTCAACCGTTCGTTGTGCCAGGCGCTGCGCGCAGCACGGGAATGGTACGCGCGTTCCAGTTGCAGTAAAATACGTCCTCCTTCTGAAGCGCCAGCCGGGCAAAGATCATCAGCGGCGGCACGAAGTCGGCCTTGCGCAGACGGTAGACCCAGCAGGGCTCCGTCTCCGTTTCGAGGTTCAGCCTCTCGGCGAGCCCGGCCTCGTACATCGCCTTCAGGTTCGCCTCAGTCTCCCCGGCGGAAAGGTTCGTGCGCCGCGCCACCGCTTCCACGGTGAAATACGCCGCCTTGCAGCCGCACAGAAAGAACAGCTGCTCGAGCAGCTGCGGGCGCGCCAGCGCCGAAAACAGCGCGCGATATTCTTCGCATGAACTGAAATACGCCGCGTAGCCCTTTTCCGGCTCCGGGAACGCCGACATGAACGACATATCCTTCGCGCATATGCCGAAGGTCAGCCCGTCGTTCGAAGAAAAGCTGGTCGTCATCAGCAGCGGCGGGCCGTCGAGGTTTACGGACGCGGTGTCGATCTGACAGCTTTGCAGCGGATCGAGGTTCCGGCTCTCAAACGACATCAGCTTCTCCGGGAACAGCCCGTCCAGCCCCGCGCGCCAGAACAGCCGCGCCAGTTCGAGCACGCGCCGCTCCTCCGGCGCGGCCGCCAGCCGCGCGGCGATGGTCTGGCTCAGATCGGCCGGCTGCGAAGCGTCGCGCGCAAAGAGCGCGTCGATGGATACGTGCAACGCGTCGGCGATGGCGGGCAGCAGCGCCGCGTCGGGCAGGCCGCCGCATTCCCAGCGGGAAACGGCCTGCGTGCTCACGCCCACCGCCGCGCCCAGCGCTTCCTGCGTCATCTTCGCTTCCTTGCGAAAGCGGGCGATCTGCGCGCCCAGAACGTTTTCGATCATAACGTCACCCCATAATTCAATTCCTGCTTGCATTATAACGCAAGCGCCGCTTGAATAACAGCGACGCATTCTGGAGCGAAATCAATTTCCGCTTGATTTTTGCATTTTCAGGAAAATTATGATATGATTCGCATATTCTGGAATTCGCGAGGTACATATGAAACGATTTGTCCGGATGATCTGTCTGCTGCTTGCCGTCCTGCTTCTGCCCTGCGCGGCGCTGGGCGAGGAGGACGTTTTTCTTTTCGGCGATTCCGCCGAAAGAGAAACCGCCGAAGCGTCTGCGGAAACCGCCGCAGAGGAAGCGCCCGCCGCGGCGGAAGAAACGGCTGCCCCCAACGCGGACGCGCCGCTCGAGGTGCATCTGATCAACGTGGCCAGCGCCGACTGCATCCTGCTGCGCAAGGGCGAGCTGACGATGATGATCGATTCGGGCAACTATTCCGAAGCCGACCGCATTGTGGATTATCTGAGCGAGCTGGGGATTTCGCATCTCGACTACGCGATGTTCACGCACCCGCACGGCGACCATGTGCAGGGCTATAAAATGGTGCTCGACGCGGTAGACGTGGGCGAATTTCTGGAGCCCGCGTTCTTTGAGGGCTACGACGGCGAAGGCTCGGACTATGTGGCGGTCATTCATGAAAAGCTGGCCGCCCGGGGCGTGCCGGTTAAAATCCTGCACCACATGGACGAGATGGATTTCGGCGGCGCGACGATTCGCTTTTATCAATGGCAGAACCCGGACGCGCGCGTCAACAACCGCTCGATGATCGAACACATCACCTTCGGCAGCAGCGCCATCCTGCTGGCGGCCGATATCGAATCGCACGCGCAGAAGGCGCTGGCGGCCGAGCTGGGCGGCGCGCTGCGTGCGGATATTCTTAAAATGCCGCACCACGGGCTGGCTTCCTACACGCGCGAGCTGCACGCCGCGGTGCAGCCCAAGTTCGCCACCGTCTCGCATACGCGCGGCAACGAAACCGTAGAGGGCGTGCTGGCGACGCTGACCGCCCGCGGCGTGCAGTGGCGGCTGACCGTCAAGGGGACGATCGTCTGTACATCCGATGGAACGGAATGGCGGATCCGGCAGGAAGAAAAATAACGAGAGACAGCAAAGGCGCGCCCCGGATGGGGACGCGCCTTTGCAAGTGCCAAACAACAGGGAACGTTCGAATAAACCAAAGCCCGCTCATACTAATCTCAATTAAAAATGTCTTTTATCCACTTGCGTTGAGTAATGCTCATGACGGTATAACGAGAAAGGTGGTTGATTGTCTTGCAGAGACGGTC
>SFFS01000166.1 GCA_004557805.1 Clostridiales bacterium | reverse complement strand
CGAACGGGCATTATCTCGCTCCGTCGCTGCTCGTCGCAGCAGGAAAGGAGCTGATCTGCCCGGAGTGCGGCGCACATTTTTACGCGCCGTCCGCCGAAGAACTTGCTTTCAATTCGCAAGGCGCCTGCAAAACCTGCGGCGGCACCGGAACCGTCCGCACGGTCGATATGGACTCGCTTGTTCCCGACGATTCGCTCACCATTGACGAGGGCGCAGTCGCCCCCTGGAACAGCCTGATGTGGTCACTGATGACCGACGTCTGCCGGGAGATGGGCGTGCGTACCGATGTGCCGTTCCGCGACCTGACCGCGCGGGAAAAAGAGATCGTCTATCACGGCCCTGCGGAGAAAAAACACATTTTTTATCATGCAAAAGGCTCGAATCAGGCGGGCGAACTGGATTTCACCTATTTTAACGCCGTCTACACCGTGGAAAACGCCCTTTCCAAGGTCAAGGATGAAAAGGGCATGAAGCGCGTGGAGAGATTCCTGAAAGAAGAAGTTTGCCCTGACTGCCGCGGCACACGCCTGTCCGATGCGGCGCGTGCGCCGAAACTGCGCGGCATTTCTCTGGACGAAGCCTGCGCCATGACGCTGTCCGAACTTGTCGATTGGGTGCAGGGCGTGCCTGACAGCCTGCCGGAAGAAATGCATCCGATGGCCGAGAGCATTTGCGAGGCGTTTCAAAGCACCGCCAAACGGCTGATGGATTTGGGGCTGGGCTATCTGACGCTTGACCGCTCTGCCGCGACCCTTTCCACCGGCGAGCGTCAGCGGATGCAGCTTGCCCGCGCCGTGCGCAACCGTACCACAGGCGTTCTCTATGTGCTGGACGAGCCGTCCATCGGTCTGCATCCTTCAAACATCGTGGGGCTGACCGGGGTGATGCATGATCTTGTCGCAGACGGCAACTCCGTCATTCTGGTCGATCACGACACGCAGATTCTGAAAGAAGCCGACTGGATCATCGAAATGGGGCCCGAAGCGGGAGCCGGGGGCGGTCATGTCATTGCCGAGGGAGCGATTCCCACGATTGAAGGAAGCTCCGCTTCCCAGATCGGGCCGTTCCTGTCCGGCAAAGCCGAGACAATCATGCGTCAGCGTGCCGAGCCCGACAGCGTTTTTGAAAATGGCAGGATTCGCCTTTCCACCGCGCAGATCCATACCGTCAAACCGCTTGAAGCCGATATTCCGAAAGGCCGGCTGACCGTTGTCACGGGCGTATCGGGTTCCGGCAAGACGACCATGGTTCTTGAAAGTCTTGTCCCCGCGCTTGAAGCGAGGATTGCCGGCAGGGAACTTCCCGCACATATCCGTGAAATCCGCGCCGACGGAATCGCGCATGTCAAGCTGATCGACGCAACGCCCATCGGAATCAATGTCCGCTCCACGGTTGCCACCTATGCGGGCGTGCATGACGAACTGCGCAAGTTATATGCAAAGTCGTCCGACGCAAAGGAAAAGGGCTATAATGCGAGCGATTTTTCCTACAACACCGGCTCTCTGCGCTGCCCCGGCTGCGACGGCACGGGCGTCGTAAGCCTTGACGTGCAGTTTTTGCCGGATGTAGATATTCCGTGCCCCGACTGCCGCGGCTCGCGCTATGCAAGAACGGCTTACGATGTAAGACTCGCCAACAAAGACGGCGCAGGCATTTCACTTCCCGAACTGATGGATATGGACGTGAACTCTGCAATCAACTTCTGCCGGGATATGAAATCCGTCAGCCAGAAGCTGGATATTCTGCGGCAGCTCGGACTGGGGTATCTCACGCTCGGCGAAGAAACGCCGGGCCTTTCGGGCGGCGAGGCGCAGCGGCTCAAATTGGCAAGTGAAATCGGCAGAACACAGACGGATTCCGTGTTTGTGTTCGACGAGCCCTCCATTGGGCTGCATCCGCTCGACGTTCAGGTATTGCTCGGAGTATTTCAAACGCTTATTGACAACGGCGCAACCGTCGTCGTTATCGAACACGATCTCGACGTCATTCGCAACGCAGATTATATTATCGACATGGGTCCCGGCGGCGGAGACGCAGGCGGGCGGATCGTGGCAAGCGGAACGCCCGAGGAAATCCGAAAAAGCGAAAGCAGCATAACGGGAAAATATCTGTAAAACCATCATCGAGGTCGAACGTCTCAGCAGCAAGGGAGCGCAGGAATAGCGCAATGAGCGCTGCGCCCGTCGGCGGTAAAAAGGCAAGCGATCAGGGCCGCTGTCCGTGACGCGGATGTGCGGTTGCGCGACTGAAGAAGGCAGGTACAGTAAAGGCACGAAGGAGATTTCTCCTATCGTGCCTGTTTGTCCATATCTTTTATCGTTGATTCCTTCGTCCACGCTGTTTCAAACCTGCTCCCTGTTGCCGGTGATATAGTAGTCGCAGTATTCGCCGCCAGCGGCGATGGTATGCTTCCGATGCAGTACGCCGTGCTGGAGTGCGATCATTACCTGATCCAGTTCGCAGAACAGCGGCATCAGCTCTTTTACGCCCAGCTTTTCGGTATAGGCGCAAATAGGACAGCGAGTGATGCGGTAATAGCACGCGCCCTCATAGGGCTAACCGACGAAATCCACCTTGAAAGACGTCGGATATTGCCGCTCCCGCTCCGGCGTGTACCATTTGACATATCGAACGATGCTCTTTTTGTTCTCCGCCTTGCCCTTTTCCGTGTTCAGATCGGTTCTTCCGAAATACCATCCGACGTGATAAAGCGCGCGCCGCATCATCTCCTGCACGGTTTCCGGCGGGATTTTCTTTTCGCTGGCCACATACGGCGCGACAAAAGCCAGCGCGAACAGCTCGTTATACGCCATCGGGTTATCGGCGCCGATATCGTCCGCCCGTTCCACCATTTCCCGGTAGACCCGGGCGCTCTTTTTCATGATCTCCGACGCATACTGCACGCCGTATTTTTCCGTCAGCACCTTTTTCATGGAACCTTTGAACATCCAGAAATAAAAGCCGTTATATTTCATCCCGCATCTCCTTCTTCGCCTGATCCGCCGCCTCGAAAAGCGCCGTCCAGCCGCCGAAATGATAGGTCATCAGCGCGTTCATGCAGCGCTCGGCCGCTGCCCGTTCCGGGCACTCGATAACGATCCGGCGGTAGCCGTCGAACTGCGCGGAGATTAAGAGTCCGAGCAGCTTTTCATCCACGCCCGCAAAGTCTTTGCTGTGAAAGAACGCGATGCTTTCCGCAATTTTGTTTTTCACAATTCCCTCGAAGCAGCGCTCCAGACTGCTTCCCGCGCTTCGATAGAAGAGCAGCGCGGCTTCTTTATAGTGCGCAAAGATCAGCCGAAGAATGGCCGCGGACTCGCGGCGCATGGACGCCTTGAGCTGCGCCAGAAAATCGTCGGCCGCATCCGCGTAATAATCCTCCTTGACGTTTTGAAACGCAGCTTCGATATCGTCCAGCAGCGGTTTCAGCAGGCTTGCAAACAGCTCGTCCTTCGACCGGTACCGCGTCTGAATCGCGCCGGCCGTAACGCCGGCCTGCTCCGCGATTTTGCGCAGCGACGCGCCCGCGTAGCCCTTTTCCAAAAATTCCTTCCGTGCCGCTGCTATGATTCTATCGTCCAGCGAATGATCTCTCAGCGCCACGGCCTCGCCTCTTTTTATATAATTACGCAGTAATCAATTACAGTGTAATTATAATGATACAGTTCTCCTCTGTCAAGAACCGCGGCGCAAATTGCCTTTTTGCCTAATGTTTCACAGCGCCGGGGCGGTTTTGCAGAATTCTGCCGCGCGCTGCGCGGCAAAAAAACGCTTTTCCCCGCATGTTTCCACTTTTTTCCCTGTGCATGCAATGGTTTTCTTGCCAAACTCGTTAGATGTATGGTATACTGATTTGTCTGTGCTTATGTGAATAGAAATGCGCGGGAGGTTCTTCTGATATGGTAAGGCTGACGATTCTTGCGGTGCTGCTGTTTTTAACGGTCTGGGAGTGGCGGCGCGGCACGAACAAGTTTGTCTATCTCATCACGCTGACGGGGCTGTTCGCCTTCTTTTCGCTCCGCTACGGCCAGGGCACGGACTATCTGACCTATCTGAGCATTTATGCCAACGTGCAGCCGCTTTCCTCCTTTCCGAGCTATGCGGCGTTTCAGTATAACAAAATCGAAATCGGCTTCTTCTACCTGATGAGCTTCTTCCGCATGCTCAAGGTGCATTACGTCGTGTTCGTGGCGTGCGTTACGCTGTTCAGCCTGCTGATGATTAACCGCTTTCTGCGCCGCTTCAGTCCGCTGCCCATTTTCGGCCTGACGTGCTTTTTCGCAGTCTATTCGCTCGTTTATATGGAAAGCGGCATCCGCCAGCTGATTTCGCTGAGCATCGCGCTGGGCTGGGTGTTCCCGGCATGGCAGCAGCGGCGGCGCGTTTCGGCGCTGGCCGGCATCGCTGTAGCGACGCTGATGCACAATTCCGCCATCGTCATGCTGCTGCTCGTTTTCTTCCGCCGGGAAAACCGCATGTTCTTCATCGACTGGAAAAAGAAAACGGTTCTCCTCGTGCTGGCAATCGGCGCGGCGCTTGTGGTCGTCATCAATTTCGTCAATCTCATGCCTGTCATCTCGCTCCTTCCCGCGCGGTTGGAGTACACCATTTCCACCTATTATCTCGAAAACAATCACCTCAGTCTCACCGCGCTTGCAAACCGCGGCCTGTTCATGCTGATTATTTTTCTTCTCGCGCTGCGCGCGAAAGATCAGCTCACCCTGCGTGAAAAATTCCTTTTCAACCTTTACGTCGTCGGGTTCTGCCTGTACGTCGCGTTCATGTCCTTCGATCTGATCGCCTCCCGCACGAACGTCTATTTCCGCATCGTGGAAATCGCGCTGATTCCGGCGCTGTTCGTGCGCAACCGCGATTTCGTGCGCAAGCTGCGCGTCGCTTTCCCCGCGATGCTGCTGCTGATCTCCTTCCTCTACGTCAAGGACATCACCGCCGTAATGGACTACGCCGAATATTACAACTCCAAGCCCTGGGAATACCCGTATATTACCGTGTTCAACTCCGAGCAGCTGCTCGATGAAAAATACGTCAACATCAAAAACGCCAGCGCCATGAACGCCTACGAAACCGGCGGCCTCAGCTGGGACGAGTATTATAACTCCCTGCTGCGCAAGCCGACGAACCGCAGCCGCATCGTGACCTATTAACACAAGAAACGTACAGGTGACACATGCATACTGAGAATGAAGCGAACTCCAGCGTAAAATCGCTGTCCAAATCGATGCTCGTCGTGATGGTATTCACGATGGTAGCGAAGGTTACCGGCTTCCTGCGCGAAACGGTTATGGCCTCGCGCTTCGGCCTGAGCGCCATCACCGACGCTTATAAGACGGCGTTCGATATTCCGTGCATCTTCCTCTCCGTGATCGTCACGGCGCTTTCCGCCACGCTGATCCCGACCTATTCCTCGCAGCTGCAGCAAAGCCGCGACAAGGCCGACCGGTTCATCCGCAATCTGTTCACGATCGGGCTGGCGCTCTCGGCCGTCATTCTCGGGCTGACGCTGTCCATGCTCGATACGCTGGTCTGCCGCTTTTTCCTGCCTGGCGCAAGCGCCGAGGCGCAGCAGCTGACGATCCGCCTGGCGCGCATCATGCTTCCGATGGGCTTCTTCACGTTCCTGGCGCGCAT
>SFFS01000165.1 GCA_004557805.1 Clostridiales bacterium | reverse complement strand
CGCCGTTTCGCTTCGCCAGCTCCGGCACGATCAGCTCCATGCGGTTTCGTGCCGCTTCGTCAATCTTAGCGCAATACTGTCTTACGTACACCCAGCTATTTCAGGGGGATTTTTTGCTGGCTGTATGAGACTGGCTTCCGCGCCTTTACGCGCTGAACGTCAGCCGGCCGTCCTTCGCGTCCACAGTGACGGTGCCTTTGTCGGGCACCTGGCCGCGCACGACCATGCGGGCGATTTCGGTTTCCACCTTCTGCTGCACATAGCGCTTGACGGGGCGCGCGCCGTATTCGGGCGTGTAGCTTTCCTCGGCGATGAATTTCTTCGCAGCGTCGGTCACATTCAGTCCGTAGCCCTCGTCGAGCATGCGGCCCGCCGTCTTGTCGAGGATCAGGCCGACGATGCGGCTGATTTCGGCTTCCGTCAACGGCTTGAACATGACGATCTCGTCCATACGGTTCAGAAGCTCCGGCTTGAACGAGCGGCGCAGCAGCGCCGTGACCTGCGCGCGGGCGTCCTCGGACAGCTTGCCGTCCTTGTCAATGCCGCGCAGCAGAATATCGCTGCCGAGGTTCGAGGTCATGATGATG
Source organism: Clostridiales bacterium (assembly GCA_004557805.1). Lineage (GTDB taxonomy): Bacteria > Bacillota > Clostridia > Christensenellales > Aristaeellaceae > Aphodomonas. The sequence goes on along the minus strand of SFFS01000165.1, from coordinate 5,112 downwards.
ACGCAGTTCTTGAAGTTGACCGTGCGGCCCTGGCTGTCGGTCAGGCGGCCGTCGTCCAGAATCTGCAGGAGCAGATTAAACACGTCCGGGTGGCCCTTCTCGATTTCATCGAACAGCACGATCGAATACGGCTTGCGCCGCACGGCTTCGGTCAGCTGGCCGCCCTCGTCGTGGCCGACGTATCCCGGAGGTGCGCCGATCAGGCGGGAGATGGTATGCTTCTCCTGATATTCGCTCATATCGATGCGCACGATATTCTGCTCGCTTGCGAACATCGCCTCAGCCAACGCCTTGGCCAGTTCGGTCTTGCCTACGCCCGTCGGGCCCAGGAACAGGAACGAGCCGATCGGCCGGTTCGGGTCAGACAGGCCCGCGCGGGAGCGCAGAATGGCGTCCGCCACAGCGTCTACAGCCTCGTCCTGGCCGATGACGCGCTTGTGCAGCGTCTCCGGCAGATGGAGAATCTTCTCACGCTCGGTTTCTACCAGTCTTGCGACCGGGATGCCCGTCCACTGAGATACGATCTTGGCGATTTCCTCTTCGGTCACGACCTCGTGGATCATCGCGTCGCCCTCGCCGCGCGCCTTTTCGGTGCGTTCCTTGAGCTCGTCGAGCTTCTGCGTCAGCTGCGGAATCTCGCCGTATTTCAATTCGGCCATCTTGTTCAGATCATACGCGCGCTCGGCCTTTTCCAGCTCCAGCTTTTTCGCGTCGATCTGTTCGCGCAGCGCGCGCATCTGGTCGATATCGGCCTTCTCGCGCTTCCAGCGCGCCGTCATTGCGGCGGACTGCTCGCGCTTTTCAGCGATTTCGCGCTCGATGTTGGCCAGACGTTCGCGGCTGTGCTCGTCGTCTTCTTTTTTCAGCGCTTCACGCTCGATTTCCAGCAGCATGATCTTGCGGTCGATCTCATCGAGCGCCGCAGGCTTGGAACCGATTTCGGTGCGCAGAATCGACGCAGCTTCATCCATCAGGTCAATGGCCTTATCCGGCAGGAACCTGTCGGTGATGTAGCGGGCCGACAGCTGCGCGCAGGCGATCAGCGCACCGTCGGTGATACGCACAGAGTGATGCAGCTCGTATTTTTCCTTCAGGCCGCGCAGGATGGAAATCGTTTCCTCGACAGTCGGTTCGCCGACCAGCACCGGCTGGAACCGGCGCGCCAGCGCCGCGTCCTTCTCGATGTTCTCGCGGTATTCGTTCAGCGTCGTCGCGCCGATGCAGTGCAGCTCGCCGCGCGCCAGCATGGGCTTCAAGAGGTTGCCCGCGTCCATCGCGCCGTCGGCCTTGCCCGCGCCGACGATGGTATGCAGTTCGTCGATGAACAGGATGATCCTCCCTTCCGATTTCTGCACCTCGTTCAGCACGGCCTTCAGCCGCTCTTCAAACTCGCCGCGGTATTTCGCGCCTGCGATCAGGCTGCCCATATCGAGCGAGAAGATGGTGCGGTCGCGCAGCGTGTCGGGTACGTCGCCCTTGACGATGCGCTGCGCCAGCCCCTCGACGACGGCCGTTTTGCCCACGCCCGGCTCGCCGATGAGCACCGGATTGTTTTTCGTCTTGCGGCAGAGGATGTTGATTACGCGGCGAATTTCCGCGTCGCGGCCGATGATCGGGTCCATCTTGCCCGCGCGGGCGCGCTCGACCAGATCGACGCCGAAGCGCTTGAGCGCCTCGTAGGTTTCCTCGGGGTTCTGCGAGGTGATATGCTGGTTGGAGCGCACCTGCGAAAGCGCGGCGAGGAACTTCTCGCGCGTCACGCCGAACTGCTGGAAAACCTTCGTCGAAGGGGTGTTGCGCTCGTCGAGCATGGCGAGATAGATGTGCTCCACGCCGGCGTATTCATCGCCGAACTGGCCGATGCTCTCCTGCGCGCGGGTCAGCACTTCGCCGAAGCGGCGGCTGGCGTACAGCTGACTGCCGCCCTGCACGGACGGCTGCTTTTTCAGTTCGCCTTCCAACGCGGCTGCGTAGCTCTGGACGTTCACGCCCATCAGCTGCAAAAGCCGCGGAATCAGGCCGTCCTGCTGGCGCACAAGCGCCAGATGAAGATGTTCGACATCCAGCTGCTGATGCTGCATGGAAAGGGCGATCGACTGCGAATCGGCAATCGCCTCCTGCGCGCGCTGGGTGAATTTATTCATATCCATAATATCCGCCTCCTTTGAGGTTTTGTGGATTAACTTTGTCTTTCTTTGACTTTGATAGTATAGCACAGCTCCCTGGCGTTTGCAAGGGGATAGCGAAAGTTTTTTTCGGATTTTTTTGCGGCGCAGCGCGCCGTTATGTCCTTTCCAGCGGCAGAAACAGGTCGATGCGGACTTCCTTCCGCGCCGCGTCGTCGTTGGCGTATTCGCGCACGTCGATGCGGGAGAGATGAAAGCCGCGCTTTCTATAAAAGCGGATGGCCGGATCGTTGCAGGTCTGCGTTTCCAGCACGACGCCGCGGCAGGCGGTGCGTTCCCGCGCCCAGGCGAGCATGCGCGTCATCAGCGCGGAACCGATTCCGCGCCCGCGGCACGCTTCGCTCAGATAGATGTTGCTGATGCGGAACACGTTATGCCATGCTTCGGGACTGCCTTCAATGAACCCCAGCAGCGTTTTGCCCTCGAACGCGCCGAACGCCACCGGGTCTTCGAGCCACTCGGAAAAGAGCGTATCCGAAAAGGAACGCCGCTCGGGCGCGGGAAACGGCCTGCGCTCGAGCAGAAAGCCGTTTTCGCGTATGTCCACGTCGTAATACCATGCGGTCGTGTATTCTACATGAAAGGAATAGCCTGCGTATTCTTCCCGGTCGAGCGGACGGATGTCCATGCGGCGCGCCTTCTTTCCTGCGAATATCACGGCGATTATACCATACGGCTGCGCGGGAGGAAAGCCCGCGCCGGGAGATCAACCGCGGGTTGACAACCTTTTCAACCGATGCTCAAGATTTTTCCATGTTTCTAAACTGTTATTCGCTTCATTTTTCGTCCGCGCTTCTGTTATAATAGCCTCACCGAAAGCGCTGAAGGAAAAAACAATAAAGGCGGTAAACAAAAATGACGCTTGGTGAAAAGCTGACCCTCTATCGGAAAAAGAACAATCTTACGCAGGACGCCGTGGCCGAAACGCTGGGCGTGACGGCGCAGGCCGTTTCCAAATGGGAAAACGACGCATCCTGCCCCGACATCATGCTTCTGCCGCGTATCGCCGACCTGTACGGCACGACTATCGACGAGCTGCTCAGCCGCGAGGCCGCGCCTGTGGTGGCGCTCGTGCCCGAGGAGCGGCGCAGGCCGCTCGACGAAATGATCTTCCGCGTGCTGGTCGATTCCGTCGACGGCGATCATGTGAAGATCAACCTGCCGATGTCGCTCGTCAAAGCGGTGCTTGCCGCCGGTTCTTCCGTGGGCGAAATGAAGTTCGGCAAAGTCGATCTGTCCGGCGTCGATTTTGAGCAGCTGATCCGCCTGGTAGAAAACGGCGCGCTCGGGCGGCTGGTCGAGGTCGATTCGGCGGAAGGCGACCACGTCGTGATCGAGGTCAGCTGAAGTGAAAATTAAAATCAGGTCGAACGAGATGCCGTTCCCGCTGTATTTCTGGGTTCCCTGTTCGCTTGCAAATTCCGGAGGGGCGCGCGCGCTGATCGGGCGCTGCGCGCCGCAGCTGGAGGCGGAGGCGCTTCGCTCCGTGCTGGACGCGCTGGCGGAATGCAGCCGCAGGCACCGCGGAATGGTGCTGGTGGACGTGCGGACAGCCGGCGGCGACGAAGTGCGTATTACGCTGTAAGAAAGCGGCGCATGGTTGCGCGCGGCGGGCTTTCGTGCTATAATGCCTTTTCGTCCGTTAAAGCGGGGAGGAGGGATGAGCGCGGTGGAAGATCCGTTTGCAGCGCTGGGCCTGAAAGGGCTTTGTACGGCGGAGGAAATCCGCGCGGCGTACCATGCGCTGGCGAAGAAGTGCCATCCCGATCTGAACCGCGCCGATACGGCTGCGGCGCAGGCGCAGATGGTGCGCCTGAACCTCGCCTATGCCGAAGCGATGAAGCTGGTACGGCGGCAGCAGGAACCCATAACCGTACTGCCCGACGCGTTCGCCGTTGCGCAGCGGCTTTTTTCCCGCGGAATGTACGACAGCGCGCTGCGCATGCTCAACCGCTCCGCCGCGCGCGACGGAGCATGGTACGCTCTGCAGGGGGCCGCGCTGCTCAAAATGGGAGAGGCTGAGGCCGCGCATGCGAGCTATCGCGCCGCCGTGCGGCTGGAGCCGCAGAACGAGGTTTTCCGTGCGGGCGCGCTGGAGGCCGCCGTGCGCATGCGCAAGCAGCGCACGCCCATCGGTAGGGCGGTCTGCTGGGCGCGGCGGGCCGTGCATCCCAGGCGGCGGACGCATATAAAATAAGGCGCTTCGCGCCGTATTTGCATCCGCGCCCCGGATATGCTATAATACATGCGCAGCTTTGAACGGAGGAGGATACCCATGGCGCGCGAACGCGGCGAAAAACAGGTTGCGGCGAACCGCAAGGCACGCCACGAGTATTTTGTGGAGGAGACCTACGAGTGCGGTCTTGTACTGCACGGCACGGAGGTTAAATCCATGCGGCAGGGCCGCGTCAATCTGAAGGAGGCATTCTGCCAGGTCAAGGGCGGCGAGATGTGGGTGATCGGCATGCACATCAGCCCCTACGAGCAGGGCAACATCTTCAATGTGGATCCGCTGCGCGACAAGAAGCTGCTGATGCACAAAAGCGAGATCCGCAAGCTTTCCTCGCAGGTACAGCGTCAGGGCTATACGCTCATTCCGCTGCGCATATACCTCAAGGACGGCAGAATGAAGCTGGAGCTGGGCCTGTGCAAGGGCAAACAGCTTCACGACAAGCGGGACGATGCCGCGCAGCGCGCGGCAAAGCGCGACATCGAGCGCGCGATGAAAAACGGCTGACGTCAGCGGCCGTACAGAACGAGGGGGCGTTCTGGTTTCGACGGGGATCGTCGGGGATTTGGGAAGCGAGCCGTGGACCCGGGCCACGTTAAAACTGGGAAACTTTTAAAATGAACTGACGAAAATAATTTCGCTCTCGCGGCCTAAGTGCTGCGCGTCGGACACAAGCGGGGCGGCGGCAGGCTTGCG
>SFFS01000164.1 GCA_004557805.1 Clostridiales bacterium | reverse complement strand
TTGCGAAGGGCTTTGACCGTGCTGTCGTTCAGGAGGAAAACCGCCTTTTTGCGATAGCCGGACTTCACGGAATGGATCAGGTCGATGATCTCATCCGCCGTAATCGCCGCGCCGGCCGTAGTCACGCCAGTGGTCGTGCCATTTACGCTGTGCAGAAGGCCCGTGGGCTTCGCCGTACCATTGCCGTTGATGAACGCGTCCTCCTCGGCCGCGCCAATGCGGCGGGCGAACTCGGAAGCGATGTAACTCTCCACGTCGAACACGGAGTCCTGCAGCAGTTCGTCAGACACCTTGATCATGGTCGCCACCTTGTGCGCGCCGATGGAGATCTGACCAAAAGCGTCGTCGGATTCAGGGATCTGACCTTCTTCCTCCACCCAGCTGGCGGTGCCATGGCTGGCGACGATGGGAATCTTGCGGTCGCCGGATTCCGTGCGGATGATGGTGCACAGACTGCGCAGCTGATTTTCCTCGGTCAGCGCCTGCACCAGCGTATGCTCGTACTCATCCGGGCAAAGAAAACCGCCCTCCGAATCGGTTCCGATCTGAAGGGCGTTGCGCACCTGGAAATGCTCGCCGCGGTTGCGGATCATGTTCCAGAAGGCCAGCTTGTATTCGTCCGACGCGCGGCCGGTTCGACCGCCGGGATTCTTTTCAGGGCGGGACGCCAGCGGCTGACGAACGGGTTCGTTCATCTCGCGCTCCATCTGCTCCGCGCGCTCCATGCGGTCGATGGTGTGACCGAGGTCGACTACCTCCTGCTCCATGCGCTCGTACTGCTGGGAATCCTCGGCGCTCATCACGCCGTTTTCATTGGTGTGCTCATCCAGAAAAGCCCTGGCCTTGTCCCAGACCTCGGCGCGCTTCTGACGCATTTCAAGAATCTTGCTCATGTTGTACCTCCAAAATTATCGGTCGTTGGGTTTGATCAGATCCAGCCGTCTGCGCAGCTGGTCGGCGGGAACGCCGGGGCTTTCACTGATCTCCGGCTGAAGCGCGGCGTTCGGCTGCTTTTCGGCGGGTTTGTTTTCAGCTACAGGGCGAATTGCGGCGGATTTCAGCGCCGTCGCCGTCTCTCCCTGTTTGAGCGAGTTATGCCGATCCAGCCAGAGCCGCACCTTCGCTTCGGCATCCTTCCGATTGACGGTATGCACCGCAGTGGAGTCCGCTGGATATGTTTGCGGGTCGGCCACACCGTCGATAAATCCCTGCGCCAGCGCCGCGCCCGCGTCCATCCAGGTGGTGGCGGTCATCATCGCCGCCAGCGTGCCGCGGTCAATAGGGCTGCGCCGGGAATAGATGTTGAGGATGCTCTCCTTGCAGGCCTTCAGCAGCGCGATGGCTTCGCCGAAGTCCCGCTCGTTGCCCCAGGCGACAGTGGAAGGGTCATGGATCATATACAGACTGCCCGGCGTCATCTCCAGCGTGTCCGCCGCAGCGGAAAGCACCGTCGCAGCGGACGCCGCCGTGCCCGAGATCACCAGATGCACCTTGCCCGGATAGGCGCGGATGTCGTCGTGCATCCGAACAGCGGCGTTGCACGAGCCGCCATAGCTGTTCAGAATGATGCGCACATCGTCGGAAAACTCGTTGTTCTCGCCGTAGAGCGCGTCGTGCAGCATGGACGGCGTGATCTCGTCGCCGTACCAGACTTCTTCGTCGATGTAGCCGTTCAGGTTAATCGTTCTCAAGTTCGTTCACCTCCGTTTCCTGTGCCCAGACGATTCCCGCGAGAACAAAAAAGACGCACGGTACCGCGACGCTATTTCCGTACGCCATGAACTCTGCGGAATCCGTATGGGGATTTTGCAGCCAGCGGATGATCTGCCGGCGTGTTTTGGGTTTCGTTTTTCCGCCCATGGCCGTGCGCCATTCCTCGAAGATTGCTTCCCAGCGATCTGCTTCCTGATTGGATGGTGCGGGACTTTCAAGGTTCTCGCACCAGCCGTCCGGGTAGCCCTGCAGCCGGCAGCACTCGCCGGGCGTAAGCCTGCGCACCAGATATGCCGCGGGCGCGGCAACGGCGCCTGGCCCCTCCGCCACCAGCGTGGGCGCTTTTTCTTCGCCGACGTTCATGTTGTACTGCGCGTTCTGACCGGCAGAAAAACAGGCGCGATCCAGCGCGTAGACCGGCTCGTCCCTGCCCACCACAGGCGGATCCTTGTAGTCCCGCGCCATGAGCGGCGGAGATTTCTCTTCATCCAGCTGGGTAAAGGAGCCCGTAGTCATGGCGTAAACAGCGTGGCGATCTACCGTATCCAGCGTAAACGCTACTTCGCGGTTGACGCCGTCGCCCTGCGGGCCGTTCTGCTCCTTGCGCCCGATCATGGAACCCTGAATGCAATAGCAAGACGTTTCTGCCGGCGCAACAACGAGCATCCCGCCCTGATTGCACGCCGGCGAGCCGCCGCTGCAGTCCAGCGTCCGGCTGGTATCCGCTTCATAGATCCCGGCGTGCGGGTTTTCCGACAACATGGCGTGGCTCTGGTCGGATGAAATGCCGAATACCAGCGGAACCTGATTCCCTCCCGTGCCCATGCGCGAACACAGAGTTTGACAGAGGTCATCCTCCTTTAATCGAATGCGACTGTCGGTAGGATTGAAGTCAATCGCCACGCCGGGAACAACGCCCGCGCGAAGCGTAGGCGCGCGCTCGTCCTCATAGCCGACGCCGCGGCTGTCGGCGCTGTGCTCGGTGCAGAAGCCCCCGGCGCTTACGCGTTCGCCTGCCGTTCCAGCGCTGTTTTCAGCACCTGAGGCAGTTCCTTTCCGCGCTTTTCCGCCCGGCGGAGTATACCCTGACACGCCTTCGGACTCAAAGAGAACCTTTCCGGCACATTGTCCATCAAGATCGAGGACAGCAAATATTCGTTTCCGTCTTTGTGCGACGCCCCAACCCTGCGCGGCGTCGAGGATGCGCCAGGCGAGAGAATAACCGTCGCCCAGGATCTCGCCCGCGTGCAGCCAGCGTCCGCTTTCCGGCAGAGGAACATCTGCCGCGGGGTCTTTGATGCGGACGAGACTTTCGAGGACGCGGCGGAAATCCTGCCCACCCTGAGAGGACAGGGCGCCCGGCACGTTTTCCCACACCGCCCATCTTGGATATTTTCCATTCGTACTTTTCCTCATTTCAGTAATAACGCGCACGGCTTCATAGAAAAGCCCCGAACGGCTGCCTCCCAGCCCGGAACGCTTTCCCGCGATGGAAAGATCCTGACAGGGCGAGCCGAAGGTAATAATATCTACCGGCTCCAGATCAGCACCGTTCAGCCCGTGCACGTCTCCGTAGTGTTTCATTTCGGGCAGCCGTTTTTCCGTCACGCGAACGGGAAACGGCTCAATCTCCGAAGCCCAGACGGGTACGATTCCCGCCATTTTTCCGGCTAATGGAAATCCGCCGATGCCATCAAAAAGGCTGCCCAGTGTAAGTTTCTTATGCTCCAGACTGCTCGCCTCCGTTCTGCGCTGCCTGTGCGATTCGAACCATGTTTCCGTTTACCAGATACTCGTTTCCGCCGTCCGCATCGGGGATGGGGTTCATATTCTCCAGTTCCCGGATGTCATTCGCGCTCATCCATCCGTTCTGCCGCCCAATGGCATAGCCCTCCATGCGGGATTTGTAATCGCCCCGCATGAGACCGTCCATGTTGAAACGAACGTAATAAACGCCCTTCTCCTTATCGGAAAAGAGCGCGCGGTTCATGGCCTGTTCCAGTCGAACGACCCAGGGGCGAATGGTGTGTACGGCAAACGAAATGGACTGATGCTCGATGTTCGAAAACGTCGCGTGCTCCAGATCACCCACCATATGCGGCGGCACACGATAAATGCGGCAGATCTCCGACACCTGAAACTTGCGCGTTTCCAGAAACTGCGCCTCCGAGTTTGGCATGGAGATGGGGGTATAGGACATATTTTCCTCTAAAACTGCCACACGCCCGGAATTGTTCGAGCCGCCGTAAGCGGCGTTCCAGCTGTCCCGCAGCTTCTTCGGATCCTTCACCGTATTGGGATGGGTCAGGATGCCGCTGGGGCGCGCGCCGTTGGAGAAAAACTTGCTGCCATATTCTTCAGCCGCCAGACCCAGACCGATGGCGTTTTTCTCAAGAGCAATGGGGCTGTAGCCCATGATCCCATCAAAGCCCAGCCCCGGAATGTGCAGTACGTCCTCCGGGCGCAGTTTCACCGTCTGTCCGCTGTTTGCAGAGTAGGTATAGGTCAGCGTGCCCGCGCTGTCCCGATCCACCTCCATGCGATCCGGCAGCAGCGGATACAATCCGAGAATCTGGTTTCGTCCGCTGCGGATGATCTGGCAGTAGGCGTTTCCCCAGAGCAACAGATGCGCAAGTATCGTCTCCCGCCAGACAAAGGAGGTCATCTCGCTGTTGGGTTCGTCGTGCAGAATCGGATACAGCGGATGCTCCAGTGCCTTGACGCTGCCTTCGCCCTGATTCTGATACACGTGCAGCGGCAGGCTGGCGATGGTTTCCGCGATCACCCGCACGCAGGCGTAGACCGTGCTCATCTGAATGGCGGTGCTCGCCGTGACCGATTTGCCCGCCGCGCTGGAGCCAAAATAGAATGTGGGCGCGGAGCTGACTGAATCTGTCGCGCCGGGCTTGTCCCGCGCACGGAAGAAACGGGAGAATGGATTTTTCATGGGGCGACCTCCTGTAAATCTTTGATGAAAGCGTAATGGATTTTACGTATCTTTTTCCTATGAAGAAGCGCCGCTCTGTGCTATAATAAAAGCAAGCCCTGAAAAGTGAATTTTCTGCCAGAGGAGGCGTTCCGTATGAAAAGATGGTTTTCCCTGAGCCTTGCGCTGCTCATGCTCTTCTGCTTCAGCGCGGCATACGCGCAGTCCGAACAGTTTTCGTGGCCTGCGTATGAAAGCATCGTCAATATGCCGGCTTCCGCCATCACGTCCATTCAGTTTTCCTTCTCCACGGAGGGCGGCGTGCAGGAAGCGACCATAACCGATGCAAAAACCATCGAGGGCGTCTGTGCGCTGATTCAGGTGCTTTCCATCACTGGAGAAAGCGATATGGGCGTTCTGGACGATGGTCTGACCGTCGCGGTCAACACCGCGGACGGGACGCAGACGCTGAATTTCGAGGGCGGCGTTGCGGTCACCTCGGAGGGAAAGCGGTACGAGGTGGAAAACCTGAGCCTGCTGAAGGGCTATCTTCAGACGCTCATGGAAAAGCAGGGCGATGCGGCGCTGATGGAGTCCGCTTCGGAGAGCGCTTCGACCGCCGAATATGACACCTATGAGCAGCCGGACGGCTATTTCACCATGCAGATTCCCAAGGGCTGGGCGGTACAAACCGGCGGCGATTTCATCAGCTACATCATCGACGTGTACGACCCGGCGCAGCCGCAGCGGGAAATCTACATCCAGCTTTGCGGAACCGGCTTTCAGTCGGCCGAAGGCGCCGCGCTGGCGCAGAATTACAATGCCAGCGGCGAAACGCTCTTTGTGATGCCCGAAGCGACTACGCTGAGCTACTTCGAGGGCTGGTATCAGGGACTCGGCGGTTCGTTCCAGCTTCTTGAGACGCTCGGCGGGGAGGCAGACAACGCGCTTCTCTATGGCAAAGCGACGCTGCCGAACGGAACGCAGACAGAGGGCGTATACTCCGCCGTCGTTTCCTCGCTGGAATATAACTACGGCATCAATCTGTCCATGACGATGGG
>SFFS01000163.1 GCA_004557805.1 Clostridiales bacterium | reverse complement strand
TTGGTGTGTACGTGAACCTTGATGAGGGCGAGGTCGCCCACGACGAATACGCAGTCGCCGATGCGGTTGAGCTTGCGGCGGAACAGGGCGATGTCCTCCTCCGTGGCGGTGGGGCGGATGCGATCGATCAGAAATTCAGTGCAATAAATATATTTCAGCTCGGCAATCGCGTCGTGGTCGTCCTCGAAGGAGGCCGCGCCGTCGTCCGCCATGGTCATGGTTTCGATCACTTCGCCGCGCAGCGCCGCGTTCATGCCGGTATAAATCAGCAGAAGGCCGCGGCCGCCTGCGTCCACCACGCCCGCCTGCTTGAGGATGGGCAGCATATCCTGCGTGCGCGCCAGAATGGCCTCGCCGCTGGTGAGAATGACGGAGAACAGGCCCTCGATGTCTTCAGGGGCGCTCTGCGCCCTTGCCTGCGCCGTTTCCGCGATCACGCGCGCCACGGTGAGGATCGTACCCTCCTTGGGCTTCATGACGGCCTTGTAGGCCGTTTCCGCGCCCGATTTGAGCGCCAGCGCGACCTGCGCCGCGTCCGCGTCGGCAAGGCCGGCCACGCTGCGGGCAAAGCCGCGCAGCAGCTGACTGAGGATTACGCCGGAATTTCCGCGCGCGCCGCGCAGCGCGCCCTTGGCCAGCGCGTCGGCCGCTTCGTCAAGCCGCACGTATTCGTGCGCGTTCAGCTCCTTCACGGCGGCCTGCGCCGTGAGGGTCATGTTGGTGCCGGTATCGCCGTCCGGCACCGGGAAAACGTTTAAAGCGTCGACCGCTTCCTTATTTTTTTCAAGCAGCGCTGCTCCCGCCATGAACATCTCGCGGAAGAGCAGACCGTCGATTTTTGTCTGAGCCATCGGGGCTGCCTCCTTCGTTTATACGCGGATTCCTTCCACAGTGATGGAGATGCGGCGAACCTTCGCGCCAGTCATGGATTCGATCTTGTATTTGACCGTATCGACGATGTTGTTGCACACCGCGACGATCGAGATGCCGTATTCCACCACGATATACAGATCGATATCCACGCTTCCGTCCTCCACCAGGCGCAGCTGTACGCCGCGGGTGAGGTTTTCGCGCCCGAGCCATTCGACGATGCCGTCTTTGGCGCGCTTGGAGCTCATCGCTACGATGCCGTAGCACTCCAGCGCGGCGTAGCCGGCCATGCGAAGCAGCACGTCCTCTGTAATCGAAATGGTGCCTAAATCGTTTGTGATTTTGCACTCCATGAAAAATGTCCTCCTTTGGGTCAAAAGCTGAAAGCGTCTGGCCTACCGCTTAGTATAACGCATTTTACCGGACAACGCAAGCATGAGCGCCTTTCCAGCCTATTTTGCCTGCCTTGCAGGAAAATAACGCGCGAGGGCTGGAAATTCGTGCCGTTTTCCGTATAATATTTGCCAGAAAAGCACACGAAGGAGAACGCTATGCCTGGAAAATACGACGCGGTAATCTTCGACATGGACGGAACGCTGGTGGACACGCTGGCCATGACGGTCGGCGCGATTGCGAAATACGCGCCGCAATGCGGCCTGCCGCCGCTGCCGCGCGAGGTGATCATTCCCGTTATCGGCTACGGCAACCATGAATTCTATCGCGCGCTCTATCCCGACGCCGCGCCCGACGTGCAGCGGTGGGTGGAGGATCTGGTTGAAGCAGGCGAGCTGGAGATCGGCCGCACGCTCGGCCCGAAAATCCTTTTCCCCGGCGCGGCGGAAATGCTGCGCTGCCTGCGCGAAGCGGGGATGCCGCTGTTCGTCGCCTCGACGGGAACGAGCTTTCATGTGGAAGGCTGCCTGGAGATCGGCGGCGTGCTGACGCTGTTCGACCGCATCGCGTGCGGGGAGCCGGACAAGATCGACATGACGGCCAAACTGCTCCGCGGCTTTGATCCGGCGCGCGTGCCGTTTATCGGCGACAGTCTCAAGGATGTCGAGGCCGCGCACGGAAACGGACTTCTTGCAATCGGCGCGGGCTTCGGCTACGCGCGCGAGGGCGGCGCGCCGTTCGATGTGATTTACGATACGCCGCAGGCGCTGTGCACAGCGCTGCTGGGGTGATAAAAAAGCGGCGTTCCTGTGCGGAACGCCGCTTTGCCGTATTTCTGCGCTTAGGCTCTGCCCGATTCGAACAGATATTTGTCCAGCTGCAAAAACTGCTCCGGCGTGATGCGGTAGACCTTCCGGCGGCCGTTTTCGCCGGTTTCCTCGAGCACGAAGCCAAGCCCGTCCTTTTCACGGCCGAGCGCGGCCGTCTTTTCGCGCGAAAGCTCGTACAGGCCGTCGCCCGTTTCGACCAATTCGTCGTCGAGCAGCTCCGTCTCGCCCGTCAGGTTCATGCGGTTGTCCCTGCCGCGCGCGACGAGCAGTCCGCCGGCCTCGGGCGCGTCCTTGCGCCGCAGGTACAGCGCGTACTGCTTCGCCTCCGGCAGGCCGGATTCGCTCAGCTCCGCCAGCAGCGCGCGCACTTCCTTTGCGCTTGCGCGGGCGGTTTTCGGTCCTTTTTCCGCGCTCTGCGCGGTTTTTTCCGGAAGCCTGCCGCCGTTTTTAATTATGCTGTCGATGAACTCCGCCGAGCGCTCGCACACGCCGCGGTTGACGAAGCCCACTTCCTCGCGCATGGCCGCGACGGGCTTCTTTTCGCCATCGACCGTCAGCCGCATTTCGGCGAACACATCCTGATCGCGGCCGGGAACGGCCTGCAGCGCCGCTTCGCGGATCGACGCGAGCGGCACGGCCGCGCCCGCGCCCAGGCCGAACAGCCAGTTTTCGCTCAGGCGGATCGGCCCGCCGCAGAGCGTTTTCGCCGTTTCCAGCTCCGCCGCAACGGCTTCTTCGCCGCCGCAAGCCGCAATGCGCCGCATCGACGCGCGCAGCGCGCGCCCCTCAAAAAAAACGCGAACCGCGCCGTACACCGCAGTCACTATGGCGAAGAGCATCAGCGTCATCAGCAGGTACGCCGCGCCCTCGCTGGGCGTGGGGTCAAGCAGCACGATCAGCATGCAGACGGCCAGTACCGCCAGTGAAGCGGCCGTAACGAGCATCATGTTTTTCTGCTTTTTCGTTCGGAGCGCTCCGCGCAGACGCGCGCCCGCGCTTTTTGTTCTTTTTTGTTCCTTCATCGTAAGACCTTCCATCCTTTTGCAACATAATTCCGAGTGATTATCCTATTATCGGGCATTTCCGCGCCGCTGTCAAACCGCAAATTGAAGAAATTTCTTTTTGCTGTTCGAAAAAAAGCTTGCAATGCGCGGCAAATGATGCTATACTAACATCCGCGACCAACTCAGGGAGGGGAAAAACATGGGCAAGTATTGTGAAGTCTGCGGGAAAGGCCTTATGAACGGCAACAACGTCAGCCATTCCGTGCGCCGCACCCATCGTCGTTGGGCTCCGAACACCCAGCGCGTGCGCGTTGTTGTGGAAGGCTCCGTTTGCCATATGAACGTGTGCACCCGTTGCCTGCGCAGCGGCAAAGTGCAGCGCGCTCAGTAAAAGCCTGAAAATAGCGGAAGATTCGGCGCAGTCTGAAAAGGCGGCGTCGTTTTCTTATGCCGCTTTTTAGAGCAATACCGTATCATTCGCGTGAAGGATGACGGGCACTTTTGCGCCGTCAGCCTTTACGCGGTATTGTGCGGGATTGCCTTGAATTTGCATTACGCTTCTGCAAACAGCGGAAAGACGGCAAAATAGGAGCGGACTTGCCGCTCCCATTTTTTATGCTTTTTTCTTTCCGGTCAGCATTCGCAGCAGGCCGCGCAGGCCGCGCGGCGCGCGCACACAGATCATCCGCACCTTCACAGGCTCACCTCCCCGCGCGGTTTTTCGCTTCAGGCCGCCCGGCAGATCAGATAACCCAGCACGATCAGCGCCGCGCCCAGCACGGCGAAAAGAAACCCGCACACGAAGCTCAGAAACGCCAGCGCTATGCCCGCGATGATCAGCACGATCCCCAGTCTGTTGGCCGGGTACAGCTTTTCTTCCACGGGGCCGCTCTGACATCCGCCGCAGCCATGCCCTCTTCTGTCCACTCGGACCACCTCGAAAAGAGGGTATGACCAAGCTGCGCCAAAAAGAACGGAAGGGGGGGCGCCGCCCCCCTTCACCCCCTGCCAGAAACCTGAGGTTTCTGGACTTCCCACTTACAAACTTATTTTTTTCAGGCTTCGCTCAGCTCGGCCCAGAGGTCGTATTTCGCATCAAGCGTTTCGCGTGTCTGGCGAAGGGAGCAGGTGGCAGGTTGCGGTTCCGCAGGCTGCGCTCCGGCTCTGCCAGAAACCTGAGGTTTCTGGACTTCCCACTTATAAACCTGTTTTTCAGGCTTCGCTCAGCTCGGCCCAGAGGTCGTATTTCGCATCAAGCGTTTCGCGCGTCTGGCGCAGGGAGAGCGCGTTCTCCTTCGCGCGTTCGGGGTTGGAATATACCTCTGGCAGCGCTGACTGCGCTTCCAGATCGGCGACCCTCTGCTCCAGATCGGCGATTTCCTTTTCAATCGCGGCGATGCGTGCTTTTTCCTGCTTGTCGGCTTCGCGCGCCTGCCGGTCGCGCTTTTTTTCCTTTTCCAGCGCGGTGCGCGTCACGCCCGGCGCGCGCTCCTCAATTCCCTCGGCCTCGCGGCGCTTCTTTTCAAGGTAATCGTCGTAATTCCCCAGATAGAACGATACGCCGTCCGGGCGCATCTCGATAATGCGCGTGGCGATGCGGTTGATGAAATAGCGGTCGTGCGAGACGGCGAGAATCGTGCCGGGGAAATCGTCCAGCGCGCCTTCGAGCACCTCGCGGGAATCCATATCGAGGTGGTTCGTCGGTTCGTCCAGCAGGAGGAAGTTGTCCTTCTCCAGCATCAGGCGCGTCAGCGCCACGCGTCCCTTTTCACCGCCTGAGAGGGTATGAATCGGCTGGAATACGTCGTCGCCCGTGAAGAGGAAACAGCCCAGCACGCTGCGCAGGTCGCTCTGCTCCATCTGCGGGAAGCGATCCCATAGTTCGTCCAGCACGGTTTTCTCCGGATGCAGGCCGGTCTGCTGCTGGTCGTAATAGCCGATATCGACGTTCGCGCCGTAGCGAATCGTGCCGTCGTCAGCCTTCTGTTCCTTGACGATCAGGCGAAGAAGCGTCGATTTGCCCACGCCGTTCGGGCCGATGAGCACGGCGCGGTCGCCCGCGCGCAGATGCAGATCGAAATGCTGGAACAGCGTGCGGCCGTCGTAGCCCTTGGCAAGATCCTGAATGATGAGTACGTCGTCGCCCGTGCGGCGGCGCGCGTCGAAGGAGAAGCGCACCTGCTTTTCCTCCTGCGGGCGCTCGAGCAGCTCCATTTTGTCGAGCACCTTTTCGCGCGAACGCGCGCGCTTGAGCGACTTTTCGCGGTTAAAGCTCTTGAGCCGCTCGATAACGGCCTGCTGATGAGCGATTTCCTTCTGCTGCGCGTCGTAGGCGCGCTGGCGCGCTTCAAACCGTTCCGCGCGCAGGCGCTGATAGCGCGTATAGTTGCCCTCGTACTGCTCGATGCGGCCCAGGAACATTTCGGCTACGTCGGTGCAGACGGCGTCGAGAAAATAGCGGTCGTGCGAGACGATGATGACCGCGCCCTTATACGCCTTAAGATATTCTTCAAGCCATTGCAGGCTGGAGAGATCGAGGTGGTTCGTCGGCTCGTCGAGCATGAGCACGTCGGGCTTCTGCAGGAGCAGACGGCCCAGACACAGCCGCGTCTGCT
>SFFS01000008.1 GCA_004557805.1 Clostridiales bacterium | reverse complement strand
GAAAATGCCATTTTTGCCGCACATGTCGCCAAAAATGATTAAAGATGAGAGGGCTGCGGCCCTCTCAAACTCTCCTTGGGACTTTTTCGACAGTCTGAAACGCCGCGAAGCCATGCTCCGCAGCGTTTTTTCGTTGCGTCAGTTTTTCTTTTTCTTCACGCTCTCGCGCACTTTCGGAGGGATATGCTTCATCAGCAGCGCGGCCACCGTGCCCGTCGCCGCGCCCGTCGCAATGGCGATCAGCACCAGCACGCCCATATAATAGACCAGCCGGTTCGTTTGCAGCACCAGCATCGCGGCCAGCACCTGCCCGATGTTGTGGCACACCGCGCCCGCGATGCCCACGCCGATCACGCTGAAAGAGCAGAAGCAGTAAATCAGCACGCTCATGACGGCAAGGCTCAGCACGCCGCCGGAAAAAGCGTACAGCATGCCCGACACGCCGCCGAACAGCAGCCCGCTCAGCAGCACCTTCATGACCATCAGCACGCACGCTTCCGGCACGCCCATCCAGTACAGCGCAAGCATCAGCACGCTGTTGGACAGCCCCAGCTTGATGCCCGGAATGCCCGGAATGGGGAACAGGCTCTCGATGTAGCCGAGAATGAGCATGATCGTCGTCAGCAGCGCCATGAAGGTGAGCTTGTTAACGTTTTTCTTCATTCGCGGCCTCCGCGGTTTCGTCCGCGTTCTGCATTTCTTCGGGGATCTCCACCTCCGGCGCCTGCGCGTCGGACGTATCGAGCAGCTCAAGCAGTTCCTCGGCGCTGCGCATTTCCAGCACAAGGCCGTTGGGCATGCAGATGATGTAGCTGCCCAGCAGGCGCGTCTCGCGATCGGCCAGCGTCACTTCGCCCTCGGTGATGCACACCTGGTCGGGGCAGCTGGCTTCATACATATCGAAACGGTTCTTGCCCACCTCGATGATATTGTAATCGGTTTCGGAAATCTTGATCCGCAGCTGCTGGCCTTCCAGCTCCTCAATCAGCGGCACGGGCTGGAAATAATCGCCCATCCACACCACCAGATAGCTTTCGGCCGGAAGCAGGCCCCACGCTTCGAGCTTCGCGATCGTTTCATCGTCCAGATCGACGGGCGCGAGCTCCGTTTTTTCCGCGCTCTGCGCGGAAGAATCCTCCGCCGCCTGCTCTGCGGGCGCTTCTTCCGCGCTCGCGCTGGCGAACAGCCACGACAGCGCGCTGCCGCTCGCCCTGGGCGTTACGGTCGAGAATTCAAGCGTCACGCCCTCCGGCGTGCCGAGCTGCCGGTTCTTCGGCGTGGTATCGACGAACTTCGAGCCAATCAGAAGCGCTGCGGCGCAGACAGCCGCCGCCACGATAATCCACAGGTCGTTTTTTTTCATGAAACCGCATCTCCTCCGCTATTCCGCATACAAAGTGCATCTTATCAAAAATAAAACGCTGTGTCAATCGGCGCGCGAAGCAAGTTTCTTCCTTTCGGATAAAGAACACAACTGTTTACAGGCCATTCATAAATCGCGCCGCATTTGCATCCCGTTCCTTTTTCCTGTATACTGTTTCCATCGCTTCGGAAAGAAAAACACGGTCCGGCCGGTAGTCCGGGCGCGGCACTGCGCCGTCAGTAACCCTCCCCTCCTGGGGTCGTCCGCTTTCCACAAAAATGAAGCGGCAGAACAGGAGGCTGTGTAATGGTTTCCGTTACACTGACGGTTTTCTTCGAAGATCCTTTCTGGTGCGGCCTGTTTGAACGCGTTGAGCGCGGCGCGCTCACCGTTTCACGCCATGTTTTCGGCGCGCAGCCGAGCGACCGCGAGGTGTATGAGTGGCTTGCCGCGGTTTATCCCGCGCTGCGGTTCTCTCCGCCGGTGGAGGGCGCTTCCCTGCGTCCGGCGGCGGCCAACCCCAAGCGCAGACAGCGGCAGGCGGCGCGCATGCTCGACGCGGCTATCGGCACGAAATCCCAGCAGGCGCTTGCCGCCGCGCGCGAGGAAAGCAAATCGGCGCGCCGTCAGCGCCAGAAAGCGCGGAACGAAGCCGAAGAGGCGCGCCGCTTCGCGCTCCGGCAGGAAAAGAAGAAAGCCAAACATCGCGGGCGTTGACGTCCGCACGGCCGCCGGGCGCAAAAAACGCCGGGCGGCTCTTTTCTTTTCGCCCGTTTCGCGGTATACTGTTTTGAAAGACAAAAATCAAAGGAGACGTTTCATGAAGCGTTTTGCGGCGTTCATCCTCTGCCTGTGCCTGATCCTCTGCGCGGCGACCGGCTGCGCGGCCAGAAGCTACGAAAAATATACCATGCACTTCTACGACGCGTTCGACACCATTACGCAGATCATCGGCTATGCCAAAGACGAGCAGACCTTCGCCGAAATCACCGCGCAAGCCGAAGCGGAGTTCATCCGCCTGCACCGCATTTTCGATCGCTACAACGCCTACGAAGGCGTGAACAACCTTTATCAGGTCAATCTGCACGCCGCCGAGGGCCCCGTTCCCGCCGAGCCGGAGCTGATCGAACTGCTGCTTTTCTGCAAGGAACAGCAGGCGCACTTCCCCGGCCATGTCGACGTGGCGATGGGCGCGGTACTCGATATCTGGCACAACTACCGCGAGGAAGGCACGGCCGTTCCCACGATGGACGAGCTGACGGCCGCCTCGGCGCATTGCAGCATGGACGACGTGGTGATCGACGAAGATGCGGGCACTGTCTATTTCACCGACCCGGAGCTTCTGCTCGACGTGGGCAGCGTGGCCAAGGGCTGGGCGACCGAGCGCGTTGCGGAAATGCTGGAGCGCAGCGAAATGCCGTCGTTCCTCATCAGCGCGGGCGGCAACGTGCGTGCGGGCGATCCGCCGATGGACGACCGGCTCTACTGGGGCGTGAGCATTCAGAATCCGGACGACGTACACAGCAATTTCACCCCGGCCGAGGGGATTCTCGATATCATGTATTTCTACGGCGGTTCCGCCGTGACCAGCGGCGATTATCAGCGGTATTACGAAGTAGACGGCGTGCGCTATCACCACATCATCGATCCCGTCACGCTGATGCCCTCGAAATATCTGCGCGCCGTCACCGTCTGGACGCACGATTCCGGTCTTGCCGACTTTCTCTCCACAACGCTCTTCCTCATGCCCTATGAGGAGGGCCGGACGCTCGTCGAATCGCTCGATGGCGTGGAAGCCTACTGGATCCTGCCCGACGGTTCCATCTACATGACCGACGGCATGCAGGCCATGGCCTATTCCGGCGGCGCGAACTCCAGCGAGGAGCATCCGCTGCCGTAAATGCTTTTATGCAGCATTGCGCGGAACTGCCAAACGGCGGAAGGTTTTCAGATATGCCCGCGCGCGGTACGATCTGCGGCGCAAGCGCCGCAAAAAACATCCCGCCGAAAACGTTTTTCAAACCCTAAGCCCGGCGCCCGGAAGATTCATCAATCCTTCGGGCGTTTCCTTTTGCGCGGCGTGCCGTTTCAACAAAACGGGAAAGGGCCGAAACCATGCTGAAAATTTCCGACCCGAACGCGGTCTTTCAAAAACGCCGTTTCCGCATCCAATGATATTTTCAGGGCGCGCGATACCTCAATCGTATCGCGCGCCCTGCCTTTCCGCACTGTTTTCATTTCCGCCCCATGGCGTTTTCGGCTCACTCTGCAGCCGTCCGGCGGCTCGTTTCCGCTCCGTAGCGGCACAGCAGCGACGCGATGAGGAACATCACGCCCAGCGCAATCGATTCGCCGCAATCGAGCCGCAGATCAGCTATTTCCCCGCAGACCTCGGCAATGACCGCGCGCGCAATGATCGTCAGCAGCGTCGTGCCCGCCGGAATGCAGATCGTCAGAACGCCCAGGCGCATCATCTCCTTCGCGCCCGCAAGCGTGAAGGGCGTGCCGTCGGCCAGCTCATTGGTGAAATAGACCTGCGCGAACTTCGCCAGCACCGCCTCGCCCGCCGAGAGAATCAGACCCGTCGCAGCGGCCGCATAGACCGTTCCGATGCTCGTCTCGGCGCTCTTCTGGAAAATCCCCTTCAGCGTAAGGCCGCCGATGCGCAGCGTTTCCGCGCCGAACGCAAGGCTGATGATCGTGGCGATGCAGCCGCAAAACGCGACGACGCAGCAGATGAAAACGATTTTGCTCAGAATTTTTCCGATCTTTGAAAGCGTCTGAATGGTTTTAAGGGTGTTCATGTTCAGTCTCCTTCTGCTTGAACCGGGATGCTCCGGGATATTCTCTGCGGCGCATGCGCCGCATTATAAAACCGCGCGTTGCAAAACTCTTGATTTGCAACGCGCAGAATTGTATCATCTTTCACATTCCCTGTCAAGCGGCCGGACGCTTTTTTTCGCATAAAATTCTTTTTCGGCGCGCCGTCAGTCCATCACCGTCACTTCCACCTCGAACGTCAGGTTTTCCCCCTGCGGAATTTTCTCCGTCGCTTTGATCGTCGTCAGGCCGGGAATGCGGTAAACCTGAATTTTCACCGTCTCCCCTTCCTTATGCGCGCGCACGGCGCTTTGCAATTCGCTCGCGCTCGTCACGCGCTCGCCGTCGGCTTCGAGGATCAGATCATCCCGGCGGATTCCCGCCTTTTCCGCCGGCGAACCTTTCTCCACCTCCGTCACCCACAGGGAACGCGGCAGCATATCCTCCGTCGCTTCCATCGACGGGCTGGCAATTTCCGTCAGCTTCACGCCGATGCGCGGATAGCGCACCTCGCCATAGGCTACGAGATCGTCGACAATCTCCTTGATCGTGTTGATCGGAATGGCCAGGCCGATGCTCTCGATGGACGCATAGCCATAATAGCCGTTGTTGGAAAGCTTCATGCTCGTCACGCCCACCAGTTCGCCCGCGAGATTGAAAAGCCCGCCGCCGCTGTTGCCCGAGTTGATAGCCGCATCGGTCTGGATCATGTGCGCCGAGGTCGCCGAACCAGTGCGTCCGGACGATTGTGAGCGCACGTCGCGGTCCAGTCCGCTGATGACGCCCACCGACAGCGTGTTGACAAACTGCTCGCCCAGCGGGTTGCCGATCACCAGCGCCCAATCGCCCACGGACAGCTGATCGGAATCCCCGAGGGTGGCGGCGGTAAGGTTCGGCGCGTCCACGCGCAGAACGGCGATATCGCTGTCCTCGTCGCCCGCGATCAGCTCCGCGGGGAATTCGTCCTCTCCACTGAGCACGTACAGCCCCTCCGCGCCGTCGATGACGTGATAGTTCGTCAGCACCACACCGTCCTCCGAAATGACCACGCCGGAGCCCGCGAAGCTCGTGGCCGTCATGATGCGGCCGTTCATCACGCGCGTCGTCGTTGTCACCTCGATGCCCACCACGGCGGGCTGCACGGCCTCATAGACGGCCTTGAACGGGCTGGCCAGCGCGTCGGACGCGGTCGTGTTTTCGGCGTAGGCAATCCGCGGGCGCGCGCCCGAACCCGGCACGTTTGCGGAAATCCAGATCACGACCGCCAGTCCGAGCCCCAGCGCGGCCAGCGACCAATAACGCCAACGATGATTTTGCGGCATAAAAAATCCCCTCCCGGGTTCAGTTTGCCCGGAAGGGGCGGGGTTATCATGGAAATCTCCGGCGGTTTTTGCCGCCGGAAAAGCTGCGCTCCGCTTAAATCGTCAACGTTCCCCCGTTTCCCTGCACCACTTTGAGCACCTTTTCCTCCTCGCCCGTCTCCGCGTCGATATACGTCAGATACCGGCTTCCCGACCAGTCGCCCGCGATTTCCCAGCAGAGCTTCTCGGTCTTTCCGCTGTTCAGCCCGTCGTCCACGGGGATAACGCACAGCCTTGCGCCCGTCACGGTCAGGCGGCCCGACACGGCGCGAAGCGCCTGCGATTCATCCACCGCGGGCGTAAGGTTTTCCCGCTGCATATGGTTCATCCAGAAATTATTGGCCTCCAGGCCGACCACATCGCCGGTATCCATGCGCACCTGTGCCTTGACAAGATCGGGGTAAAGGATTACGCCGTCCTGTTCGGCCGCAAAGCTGACGACGGCGAGGCCGTCGTACTGCTGCGTAAAGCTGGGCTGCATCCGCCCAAAGCCATGCTCCGCGAGAAACGCCTGCGCGCGCTCGACGCACGCATCCATTTCAAGCGCCGCGTCGAAACCCGCCGTCTCCGGCGCCATCCAGAGGATTTTGCCGCCCTGCCGCGTCACCTGCATATTGACGGCCACGCCGCCCTTCTGCGCCGCCACGCCCCAGCACGGGATTGGGCCCTGCATATCGGCGGCGCGCTGCGCGCGGTCCGCGCCGAGAAACGCGCGCCCCGCCTCCACGGCCTGTTCCGCCGTAATCTCCTCGCCGCTGATGCCGCGCGGCGTTCCCTGGCGGATGCCGTCGGAGAACGGGCCGTCGTAGAGGAGCGACGGATATTCGATTCCGGAAAGCTTCTGCTCCTCGCCGGGCGCGTCGTAAGCGAAGCCCGCGCCGCTTTCGAGATGGCGGCGCAGTTCGCCGCTTTTCTGCATCAGCGCCGAAAGCTGCTGCACGTCGGTTTCGGTAAGCGTGCGGCCCTCGGCGGCGGCCGTCGCGAGGGTCTGCGCATATTCGCCCGTCTGGCTGAGGAACTTCAGCCCGGCCTCATCCGCACCGTAAGCGGCCGGCAGCGCCGACAGGTTCTCCGAAGCGGCGGCGGCAAGCGTCGAAACGCGGCCCAGCAGCAGCGCGTGCTGCCCGGGGCCGGAGGCGATCAGCGCTTTGGAAAGATCGGTCTCGAGGTTTGTCAGCGCGTCGAGCGCGCTGTAATAGGCGCGTTCGCGCCCCGCGCGGACAGTAATCTCAGCAGCCTGCGCGGTCTTAAACTGCCAGAATGCAAGCGCGGCGGCCGCCGCCAGCGCGATTGACAGGAACAGAATCACCGGAACGGAACGATGCTTTTTCATGCTGCGATCTCCTTCTGCTGGAGTCAAAAGACGGTTTTGTTTTTGCGGGGCGGCGCCCCGCTTTTTTGGTGCGCGGGCTGTAGGGCTACAGGCTGCAAAGCGGTTGCGGAAGGGAATGAAGCGCAGCGTTATCGCAGAAATGCGGCAATGCGCTGCTGCGACGTTTCTGGGGGCGCAGCGCTGCGGCATTCATTCGGTATGAACACTGCGCGCTGCTTTCGACGCTCAAACGTCGCGTTCTTCCTCCGGGGGCGCTCGTTTCGCACCGTATTTCCCGCTTCTATTGCCTGCCGTTTCCTTACACTGCGAACGAGTGCGCGCCGATCGTCAATCGCACTTCGCGCGACCAGATCCATGCGCTCACCGCCGTCGCAGGATTGTAATAATACAAACACCCATACGTCGGATCCCAGCCGTTCAGCGCATCCCGCGCCGCCCTGTACGCATCCTCATCCGGCGTCAGATACAGCTGACCGTCCGATACGCACGTAAACGCCCCTTCCTGATAGATCACGCCCGAAATCGTATTCGGAAACGACGAACTCCGCACCCGGTTGAGCACCACCGCCGCTACGGCCACCTTGCCCACATACGGTTCCCCGCGCGCTTCTCCATACACGCAGTGCGCCAGCAGCGACACGTCGCTCTCCCCCGCGGCGCTGGCGACCGTCGTCCCTTCCGCGCTCTGCGCGGAAATCCCCAAAGCCGTAAGCGTCGCGCCGCCGACGGTTCCGTCCGCCGTGAGCCCGTTGGCGCGCTGAAACCACACCACCGCGTCGTATGTGCTCTGCCCGAACACGCCGTCCACGCTGCCCGTGTAATAGCCCCATTGCTTCAGCTTCGTCTGTACCTGACTCACGGTTTCGCCGCGCGAACCCCAGTATACCGTCTCCGCGCTGGCCGCGAACCAGATCGCCGCGCCCGCCAGCGCTGCGCACAGCACCGTCAGCACGGCCAGCACCACCGCAATCGCCCGGCGCATCATAGCCATCCCCATCCTTTCAACAGCTCTGCAAACCACCACCGAAACCGTACCGGCCCCGTCTCCGGCACGCCGAACGCCTCCGGAAAGAGCATTCCCAGCCAGTTGCGGCCGCGCCCCTGCCCGAGCGTTATCTGCACCGTCATGCGCGGCGCTTCCGGCGGATACAATACCATTCGCACGCGCGCGGTTTTGTCAACACGCCGCGCCGCACGCCGGATCGCGCGCAGATTCATTGGGCGCTCGCGCGCCGCACGCAGCGCCGCGTCGCGCACGACCAGCTTCTGCCGCTGATCGTCCTCCGCATCGCTGCGCCCCACCACGCGCAGATTCCAGCACTTCGGAAACAGAAAAGAACTCAAACGCATAAAAACCTCCGAGCATCATTCTGCCCGAAGGTTCCCTAAAAAATCCCCATCCTTTGAAATCCCAAATGATTTCTTTGAAAGGGGCGCGGGGAAAGCTTTCTTTTTCTAAAGAAAGTTTTCCCCGCATCGTTCCCCCCTCGTCCCCTCGCTCCTCACCCCAGCGCGTACTCCGTCGCCCGGCCCGCCTCCTCGAAGCCCACGCGTCGGTAAGCGCCGTTGGAAGCCGGGTTGCGCGCATCGGCATAGAGCATGGGCGTTACGCCCTGCGAAAGCAGTTCTTCGGAAAGCGCGGCCATAAGCATGCCACAGTACCCCTTGCCGCGCTGCGCGCGGTCGGTTACGACGGTGTTCAGGCGCGCATAGCGTTCCGTGCGGTGGGCGATCAGCGCCATGGCGCGCACGCCGCCGTCGTCCCACAGGCAAAGCCGGTCGGAGTTCGCCATCGCATCGGCAAACCCGGCGGCCTCGCCGTCGGAGAGCGTCTGCCCTTCCGCATCGGCGGCCATCTGGCGGATCAGCTCCGCCAGCGCGCCGCGATCGGCGGGCGTGGGACGGCGTATCCGTCCGCTGGAAGGCACGCCGCTTACGCGCATACAGGCATAGGCGATCATCGGCATTGTCTCGCGCAGAGCGCGGCCCGTTTGGACGGCGAGGGCTTCCAGCGTTTTCCGCGCAAAGCGCGGATCAGCCGTCACGCGCAGCTCCGGGTTCTCCGCAAGGCGCGCTTCGAGCGCCTCGCAAATCGCCTTCTGCGCCGCCACGCCGGGCTCGCAGGTAAGATACAGCCACGCAGGCGTGCGCGGATTGCTCTGCGCCAGCAGCCACCCGTCGCCCTCGGAGACGAGCGTCGCTTTCCCTTCCAGAATCATCAGCAGAATGTTATAGGTGATTTCTTCCCGTGCGCTCATTTTCATCGCTTTTTCTTCTCCTCTTCCCTGCGCGCCCATGCGTAGACCGCCTCCGCGGCCGGGCGGCTCATGCCGTCCACGGCGGCCAGCTCCTCTACGCTGGCCTTCTTCACGCCCTCGAGCGACCCGAACGCCTTAAACAGCGCTGTCCTGCGCTTCGGCCCCACGCCCGGAATTTCCTCCAACCGCGAGCGGATGGTCTGCTTCGAGCGCAGCTGCCTGTGGAACGTGATGGCGAAGCGGTGCGCCTCGTCGCGCACAGACTGGATCAGATACAGCGCGGGCGAATGGCGGTCGAGCAGAATCGGCGCGTCGGCGTCCGGCAGCCAGATTTCCTCCAGCCGTTTTGCCAGCCCGAACATCGGAATCTCCGCGCCCGCCGCGTGCATTGCTCGGCGCGCGAAGGCCAGCTGCTCCGGGCCGCCGTCGATCAGGATCAGGTCGGGCAGGTCGCCGAAGCCGGAATCGGGATGTTCCTCATGCTCGGCAAGGCCGCGGCGGAAGCGCCGCCCCAGCACCTCTTCCATTGTGGCGAAGTCGTTCGCGCCCACGACGGTTTTGATTTTAAAATGCCGGTATTCCTTGCGCGCGGGCTTTCCATCGATGAACACGACCATCGACGCAACCGGCTGCGCGCCCTGAATGTTGCTGTTGTCGTAGCCCTCGATACGCCGCGGCACAGTCTGCATGCCGATCGCCTCGGCCAGCGCCTTCGCCGCGCCGACGGTGCGCTCGTAAGTGACTTTTGCGCGGGCGTTGCGCTTTTCCAGCGCGTCGCGCGCGTTTTTTTCAGCCATGAGCACCAGCGCGCGCTTTTCGCCGCGCTGCGGCGCAATCAGGCGTACCGTTCCCCCGCGCCGCTCGGTAAGAATGCTGGCAATCTCGTCCGCATCCTCCGGCAGCGCCTGGCAGAGCACCTCCCGCGGCAGAAGCCGCCCATCCTCGTAATACTGCAAAAGAAAATCGCCGATCACCGCGGCCGTTTCCTCGTCGCCCGCGCGTTCCAGCGCGAAATTATCGCCGCCGATCATCTTCCCGCCGCGAATGTGCAGCACTTCGCACATCGCATCCAGACCGTCCGACCAGACGGCGATCACGTCGCGCTCGCCGCCGGAGGTCGACTGCGCCAGCTGCCGTTCGAGCAGCCCCTCCACGTCGCGGATGCGGTCGCGCAGAAGCGCCGCCTTCTCGAATTGCAGCTGCGCGGCGGCCTCGGCCATCTGCGCCTTCATCGCTTTGAGCACCTGCTCCGTCTTGCCGCCGAGAAACGCGACGACCTGCTTCACCGTTTCGCCGTATGCCTCGGGGGTGATTTTTCCGGCGCAGGGCGCCGTACATTGCCCAATCTCGTAATGCACGCACGGCCTGCGCGGCTTGTCGGGGTTGGGAACCTGGCTGCACGTGCGCAGCGGAAACGTCTGCCGCAGCACCTCCAGCACCTCGCGCACCGCTCCGCCGCCGATATACGGCCCGAAATACTTCGCGCCGTCCTTCTCCATGCGGTGCACCATCGTAACCCGCGGATACGGCTCGCGCTCGTCGATGCGGATATAGGGATAATGCTTGTCGTCCTTGAGGAGGATATTGTAATACGGCTTATGCAGCTTGATGAGGTTGCATTCGAGCATCAGCGCCTCGAGGTTCGTTTCGCAGAGAATGATGTCGAAATCCTCGATCTTGGCGATCATCGCCGCCACCTTGGGCGTGTGCTCCTTCTGCATAAAATAGCTGCGCACGCGGTTTTTAAGGTTCTTCGCCTTGCCGACATAGATAATCTCGCCCGCGTGCTTCATCAGATAGCAGCCGGGGCTGTCGGGCAGCATGGCAATTTTCAGGCGCAGCGTTTCGTTCATGAAATCCTCCGTTTTTTTACTGTGCGGCCAGCGAGAAGGTCAACCGCACCGGGTTATGGTCGGAATAGGCAAAGCCGGTGTCGATCACCGTGCTTTGCAGTACGTTCACGTTGTCCGAGACGATGAACCCGTCCACCGTCACCACGTACTGGCCCTCATAGTATTCTCCGTCGGCGTTGCGGCAGGAGGGCACGGGGTTCTCCCTGTCGATGGGCGCGACGAGCGAAAGGCCGGTCCCCTCGAAAATTTCCGGCGGAATCGGCTGCGCCCAGTTATAACCGCTGTCCTCCATGCCGAAGGTTTCCGGACTGTCGCCCAGCACGTCCTTGTTAAAATCGCCGCCGCACACGGCGTAATTCCCCTTCGCATATTCCGCAGCCATGTCGGCTACGAGCATTTCCAGCTGCCGGCCCGCAATCGTTCCGTCGGAGGTGTACGCCGAAAGATGCACGTTATACAGCACCAGTTCTGAGCCGTTCTCAAGCGGAACGCGGCTGACGCTGTAGCAGCGGTCGAGGTCGAGCAGCTTCATAAAGCCCGTCTCCACCGGCAGGCTGCGCCGCAGCGCCGAGGAAACGCCGAAGCGGCTGAAGGTCAGCATCCCGGCGCGGTTTTTGCCGTGCGGCTGGGTGAACGGATAGAACAGATACGCCGAATCCCAGTTCTGCGCCCATACGGCGGCATAGTCGTCCAGCGCGTTCGTCAGCACTTCGCGCTCGTTGACATGATAGGTACGCGTACCGTCCTCGTCCACCTCCTGAAGGAACAGGAAATCCGCTTTCTCATTCTGAAGGAACGCGGCGATGTTCGCAAGGTTCTTCTCCAGCCGCTCCCTGGAAAACGCGCGCGATTCCGTTCCTCCATCCATGAAAAAGCCGAAATCCGGCTCATACGCGCCGAAGCCGACGTTGAAGGAAAGGAGCGAATATTTCGTTTCCGTTCGCGGCGCGGCGGAATCGCCGTTCTCCACCGTCAGCGGCAGCAGATCGGGCAGGCGGCTATAGGAAAGAAACAGATACGCGATATATCCCGCCAACGCAAGCAGTAGCGCCGCAAGCAGGCAGACCAGCGCGCGCAGCGCTTTTTTTGCACCGTTTTTCATACGCACACCCTCGCAGAGAATAGGAAAAACGCCTGACGTATCCGGCAGGCGTTTTATTCGGTCAGGCTTATTCTTCTTCGTCGTCCTCGCCAAAGCGGGTCTGCACGATTTCGATCAGCTTTTCCATGAGGTCGTCGTCCTCAACGGGGATGAATTCTTCCATTTCTTCGCCTTCCTCGTTGGTGGAAGTGACGATCTTCATCAGGTAAACGTCCTCGCCCTCTTCATCGCCTTCGCCGCAGCCGCCGCAGCAGGCGCAGCCTTCGCTCTGGGCGCAATCGCAGGCGGCGGTTTCGCCGTCGTCTTCTTCGTCTTCCACGTAGTCGGCCAGCACGGCGAACTCTTCGCCGTTATAGTAGAAAGTATCCAGGACTTCCAGCAGAATGCTGTTGCCTTCTTCGTCGGTAAACTCTACGATATCGCGATCTTCTTCGTTCATGATAATCCTCCGGTTTCGCGTTTTTGTGCTGTTTGCGAGGGCATTATATCAACACGCGCCCGAAAAAGCAAGCATTTTGAAGGTTTTCCCGAAAAGGCGGAGAATATCAATCAAATCATGCCGCAGAGCCGGACCGGCAGCCGCCGGAATTGCTCCAGAAAGAGGAAACTGCTGTGCGCTTACTTGCAAACGCGAAGGTAAACTGGGCGCTGTCCGTGCTGGGCAGGCGCGAGGACGGCTATCACGAACTGGATATGATTATGCAATCCGTCTCGCTGTGCGACACGCTGACGATCCGCCCGGCGGATTCGCTTTTTCTGCGCGCGCGGGGCGCGCTCGTTCCCGGCGACGACAATAACCTCGTCCTCAAGGCGGCGCGCGTGCTGCGCGGGCTGACGGGCGCAGCGCTGGGCGCGGAGTTCGAACTGCGCAAGCGCATCCCGGTGGGAGGCGGCCTGGGCGGCGGAAGCGCCGACGCGGCGGCCGCGCTGCTGGGGCTGAACCTGATGTGGGAGCTTGGGCTGACGGAAGCGGAGCTGATGCATGCGGCGCAGGCGTGCGGCGCGGATGTTCCGTTCCTGCTGCGCGGCGGCCTTGCGCGCGTGCGCGGCATTGGCGAGCGGCTCGAAACGCTGCCATGCGGCCGGTCGTTCCCCGTGGTGATCGTGCAGCCCTGCCGGGGGCTTTCCACGCCGCAGGTTTTCAGCGCGTTCGACGCGCTGCCCGAAGCGCCGCGCAACCCCGATCCCGCCGCCGTCGCCGCTGCGCTTCGCGGCGGCGACGCGCACGCGCTGGCCGCTTCGATGGGCAACGCGCTGGAAGCCGCCGCTGTGCCGCGCCGGCCGGAAATCGCCGTCTGCGCGCAGGCGCTGGAGCATTACGGCGCGCTTCGCGCTCAGATGACCGGCAGCGGAAGCGCCGTCGTCGCGCTGTTCACCGACAGGCACGTCGCTGAAAACGCCAGCCGCATGTGCTCCCGCTTCTGGCCCAGAACGTATCTGGCGTTCACTGCGGAAGCCGGCGTGCTGATGGAAAAAGAATAAAGCGCCCGCGCGGCGCATCCGGCATACAGAGGCCCGCCGCCCGGCGGGCCTTGCTTTTTTGCTTTCCCCGGCGCGCCCTGCGCCGCTTCCTCTTGCATCCATCTTCTATCCATGATACAATCACAACCGAAAAAGCGCGGGGAGGCGATGAAAGTGCGGGCACGCTGGCGGATTCTGCTCACGCCCGCGCTGATGATCGTCTGCATTGTGCTGGCGCTGGGGCGCGGCGAGGCGTGGCAGTATCTGTCGCTGGCGGGGCTGTTCCTGTGCTGGATGGCCGACGCGCTGTGGATGGAGCTGCCTGCGGCGGCGCGCTGCGTGCGCAGCCCGCGGGATGCGCGCATGCTCGTGCTTTCGGCGGCGGACGCGGTGTTTTCCGCCGCGCTTTCGCGCGCGATGAGCGCCATGCCCGCGCGCCATCTGCGCACGCCGGGAGCACTCTACGGCGCGGAGCTGGTTGCATGGCTGCTGCCGGTGTTCGTGCTGACCGGCATTATGCTGTGGCTGTGGTGGATTTTCCGCCAGACCGTCTCCCGTTCGAGAAAGGCGCTGTGGCTGCTGACGCTGATAATGCACAGCGGGCTTTCCGGCATGGCGTTCTGCGCGGCGTTCGTCGGCAGCGGCGTGCGCCCGGCGGTCGCGCTGGGCGGCGTGATGCTGCTGGCTTCCGCAGGGGTCGAGGCGGCGCACAGCGCCGTCGAAAATACGGAGGAAGGGCTTGCCGATATGATCGAGTGGACAACGCGCGTGCTCGGCACGGCGCTGCTCGCGATGGGTATCGCAGGGCTGTATTGAGGAAGATGTATCCAATTTTGAAGCGGTTGCTCGATATTCTGCTGTCGCTGGCGGCGCTGATCGCGCTGCTGCCGCTGCTGATCGTGCTGGGCGTGCTGGTGAAGCTCGATTCGCCCGGCCCGGCGCTTTTCAAGCAGGAGCGCGTAGGACGAAATGAAAAACGCTTTTACATCTACAAGCTGCGCTCGATGAACACATCCGCGCCGCGCGACGTTGCCACGAGCGAATTGCAGAACGCCGAGACACACATCACGCGCGTGGGCCGCGTGCTGCGCAAGACCAGCCTGGACGAGCTGCCGCAGCTGTTCAACGTGCTCAAGGGGGAAATGAGCCTGATCGGCCCGCGCCCGCTCGTTCCCAACGAAAAGGATATTCACGAGCTGCGCCGCCAGACCGGCGCATACCGCGTGCGGCCGGGCATCACCGGCTGGGCGCAGGTGAACGGACGCGACTGCATCCTTCCGCCCGATAAGGCGCGGCTGGACGGCTATTACGCCGATCATATGTCGCTCTGGCTCGATCTGAAAATCATCGTATATTCCGTCATCTGCGTGCTGACGGCTCGCGGCGTGCGCGAGGGCGCGCTCCCCTACGACGAGGACGTGGACGGCGAAAAGAGAAAGGCGAAGCCGAATGCCTGAAAAACTGACCATTCTCAACCAGCAATATCCCCCGGAGACCGCTTCGACGGGCCAGATTTTCTGCGCGATTGCGGAAAACTTTGCGCGCCGCGGCTGGCAGACTACCGTCGTTACCGGCGATCCGTACTACCCCGGCATGACGGAAAAGCCGCCGCGCCGCGAAACGCGCAACAGCGTCGCCGTAAAGCGGCTGTGGAACACCAAATTCCCCAAATCGTCGTTCGCGGGCAAGCTTTTCAACCTTATCACGTTTGAAATCAGCCTGTTTTTCTATTGCGTTTT
Source organism: Clostridiales bacterium (assembly GCA_004557805.1). GTDB lineage: Bacteria > Bacillota > Clostridia > Christensenellales > Aristaeellaceae > Aphodomonas. The sequence goes on along the minus strand of SFFS01000008.1, from coordinate 38,329 downwards.
CCACATCGGCAAAAACGAGAAGGTGCTCGTGGGTACAGCCCCGCCGCTGGCGGTCGTCTGCGCGAAAATCGGCAAGCGCCTGCGCGGCTATCAGGTGTATCTCACCGTGCAGGATCTGTATCCGGACGTGCTCAAAGCCAGCGGCATGAGCGACGGCACGGGCTTCACCTATCGTTTCCTGCGCCGCACGATGGGCGGCGCGATGCGCCGCTGCGACGCGGTCGCCTCGCTCAGCCATGAAATGTGCGCGCATTTGCAGGCCGAATACGGTCTGCCGCAGGTAAAGCTGATCCCAAACTTTTTCCCGGAACAGATCGAACCGCTTCCGCGCGGCGAAGCGAAGGCCGCGCGCGGCTGGGGCGACAGGCTGGTCGTCCAGTACAGCGGCAATTTCGGCGTCGCACACGAATTTCAGACGCTGCTGGGCGCCGCGCGCCTTCTGAAAGACGAGCCGGTGCTGTTCCAGATCGCCGGAGCGGGCAGCAATTATTTCAAGTTCAAAGACGCATGCGAAAAAGAGGGGCTGCAAAACGTCCGTTTCGAAGGCTATGCCCCCGCAAGCGAGCTGGGGCGGCATCTGTCCGCCGCCGATCTTTCGGTGGTGGTGTTTTCGGCCGCGTTCCAGAACGTGCTGCTGCCAAGCAAATATTACGGCATCCTCGCCAGCGGGCGCGGCACGCTGCTGATCTCCTCGTGTGAATCGGACATTGCGCGCGATATCGATCGCGAGCATGTCGGCGTCCGCTTCCGTGAAGGCGAAAGCGAGCAGATCGCCGAGGCGCTGCGCGCGCTCCTTCGCGACGGCGCGCCGCTGGACGAGATGGGCCGCCGCGCCCGCGCGCTCTATCAGGCAAAATACGCGCGGGAGGCCGTAATCGAAAAATACCGGGAATGGCTGGAAACGTCCCGCCCCGAATGAACGCCCGCCTTTCGAAGGGAGAAAGCGCTGCATGAGCAATCAGCTGAATTTTGACCTGACCGACATGCAGTATTTTGCCGCGATCATCCGGACGGGCGGCTTTTCAAAGGCTGCGGAGCAGCTCTATATCGCGCAGCCGTTTCTGAGCCGGAAAATCCACGCGCTCGAGGAGCGGCTCGGCGTTACGCTGATCGAGCGCACGACGCGCCAGATGCATTTAACGCCTGCCGGAAAGCTGTTTTACCAGCACGCGGCGCAGGTTCTGAACGAATGCGAAGCGCTGGAGCGCGCGCTTTCGCCGGACGCTGCGCACACTGCGCCCGAAATCCGGCTGGGATACGGCAGCAACGGCCAGTTTTCGTTCGCCATGCGCCTGATCGCCGTCATGCGGCAGACGAACCGCGAGCTTTCCGTTCGCGCCGAGGCGTGCGACACGCTGGAGCGGCTTTATACCGGAAAGCTGGACGTGGCGCTGGTAATGCCCTGCGAAGCGAAGGATCAGGACTGGCTGGAAGCGGTTCCGCTGGAAACGGCCGGTCTGAGCTTTTTCGTTTCTGCTTCGGACCCGCTGGCACAGCAGAGCGGCGAGGTCTCCATTTCTGAGGCGCTGACGCGCCAGTTCCTTCTCCCCCAGCCCCGGAACGTTTCCAGCCTCGTGCCCTGTACGACGCTTTACGAAGCCATTCGCCTGCAGCTTCTGCTGTGCGGCGTGCCCATGCAGAACCTCGCCATCGCCCGCGGTTCGCAGGCTTTCAGCCTGGCGATTACCGCCGGAAACGCCGTCGGCGTTATGCCGGATTCCTCTGAAATCATCGCAAATCATCTGCTCATCTGCCGCCCGGTCGCCGAATACCGCTCCGGCTTTGAGATCATGCTCGCATGGCCGCACTTCAGCACAAGCCCGGCGCTTGCGCAGGTTTTCCGCAGCGCCGCGGAGCGGATTGCCGCGTCCGCGGATTTATAACCCGTTTGTCATAAATAAAGTCATTTGCGCCGGAATGGGTATTTGTTCACAATCTTCGTTTCTGTTATGATTTTCTCAACCCATCAAGGGGGATACTTGAAAGGAAGGGAAACTCATGAAGAAACTGGTTGTTGCTCTGCTCGCATTCTGTCTGCTTCTGAGCAGCTTCGCCTTCGCGGACGAAGCCGCTTTTGAAAGCACGATCGACTGGGACGCCGAATACGACGTGATCGTCATCGGCTTCGGCGCCGCGGGCGCCACCGCCGCCACCGCTGCGGCCGACGCCGGCGCAAAAGTGCTCCTGCTTGAAAAAGCGCCCGAAGCGCTTGCCGGCGGAAATTCCCGCGTCTGCATGCAGTGGATGGGCTACGTCGATCCGGCGCAGCACGACGATGCGGTCGCCTATATGAAGGCGCTGCGCGGCGATTTCGCGACCCCGTCCGATGAAATCATCGAAATGTACATCAGCGGTCTTTCCGACAACCTCAGCTGGATGACCGACGTTCTCGGCATGGAAAATCCCGTCAACCGCGGCAACGTTGAATTCGTGAACATGCCCGGCGCGGGCAGCATTCAGACCATGACCGGCAACGGCGCGTTCGGCGGCGACGGCTATATGTACTTCAAAATGAAGGCGGCCGTGGAAGAGCGCTCCGACAGCATCGACGTATGGTACAGCGCGCCGGCCAAGCACCTCATTCAGGACCGGGATACGCGCATCGTTCACGGCGTGCAGGCCGAAGTAGACGGCAAAACCGTCAACCTCCGCGCGCGCAACGGCGTGGTGCTGTGCTGCGGCGGCTTTGAAAGCAACAAGCAGATGCTGCAGGACTATGCAGTGAAGGCGAACCTCGTCTCCCTCGGCAGCGCGCTGTTCAATACCGGCGACGGTATCGTCATGGCGCAGGAAGTCGGCGCGAACCTCTGGCACATGGGCAACATGGTCTACGCCGATCTCGACTTCCGCTATCCCTGCGGCGTGCAGGTGTTCGGCTGCCAGCGCGGCATCGCCGCCAAGGGCGTTATCATGGTCGGCAACGACGGCACGCGCTTTATGAACGAGGCAGATAAGTCTCATCACGGCAAGAGCTATTTCCACGGCGATATCATCGCCACGCCTTTCACCTCGAAGATCTACGCGATCATGGATCAGGAAATCATCGACATGGGCGCGCTTCACAAGCAGTTCAGCGCCGATAACAGCGAAGAAATTGCCAGCGGCTGGATCGTGAAGGCCGATACGCTCGCCGAGCTGGCCGAAAAGATCGGCGTGCCCGCCGAAAACCTCGAAAAGACCATCGCGCTCAACAACGAAATGATCGACCGCGGCGAGGATATCCTCTTTGGCCGCAGCCTGGAAACCATGAAGAAATTCAGCGAAGGCCCGTTCTACGCCATTGAAATGGTCGCCTCCGTCGTGAACACGCAGGGCGGTCCCGAGCGCAACGAACACGCTGAAATTCTCGATTTGAACGGAGAAGCCATCCCCCACCTGTACGGCGCGGGCGAGCTGGGCGACGTATGGTCCTACTGCTATCAGGCCTCCTGCAACATCGGCGGCGGCATGCTGTTCGGACGCGAAGCCGGCAAAAACGCCGCGGCCGCCAAGACGGACAACAGCCCCGACAGCGTCATGGAAAGCAAGACGGCTTTCGCTCCCGCGCCCGCTGAAGAGAAGGTTTACGAGACGGCCGAAAACGAATTCATCGGCTACGGCCAGGGCATGGGCGGCACGAAGCTGGCCGTGAAGGTGACTCTGGACGGCGAAAAGATCGATGCGGTTGAAATCCTTTCCCACTCCGAAACGCCCGGCGTGAGCGACCGCGCGATTCGGCTGATGCCTGAACGCATCGTCGAAGCAAACAGCTTCGAAGTCGACGCGGTGACCGGCGGTACGGTAACCTCCAACGCCATCAAGGCCGCCGTCGCGGACGCGCTGAGCAAGTAATTCACTCTCAGCAGAGCGCTCATAGAACGGCAAATCCTGCCCGGCGGAAACGCCGGGCAGGATTTTGTATTATGCGGCGGCTGGATAAATTCCGATTTATCTATCCCAATCTCCAAAGCCCCTGATATTTCAAGGAAAATCGCGGTTTTAACGCTCCGATTTCGACTGCTTTCCCTTGTTTTTGCCCTTATCCGGCAAAACAAGGGAAAGCTTTTCTTTTTTATTCGCCGACCACTTTGTCCAGCAGTCTTGCGGAGGAGCGTTTTGCTTCCTTTGTCGCGTGTGCGTAGATATTCATCGTGGTACTCACATCCGCATGTCCCAGCAGCTCCTGTACATCCTTCGGCTGTGCGCCGTTTGACAGCAGGTTGCTCGTGAACGTGTGTCTGAGTGTGTGGAAATGAAAGTCCTCAAGGCCTGGAACCTTCTCCTGCGCTGTTCTGCACATAATGCTGACCGTGCTTGCGGATTCGTAAGCCCCGTCAGGACGGAGACAGACAAAGGAGAGTTCCTTGTAGTCCTCCGGCACTTCTTCCGTCATACCCAGCGTGTACAGCTCGTAGTAGCTGCGGCCCTTCTCCTGTACCTCTTTGCAGTAGTTCAGGCTGTAAAACTCACCGTACCTCATGCGGTTTAAGTGCTGCTCCTTCTTCGCTTCTTTCAGAATCCCCGCCAGCGTGTCGCAGAAGTCCACCGTGCGGATCTTGCTCCGCTTGGTTGGCCCGATCTCCGTCTTGTGCCTTGCCCCGTTGTACCGCATACTGCGCCGTACCGTGATGACCTGTTCTTTCAGGTCGATGTCCTGCCAGGTCAGCGCACAGACTTCTCCGATCCGAAGTCCGGTGAAGTAGGCAATCTGAATGGGCAAAAGCGCCGGATTGTTCTTCTTTTTGAGCCAGTCCGTCAGAGCTGCATACTGCTCGTAGGTAATAGTGGGAACCGTCAGCTCGTCACTGTTGTCGTCCGAGAACAGCTCGTAGCTTTCCTGCTTCTTCCGCATGACCACATACTGCATGGGATTATAGCTGAGAAGTCTCTTGGGGAATACCGCGAACCGGAACGCTCCCTGCAGCACCGCAGAGAACAGCCTCATATACCCTTTGCTGATGGGCTTGACCTCTTTTCCGTTCGCATCGCTCCCTCCGAAGGAGAGAAGATCAAGAAATGATTGCAGATGCTCCGGTGTGACGGTTTTCAGCTTCCGGTCTCCGATGGGAAACTGCTTGATGCGTCCCACTGTTCCCTGATACGCAGATACCGTTCCGTTACTGAGACTGCCGGGCTTCAGTTCTTCCTCCACCCACATATCCAAGAGCTGCCCCACAGTGACGTTTTCGGACTTTGCTACGAACTTTTTCGCTTCATAATCCTCCATCGCCTTGCGGAGCATGGCTTCTGTCTCGCTCTTGCTTGTCGTTCCCGCAAACTCACGCTGTACCAGCTTCCCGCTTTCATCTTCCACATAGAAGCGGTAGTACCACTTGCTTCCTTTCTTTCTCACAGAACCTTTTGCCATAGATAATTATTCTCCTTTCTATCCGTGGCAGCCGGGTCTGTGACATATACGCTTTATTCGTTATCGGCTGTAGTTATGTCGGCGCTGCCGCCACAACTACACAGATTTTATCGCCGCTTTTCTCGTCGCTTGCGCGACAACCGAAAAGCATGGCAATCTACGCCGGTAAACTCTGTTGTCAAGGTGCCACGGATTCGTCTTTTTCAGGAAGCCTTCTCATCGCTTTCTGCTTGATCCCGAGGAGGTCGCCGATCTTTACATTGGTGCGTCCCTCATCGTAGATATGTAAAAGACCATCCATAAATCGTTTCATATCTTCTACAGGTGCTTCCATTTCTTTGCGATAGACCTTTTCCGTAATCGCACCGGATTCTATCGCATACCGTCTCAGAGATTCTTTCAGTCCTTCATCCTCTGCAATCTTGTCTACCTCTGCCATTGCCTTTGCGAAGCGCTCGCAGAACAGGGCATAGAGATCGACGATCTCACCGAGGAAGGTAGTCAGGAGCTGCTGGTGCGGCTGCCCCTGTACGGCACTTGTCATGCTGTCAAGGTAGTCCGAAATGTGCTGCTCGATAGCCTTCTTGCACAGAGTATAGCTATCGTATTCCTTGGCGTCGGATTTACCAGTCAGCCATTCCGGTGTCGTTTCCAGAGCTTCCGCAATCGGCACGATGAGGATCGTTCTTTCCGGATCGACACCGCCTGTCTCGTATCTCTGTATGGTGGATTTGTTTACGCTCAGACGGTCTCCGAGCTGACTCATGGACAGCCGCAGTTCCGTCCTGCGTTCTCTGATTCTTTCACCGACCTGTTTTGCGGTGAAGCTGTTATCTTTTGTCATAGGCTTATTCACCTCGCTGGCGTTAGTATAGCACATGCCGTTGCGATTTGCAATAGCAATTCACAACTATTTTCATATTTTCTTTTTAATACGTTGCAAAATGAGTTGACAAGTGATAGCAGATTGCGTATACTATAGTTGCCATCGTTGCAGGATGAGAACTATTGAAAGGAGAAAGAAGATATGAGCGTTGCAAAAATCGGTATGACCATTGAAGAAGCGGCAGAAATGTCCGGGATCGGACGAAACACCATGCGTGCTCTGGTGGACTGGGGCAAGCTCCCGGTACTCAAGGTCGGACGGAAAACCATTATCCGGACGGATACGCTGGAGCGTTTCATGACCGTTAACCAGGGAAGAAACCTACGTTGCAGGGACGAAGTGAAGGAGGTGGTATGATGCTTACGAAAAGCAGTCTTTCAAGGCCTCGCCGTCTGAGAGCGAAATACACCCTTCGCACAAACCTGACGGTTCGTACTCCGGGTATTTCGCTCCTGCGGAGGGCCTGTATCGAGTGTTCGGGAAGTATCCTTCACATTCGATACACAGAAAAATGCAGCGGCATTTTTCCATCGCTGCTCCGTCGGCCACTGACCACTCCCGCAGCGGCAACTGCCGTATGCAGTTGCAAAAAAGAACGGTGATGAACCATGCCGCGGCATTCGTTCATCCAGATGAGCAAGCTGCCCGATCTGAAAGGACGCATCAGCTATATCGCAAGTCCGGACAGACAGGAAAACCTGTTCGCCGTCTATGACACCGCTGATACCGAGTTCTGGACGTGCCTTGCAAGGGAAAGCAGGCAGGAGTTCAAACGATGCGGTACTGAGGGAAAATGTATCGAGGCAAGGGAACTGATTATTGCCCTGCCGGAGAACTACACCAGATACGATCCCGACGAGGTACTGAAAGAGTTCACTGAGAAATTCAAGGGGCAGTACGAAGTGGAATGTACTTCCGCGCTCCACTACAACAAGACAAAGACCAACTATCACATCCATCTGATCTTTTCCGAGCGGCGGCTTCTGGAAACACCGGATAACAAAGTAGCCACCCGCGCCGTGTACTTTGATGAGACAGGAAAACGGGTACGGACGAAGAAAGAGATCACGGGAGAAGATGGAACGATCCGCAAGGGCTGCACGGTGATCCCCAAGGGGGAAATCTATGAGCAGCACATGTTTACGACAAAGGACACCTTTTTCAAGAGCAAGGGCTTTCTGGCTGAGGTAAAGAAGCTGCTGACCGAACAGATCAACCTTCATGTCAGGGAGGAAGAAAAACTCGCTGTATTCGACCAAAGCAGCGTGTATCTGCCGACAAAGAAGATCGGCAAGAATAATCCTCTGGCAGAAGAAATACGGGCTGACAACGAAACACGACAGGACTGGAACCGTACCGCTGATCTGGCACTGGTGGTCGGCGTACCAGAGGAGAAGGTACTTGAAATTAAGCACGAGGAGATTCAAAACAGGAGTAAATACTCCATTTCTGAGCACGGATGGCTGCCGGGTTTATTCCGCACCATTGTGCAGAAAGCAAAGTCAATTTTGGAGGTTTTAATCCGTCAGGCGAAGCTGCCGCCGAAACCGAAGCCCGGTATTGACATGGCAGTATTCAAAGAAATGAAAGAGCTTTTGCACCGGCTCAGAAAGTGTGCATCCGAGATCAAGCAGATACAAGACAACGAGCTGCCGGAGCTGAGAGAGCAGCTTGCAGAAACCACTGGCATTTTCAAAGGCAAGGAGAGAAAAGCGGAAGAAGCAGAAATAGAGGTCGCCGAACAAAAAGTCAGCGATCTCAAAGACAGGATTTCCCGTATGGTGCAGGAACAGGGCTACCCCGACGGTCAGGCATTCATGGCCGCCTACAATAAGGCTGAGCGCATTCAGATCAGCAAGGTAGCCGTTGAGTTTCCCGCTGAGAAGCAGGCTGTTATACAGTCCTTTGCGGCACTCACGGATATATCGAAGATGCCGCCGTCCCCATATGCCGATGGGCTGCTGTTCTTTCTCCGAGATCGTCAGGCAGGGAACATAGTAATCACCTCGCAGCTCATACCAAAGGCCGTTGTTTTCATCATAAATATACTTGTCCATATTCAAAATCCTCCGTATAATTAGTTCGCGTATATGCCACAGTTTCCCGGTTGCTACATGTTGTTATATTGTTTTACCAGATTTTCCTTCCCTTGCTTTTGCCCTTATGAGGCATTGAGGGCAAGGGTAACACCATATGAAACCGTATAACGCGGGCAGGTGAGCAAACTGCGAAAAATTCTTTGTTTTCAAGGATTTCGGAGGATTTTATTAACGGCTTATAACAGCCGCTAACAGGTTAAGATTTCAATAGATTCAAATCGGAATTTATCGGTTTGTATCAATCCAATATCTTTTTATCATACATCCATCTACTTCAACGCTTTTTTCAAAAACTCCGCCGTTGGCAAGTATCGTTTTTTCACTCGCCATATTTTTCGCGTCGCATGTCACAAGAAGTTTTTGTATTCCCATTTCTCCGGCATTCTGAATATTCAGCCTGAGCATTTCCTTGGCATAACCCTTTCCTCGTTCAGAGGGCCTCACCGTGTATCCGCAATGGCCTCCCCATGTTCCAAGGATAGGATGATCGATATGATGACGCAAATCAATAACGCCCACAAGTCTATTGCCGCTTTCTCTGATTGCGAAATATGTTGTTGACGGCACTTCCGCGCCCGCCCGTTCGCATGTCTCCGCCTTTTTTCTGAGATTACATATATCGATCCATTCCTTCGCGGTACTGCAATTCCGCAAGCCCATGCAGCCTGCGAATTGATTCTCGTCATCGTTATCGCAAATCAGCACCTCGTTCTTAAACTGTTCCAGTTCGTCTGTATATTGTTCGTTTGCCTCTATCAGAAACAACATGAAATTCTCCCTTTTTCAAAACAGAATTCAGCGGCTTCCGCTCTGCCATCCCCCCGCTTTCAAAGCGCGCCGCTCATCTCTCGCGCAATCGCCTGCATCGCCGCCTCGTCCGCCTTTACGACGCGCCGGTCGTAGCTGAGCAGGCCGTTCGTTTCGTCCTCCACATCGGACAGCTGGGTGTAGACGGCGCCGCACAGCCCGCGCGGCACGGCGGGCAGAATTTCCTCGCGATAGAGCGTTTCCAGCGCGCGCCGGTATTCTTCCTGCCGGCTGAACAGGCGGTATCCATACGTCCTTTTCCCGTTGAAAACATGCCCCTCCGGCTTGTACGAATAGCCGCCGAACTCGGTGAGCATCACCGGCCTTGAAGCGGGCTTGAAGCGATACGGTTTGAAATAGACATGCTGGCTTTCCACGTCCGTCTTTCCGCCGCAAAACCAACCCGACGCGCTGTCGATGAACCGCGTCGCGTCGAGCGCCTTCAGGCGGCGATAAGCCGCCGTAGAATCAAACTGGCCCCAGCCTTCGTTGAAGATCGTCCAATAGCACACGCACGGATGGCTGCGCAGCCGGGCGACGGTCTTTTCCATGGCCTCATAGAAATTGCGGCGCGTTTTGCGGCTGCGCGGAATCAGCCTGTCCGGCAGGCGCTTGAGGCCGATCGTGGCCAGCGCGGTATCGCGCGCGAAGGAATAGCGGCCGTTGTTGACCATATCCTGCATGACGATCATGCCCAGCCGGTCGCAATCGTAGTAGAACTGCTCCGGTTCGAGCTTGATGTGCTTGCGCAGCACGTTGTATCCGAGCCGCTTCGCGGCGAGAATATCCTGCGCGTAGCATTCCGGCACGGCGGGCGTGAACAGGCCGTCGCTCCAATAGCCCTGGTCGAGCAGGCCGTTGAAAAAATACGGCTTTCCATTCAGGCAAAGGCGCGGAACGCCCTTCACCTGCCGAATCTCCAACGTGCGCAGCGCGAAATACGATTCCACGCGGTCCTCCGCCGTTTCGATCGTAAACTCGTACAGATACGGATCCTCCGGCGACCACAGCCTCGGCGTTTTCAGTTCCGCGCGCGCCGCGCCCTTTTCGAGCGGGAGGCGCATGGCGCCCTCCGGGGTCTGCACCGTTACCGTGCCGGAAAGCGATGCGTCGCCCGTATCGAGGGACGCCCAGCCGGCGCCGGTATCGATGCGCAGCCCGCGGATATACCGCTCGGAAACGCTCTCCATCCACACCGTCTGCCAGACGCCGGAAACGGGCGTATACCACATGCCGCCGCGGCCGCGCCGCTGCTTGCCGTAGGGCAGGCAATGATCGAGATCGTCGACCGCACGGACGATGAGCGTGTTTTCCTCGCGCAGGCAATCGGTCACGTCGAAGGAGAACGCGTCGTAGCCGCCCGCATGGCTTCCCAGATGCGCGCCGTTCAGCCATACGTCGGCCAGCTGATCGACCGCGCCGAAATGCAGCAGCACGCGCGCCTTCCGGAATCCCTCCGGCAGCCGGAACGCCGTGCGATAGAAAAAGCGCGTTCCCTTGGGAAACGTGCGGTGAACGCCGGAAAGCAGCGACTCCGGCGCAAACGGCACGCGGATTTTTTCCGAAAACGCTGCGGGCGCTTCCTCCGCGCTCTGCGCGGCAAAATCCCACCAGCCGTTGAGACAGAAAAATGAATCGCGCCGAAGCTGCGGCCGGGGATAGCTCCGCCACGGCTCGCCGCCGAGCCTCTCGCCTTCGGGCGTATAAAGATCATGAAACTCGCAATCGTGTCTTTTCTGGATCTGAACAGACGTTCGCTCGAGCAGGTGCTTCTCTCGCGGCTTTCCAGCAAGGAGGTAAAAAACTGGCTGGGCCGCTACGCGCAGCCCTACCGCGAACTGATGGCCTATTACCGCTGCGCGATGAAGGAAGTCTCCACCAAGTTCGAGGTGCTCAACGAGGAGTTCTCGCTGCAATACGACCACAACCCCATTGAAACCGTCAAGACGCGGCTCAAATCGCCCGACAGCATCCTCGACAAGCTGACCGGCCGGCAGCTGCCGCTGACGGTAGAGAGCATCGAACAGAACCTCAGCGACGTGGCGGGCGTGCGGGTCATCTGCTCGTTCCCGTCCGATATTTACATGCTGGCCGATTCCTTTCTCCGGCAGGACGACATCACGCTCATTCGCCGCAAGGATTACATCAAAGAGCCGAAGGAGAACGGCTACCGCAGCCTGCATCTGATCGTGGAAACGCCCATCTTCCTGCACGATCAGAAAAAGCCGATGAAGGTTGAGGTGCAGTTCCGCACCATTTCGATGGACTGGTGGGCCAGCCTCGAACATAAAATCCGCTACAAAAAAGACGTGGAGATCACCGACGAAATCGCAGGCGAACTGCTCGAATGCGCTGAAATGGGCGCAAAGCTCGACGCGCGCATGGAGCAGATCCAGCGCCGCGTGGAAACCAGCGACGTCTGGGGAAGCATGAATTAAGGAGCGTGGACTTATGCCTTCCTTCACCCGCAGGGCCATTATGGAATCCTTCCTGAAGCTGCTGGACGCCCGGCCCCTGAACAAGATCACCATCAAGGACATCGTCGAGGATTGCGGCATCAACCGCAACACCTTTTATTATCACTTCGAAGATATTCCCGCACTGGTGGAGGCGATCGTTCAGGATACGACCGATCAGCTCATGCAGCACAACGCAAGCGTCCCCTCGCTGGAAGCGGGCATGTACGCCGCCGTGGAGAAAATTCTGCGCTTTCGCCGCGCCATTCTGCACATCTACAACTCGCCCAACCGCGAAATGTACGAGCGCTCCCTGATGCAGCAGTGCCAGTATATCGTCGAAACGTTCCTCACGGCGTTCATCGGCGAGCGGCGCATCAGTGCGGAGGATCGCGCCATCGTCGCGCAGCTGTATAAATGCCAGTGCTACGGCATGTTCATCGACTGGCTCAACGACGACCTGCGCGGCGATTTACAGCCGCGCATCGAGCGTCTCGCCCATCTCCGCCGCGGTATGCTCGATGAAACCATCGCGCGGTGCGAGAAAGAGGCGTAATTGTTTTCAGGGCGGCAGGGCCGCCCGATTTTCCCCGCTCCCTTCCAAACAAAAAACTCCTCCGCGCGGCCGCAGCCATACGGAGGAGTTTTCGTTTCGCCGCCCTTACGCTTTCGCGGGAGCAATTTCGCCGGCCTTCGTCAGCGCGATCTTCGTGGCGACCGGGCCGACCAGCTCGTAGATCAGCGTCGCGGCAAGCACGACGGCCTGAATGCGCGCGCCGAACTCGGGCATGGTAGCCAGCGCCATCTGCGCCATACCAATGGCCACGCCCGCCTGCGGCAGCAGCGTAATGCCCAGATACCTGCGGATGTTCGGGCTCGCCTTGACGACGACAGCGCCCAGATACGCGCCGAAATACTTGCCCAGCGCACGCACGACGATGTAGATCAGTCCGAGCACGCCCACCGTCGGCAGCGCCGCCAGATCGAGCTCCGCGCCCGAGATGACGAAGAACAGCATGAACAGCGGCGGGGTCCAGCCGTCGCACAGATCCATCACGTCCAGCGCGTCGTCGCGCAGGTTGGCGAACACCGCGCCCACGGACATGCACACCAGCAGATCGGACAGCCCGAACTGATTGGCCACCGCTTCGCCCAGCACAACGCCCGCAATGCAGATCATCAGCTTGTTGGAGCGGGAATGGAAAAAGCGCATTGAAACCGAAATCAGCAGCCCCAGCAAGCTGCCGGAAACGAGCGAAAGCACGATTTCAATCAGCGGCTTGACCGCCATAGAATACACGCTCACCGGGCCGCCCGACGAAAGCGTCGACGCAACGGCGCTCGAAACGGAAAAGACCACCAGACCCACTGCGTCGTCCATGGCTACCACAGGCAGAAGCGTATTGGTCAGTTCACCCTTAGCCTTATATTGCCGCACAACCATCAGCGTGGCGGCCGGAGCTGTCGCCGTGGCGATCGCGCCGAGAATGATCGATTCCGACGTATTGAACCCGCACACGCACAGCACAATATCAACCAGCGCCGCCGCAAGCAGCGACTGGAAGAGCGTAATGATGATCACGTTCTTGCCGATAGCGCGGATGCTGGCGATGCGGAATTCGCCGCCGATGGAAAAGGCGATAAACCCCAGCGCCACGGTGGTAATGATATTCAGCCCCTCCAGCGCTTCGGAAGGCACCAGCTTCAGGCAGCACGGGCCGATCAGAAGGCCGGCCACCAGAAAGCCCGTCACGTTGGGCAGGCGTACTTTTTTGACGATGCGCGAGAAAATCAGCCCGGCAACCATCGCGATGCCGAGATAAAACAGCGTATGCATGTTATCTGTGGGAGACTCCTTCCCAATTCATTACCGGTACGGAGAAGAAAATGCCCGTATTGGGCAAGCGCAGGTCGCCGCAAATCTTATGCACGGCCGCCTTCACCACCGGGATCTCCTCGTCCTTGAGCACGATAAAGACCATCTTGCCGGACTGATAGTCCGGATTGATGAATTTGCGCAGCGAACCGAACACCGGAGGCGGCTCGACGCTGGAATCGTTGATCGATTTCAGCATGCCCTTGCAATCGACGGAGGTTGCGCCGTGAATGCCCTTGGAGAGAAGCTCCGACATCAGCGGGGAAACGACTTCGGGATTGCTGGAGATGTATACAAACAGCTGCATGAAATACCCTCCTCGCAAAATGAACCTATATAGAATCCGACCAAACTTTATACTCCCGGACGGAATAAATGTCAAGGGGTTTTGGCCTTGCGAAAAATTTAATTTATCGTCTCATTGCAGCCGGCCGGTTTCTCTGCTATGCTCTTTCACGGGAGGCGAATCAAATGGCAAACGAAAGCTCAAAGGATTTTAACGCCATGCTGCACGACGGCAAGGACATGCCCCGGATACAGATCATCTCCGACGCGCGCAGCATCGAAAAATACGGCGGAAACCGCATGTATTTCGCTCCGCCCATCGATTACGACCACGCCATGCGCCGCGTGCCCTTCGGCCGCGTGACGACGGTAGGCGCGATCCGCGAATACTTTGCGCTGCAAAACGGCGCGGACTTCACCGAACCGATCACCGCGGGCGTGTTCGTGTCGATCGCCGCGTGGGCCAGCGCGCAGCGCGGTGCGGATGAAACGCCCTACTGGCGCACGCTGAAGGCCGGCGGCGAGCTGAACGAAAAATACCCCGGCGGCGTACAGGCGCAGCGGGAAAAGCTCGCGGCCGAGGGGCATGAAATCGTCGCCCGCGGCCGCGCAAGCATTCGTTATTACGTGAAGGATTACGAAAAATCGCTCTTCACCTTTGACTGAGCGCGTCGCGCGCCCGGATCAGGCAGGCGGGTTCGCCCGCGCCCTGCGCAAAATCAGGCCTGCCGCCGCCCTTCGCGCCGCTCGCGCGCAGAAGCCGCCCCATATCGGCCGCAACCTGCGTTCCCCGCGCGAACAGCACCGGGCTGCCCGGCTCGTCCGGCGCGCACAGCAGCGCGCATACGTCCGGCTGCTCGATCAGCTTTGCTGCCACGTCGCGCAGCGTGTCGCGGTTCGCGCCGCGCAGTTCGGCCAGCACCACCCTTCCGCACGGCAGCGTCTGCGCGCTCTGCAGCATCGCGGGAACGTCTTTCAGGGCGCTTTCGCGCCGGAAAGCGTTCTTCGCAGCGTGCTCCTGCGCGAGCTGCTCCTTCACCCGCGCGGCCGCCTGCGCAAGCTCCTCCGCGCCGCAGGAAAGGAGCGCCGCCGCATCGCGCGCCGCCAGGCACATCCGCTGCGCATAACGCACCGCGCGCATGCCGCACACGAAAACCACCCGCGCCTTACCGTGCGCCGGCAGCGTCTCCACAATCTTCACAAGCCCCACCTGGCCGCTCGTCGATGGATGCGTGCCGCCGCAGGCGCACATTTCAAAATCGCCGAACGCTACCACGCGCACATGTTCCGCCACTGCGGGCGGCTTGCGCAGCGGCAGCGCTTTCAGTTCCTCGGGCGACGGAAACCAGCAGCGGCACGGCGCGTCCTGCTGAATCCATCCGTTGACGGTTTCCTCCAGCCGCGCAATTTCCTCGTCGGTAAAGCGCGTGCTTCCGTCGGGGCGCTCCACGTCGATCGACGATACCTCCGCGCCCAGATGCAGCCCGATCGTGTGCCCGCGATAGAGCCGCCAGATCGCCCCGGCCAGCATATGTTCGCCGCCGTGCTGCTGCATATGATCGAACCGGCGCGCCCAGTCGATTTCGCCGTGCACCGGCACGCCAGCCTCGGGACAGCCGCCCTCAAGCCGGTGCCATACGCCGCGCGCGTCGGCTTCAACATCGCATACGCGCGCCTCGCCGCCCTGCCAGCGGATAACGCCCGTATCGAACGGCTGCCCGCCGCTGGTAGGATAGAACGCGCTGCGGTCGAGCAGCAGCCATACGCCGTCGCCGCGCGTTTCGATTTGCAGCGCGGCCGCGTCGAACGCCCGCAGATACGTCTGGTCGTAATATAGTCTTTCCGTCATCTTCACGCCTCCAATATCCGCTATTATAGCGCAAAGACACGCCGCCGCGCAATTCGTGCGCTTAAAATGTTGCGCTTTTCCGTCATATCGTGTATAATCATTTATTGGAGAAAATTTCCCTGACCGGAGGTTTCAAATGCCGCTGCTGAAATATCGCTGCCCTTCCTGCGGGAAAACGTTTGAGGAGCTTGTCAGCTTCTCGCATGCGGAAGAGGCGAAATGCCCCGACTGCGGAAAAAAGGCGCAGCGCGCCTATGAAGGCAAGTGCCTTTTCGGCGCGCCGGGTTCTTCCGGCGGGTGCAGCGGGAACTGCTCCTGCTGCGGCGGATGCTCCGGACACAGCCGCTGACGAGGCCGAAGAACATATGATGACGACGACGGAACGCAGGTTTTATATTCGCGGGGGCGTCCCGCTTGAGGGCGACGTACAGGTGCGCGGCGGAAAGAACACTTCCGTGGCGATTCTTGCGGCGGCGCTTCTTTGCGACGACCCCGTGCGCGTTGAAAACCTGCCCGATATTTCCGATACGCGGCTGATGCTCGCCATGATGGAGGGCATCGGCGCGCGCATAACGCGCGAGAGTCCTTCCTCCGTCGTGATCGATCCGCGCTTCCTCACCGGCGTACATCCGGACGACGGGATGAGCCGCAGCATGCGCGCAAGCTATTATCTGCTCGGCGCGCTGCTGGGCAAGACCGGCGAAGGAGCCATCGCGCATCCCGGCGGATGCGACATCGGTTCGCGTCCGATCGACCAGCACGTTAAGGGGTTCCGCGCGCTGGGCGCGGAAGTGGACGACGCAAGCCCGCTCATCACCGCGCGCGGCAGCCTGACGGGCGCCGAAATTTTCATGGACTGCGTGACCGTAGGCGGCACCATCAACGTGATGCTGGCGGCCTGCCGCGCGCAGGGAAACACGATGATCTACAACGCGGCCAAGGAGCCGCATATCGTCGATACGGCAAACTTCCTCAACGCCATGGGCGCGCACATTCGCGGCGCGGGCACGGACGTAATCCGCATCCGCGGCGTGAGCCGGATGCACGGCTGCTCCTACGCGGTCATTCCCGATCAGATCGAGACGGGCACGCTGATGATCGCCGCCGCCGCCACGCACGGCTGCGTGACGATTCACGGCTGCATCCCCACGCATATGGAATCGCTCACGGCGAAGCTGCTGGAAATGGGCGCGCGCGTGGAGGATTACGACGATATGATCCGCGTCTATTCGCACGGCGCGCACCGCGCGGTCAGCTTCAAAACACAGGCCTATCCGGGCTTCCCGACCGACCTGCAGCAGCCGATGAGCGCGCTTCTGACCACCGCGCGCGGCACAAGCACCGTCACTGAGACGATCTTCGATTCGCGCTTCCATCACCTCGATGAAATGCGCAGGATGGGCGCGCGGGCGCATATCGTAGGCCGCACGGCGGCCATTGACGGCGTGATCCGCCTGCACGGCGCGTCCGTCGCCGCAAGCGATCTGCGCGCGGGCGCCGCGCTGATTATCGCCGGGCTTATGGCCGACGGCGAGACGGAAATCAGCAACATTCACTATATCGAACGCGGCTACGAAAACATCGACGAGCGCCTGCGCGAACTGGGCGCGCAAATCGTTAAGCGCTGATTTCGCAGCGGCGCGTTTCCCGCCCGCAGCGATTCAGAAAACAGTAACTCCTCCGTATGCGCGGTCATACGGAGGAGTTTTTGCGTTATGCCCGTTATGAGGCGGATAACAAAAAACGGGGCGCCTTCGCGCCCCATAAAGATATGCCGTCAGATCATTCCCGCCTTGGTGAACACATACACCACCGCGGCCACAAGGCCCATCGCGCACAGCAGCAGGCCGAACGAAATCGAGTTGATGATGCGGTTGCCGTAGCGCATGTCGTAGACGGAGCGCTTTTTGCCCGCAGGCTTGAAGAAATTCGCTACTGCGAACACGCCGTCGGCCACGGCGCACGCCGCCGCAATGAACACGCTGTGGCTCTTTTCGCGGTGCATGTCGGCGCGGCTGACGAACAGCAATTCGCGCAGGAACAGCGCGATCTTATCCACCATTTCGTCAAGCGCGCGGAAGATCATCACAGCGCCGTCCGCCAGGAACACGGACACGAACTTGCCCTCGACCGCCCTGTCGAGCGTGCGGAACACGCCGCAGGCCGCCCCGGCCAGATACTGCGAAACCAGCTTGCTCTCGATAATCTTATCCAGCACCGAGAACACCCAGCCCGCCACCTCCGGCAGCGCGCGGCAGAACACCGGCCTGTAAACAAGCTCCTCCAGATCCAGCCCCCTGGGCCAGCGGTCGATATAGCCTTCCTTTTCAGAATACATCCAATGCCGCACAACCGTCAGATACAGGATCGTGCCGATCACCAGCGTAATCGCGCCGCCCTTGAGGTTGGTCATGCTGTAGAAATGCACATGTCCGATGGGCTCCACCTGCAAAAACGACGCGCTGATGCGCGCGAACCACATCTGCGTTTTTTCGGCGAAAACGCCGAAAACGGGGATCAGCGCCGCCGAAGCCATCAGCGCGAACGCCGAGCGCGCGTTCATATATTTGCCGTTGAGCGCGTCGTAGCGCGCCTGCACGGCGGCGTCCTGATTCTTCTGCCAGAACAGGCAGATATACAGTTTGAGCATATAGCCCGTGGTAATCCCAGCCGCAAACAGGAACACCCACTCGCCAATGTTGAACGGCATCCAGTTCCCGCCCGCCGCGCGCAGATGCTCGATATACTCCACAAGCCCCTCGTGGATCATCGTCTTGGAAATGTATACGTTGAAAAGCGGCACGCCCGCAAGCCCCACCGCGCCCAGCAGGAACGCAATGTGCAGCAGGATCTTCCCGCGCCCGAAGCCGCGGATACGGTTCAGGTCAAGCTCATGGATGTTCATAAACACCACGCCGGCCGCCATGAACAGCACCAGCTTCAGCAGCGAATGGTTCACCATGTGCGTCAGCGCGCCGGAAGCGGGCAGCGAGCCCTCCTCCCCCAGCAGCACCGCCGCCGAAACGCCGGTGACGATATAGCCGATCTGCGACATGGACGAGCAGGCCAGCGTGCGCTTGAGGTTCGTGGAAAACAGCGCCAGCACCGCGCCCACGAGCATCGT
The DNA here is from genome assembly GCA_004557805.1 of Clostridiales bacterium. Lineage (GTDB taxonomy): Bacteria > Bacillota > Clostridia > Christensenellales > Aristaeellaceae > Aphodomonas. The sequence continues at coordinate 19,600 of SFFS01000008.1, read as the reverse complement.
CACAAGGCCCAGCGAGAGCATGATGCAGCCGTATGTGAAGTCGCCCAGATACAGGTTCATGCTGATCCCCAGCACGCCGAACAGACCGGCTTTCGTCAGCATGCCGGAAAGCAGCGCGCTGGCCGGCGCGGGCGCCACAGGGTGCGCCTTGGGCAGCCAGATATGCATCGGGAACATACCGGCCTTCGCCGCGAACCCGAACAGGATCAGCCCCGCCGGAACGTTCAGCGCCGGATTTCCCCTGGCCGCGCGAAGCGCGCCGAAAGAAACGTCGCCCAGCTCGTGATACGCCATGAAGATGCCCATCAGCGTCACCATGCCGCCGAGGACGGCCACGCCCAGATACGTCTGCGCCGCGCGCATCGCAGCCGGGGTTTCTTCATGCGCTACCCACGGATAGCTGGCCATGGACATGACCTCGAAGAAAATGAAGCCAGTGTACAGATCGTCCGAATAAAACAGGCCGATCACGCCCGTAAGCGTTACGAGCAGGAAGAAATAATAGCGGTTGCGGTTATGATAATGCGCGAAATATTCGCCCGACAGCAGCGTCGTCATCATCCACATGAAGCAGGCCACGCACACATACAGCGCGCGGAAGCTGTCCACGCGGAAATTCATCCCCAGGCCGCACACGCCTTCCAGCCGCAGAAGCTGCTCGCCCTCCCGGGCGGCCTTCGCCAGCATCCACGCCGCGCCCACGAACATCAGCGCCGTGAACACGCGCAGGAGACGGTCGCGCAGCGGTTCGTTCTTCGCGCCGATAATCTTCAGCGCAAACGCCGCCAGCACCGGGGCAAGAATCAAAGCAAGAATCATCTCATCCGTCCCTCCTTACGCGGCGATCGAGCTGATCAGGCGCACCAGCGGCTGCACAAACGCGCTGCCCGCCAGCACGCACGCGCTCAGCACGCCCAGCGAGATCTTCATGCACGGGCCGGGATCGCACTTGCCCGCCGATTCCATTTTTTTATCGAGCGGGAGGCACCACGCGGGAATAATCACCGAAAAGTCATAGATGGCCGACAGCAGCTCCGAAACCACCAGCGCTACGGCCGACGCAAGGCTCCACGCCGTGGCCGTGTCGAGCGCCGAGGTGATGAGAAAATACTTGCTGATGAAGCCGATCATCGGCGGAATACCGGTGAGCGAAAGGCTGGCGATGGTGAAGGTTACATACGTGAAGGGCATGCGCCGGGCAAGGCCGTGCATGTCGTGCACGTTCTCCAGCCCCGTCATGACCAGCATCGCGCCCGCGCCGCCGAAGATGACGATTTTCATCAGGCTGTGATACACCATGTGCACAAGCCCCGCCGTCATCCCCGCGGACGACATCATCGAAAGGCCGATAAGCATATAGCTCAGGTTGCTCACCGTCGACCAGGCCATGCGCTGCTTCAGCCGCGGCTCGCGCACGGCGCGCAGCGCGCCGTAGACGACCGTAATCGTCGCCAGCAGCGTCATAACGACCTGCGCCCAGGTGCCGCGCAGGAAGTCCGCGCCGAAGGTATAGTAAATCAGCCGCAGGACGGAGAAAATGCCCGCGTTCACCACGGCTACGGCATGCAGAAGCGCCGTCACCGGCGTGGGCGCGACGGACGCGCGCGGCAGCCAGCGGCTCATCGGGAACACAGCCGACTTCGCGCCGAAGCCGATAAAGCCCAGCACCGCCATAGCCAGCAGGAAGTTGACGCTCATTTTTCCGGCGCTGACAGCGCCGCCGAGAACGAACGAATCCGCCCCGCATACGCCCGCAGTCACCATCGCCATGAACCCCAGCGCCGCGCCGCCCACCAGATACAGCAGATACATGCGCGCCGCGCGGATGGAGCGCTTGTCGCGCTTGTGCCAGACCAGCGGCACGGTGACGAGCGTAAGCAGCTCATAGAAAACATACAGCGTGAACAGGTTCGCCGACGCGGCCAGCAGAATCACCACCGCATAGGCGATCAGATACCAGGAAAAAAAGTTGCGTTCCTTTTCCTCGTGGGCCATGTATTCCACGGCGTACAGCGTCGCAAACGGCCACAGGAACGCCGCCAGGCCCAGATACAGCGCGCCGGCCCTGTCGAGCTTGAGCGCACAGGCGAACGAGCCGCCCAGGCTGAACAGCGTCACCGCTTCTCCGGAAGGATGCGCAAGGCTCGGGATCAGCATCAGCGACGTAACCGCTGCCGCGCCCACCGCGACCGTCATCCTTACCGGGCGCTTCGCGCCTTTGAGGAACACAAGCGCCAGCGCCGCAAGCGCCGGAACAAGCGCACAAATCATCAATCTCATCTGAAGCTCCCCTTACAGCGCAACGGCGGAAGCGACGGTTCCGAACAGGTTCAGCAGCGCGCCCGGGAACATGCCCAGCGCTACCACAAGCACCGACAGAAGCGCCATCGGCACAATCATCCGCCAGCTGGCCTCGCAGCGGCTAAGCTCCGCGGCGGGCATATCCTCGCCCGGGAAGAACGCGCGGATGGAAATGGAAAGCAGATACGCCGCCGTAAGAATGGCGGAAACGAGCAGGCACGCGGGCCCGATCCAGCTGGCCGCGTTGGAAAGCGTCATCGCGCCCTCGGCGATGTTCCACTTGCTGATGAAACCGCCTGTGGGCGGGATGCCGACAAGGCCCAGGCTGACGATGGTGAAGCACCACATCGTGGCCGGCATGCGCTTGCCGATGCCGCGCAGCTCGTCCACGCTCGTCTTGCCGGTCTTGTGAATGACCGCGCCGGCGGACATGAACAGCGTATCCTTAATCAGCGAATGGAACACGATGTGCAGCAGCGCGCCGATGAAGCCGAGTTTCGTCATCGTCGAAAGGCCAAAGAGCACGTAGGACACCTGGCTGACGGTCGAATACGCGAGGCGGCGCTTGAAATGCTTCTCCTTGAAGGCCATAAGAGAGCCGAGGATAACGGTAATGAGCGTAAGCACCATGAACGCATACTGCACCCATGTGCCGCGCAGCGCTTCCACACCCGCGACGTAATAGATCGTGCGCAGAATGCCCAGCACGCCCGCCTTGGTGATTACGCCGGAAAGCACGGCGCTGGCCGGAGCCGGGGCCACCGGGTGCGCCGTAGGCAGCCAGCTGTGCATCGGGAACATGCCCGCCTTCACGCCGAAGCCGACGATCATCACGAAGAAAATCGCCAGCGCGACAGGCGTTACCGCGGCGTCCTCCGCGCCGAACTGGCCGCCGGGGATGAAATCGAACGAAGGCGCGTTCGCGCCGACATAGAAAACGCCCAGCAGCGCCGCAGACGCGCCAAACACCGAATACAGCAGGTATTTCAGCGCCGCCGCAACCGATTCCTTATCGAGGTTATGCAGCACCAGCGGCATGGAAAGCAGCGTCATCAGTTCATAGAACATATACAGCGTGATGAGGTTTTTCGCCATGGAAAGCCCCATCAGCACGCCCAGCGTAATCAGATAGAACAGATAGAACCGGCGCGGGCTGGCGTCGTGCTCGAGATATTCCGTAGCATACAGGCCTACGCACGCCCACACGATCGAAATCAGCGACAGATACAGCACCGACAGTCCGTCCACGCGGAAAGCGATGCTGATGCGGTCGGTCATGTTCCACAGCACGCACTCCATGCCCTGATGCATCGCGGCGTAAACCGCCATGGCGGCGGTGGCGGCGAGCGTCAGCACGGTCAGCACATTGCGCCCCTTTGCGGTCAAGCGCACGTAATACTGAACCAGCGCCATTGCGACCGGCACAAAAATGGGAAGCAGCAGAAACAGATTGCCTTTCATGGAAATCCTCTCCTATCGTAACAGCTTCGGTTTTTATAGCAGCGCGGCGCCCGCGCGGATCCAGTTCATCACTGTGCCGCCGCACACGCCGAGGGCCACGCTCAGGCCGATCAGCGCGCTCATGGAAACACAGAAAGCTGCGCCCGCGCGCGGAGCCTTTGCGGCGGCCGCCTCGGACGCGATGGGGTCACGATACAGCGTCAGCACCGTGCGCAGGAAATACGCGACGTTCAGCACGACGCTCACGGCCAGCACCGCCAGCATCAGGATACACTTCCACTTGGAAAGTTGCAGCGCCGCCTCGACAAGGAACACTTTCGAGGCGAACCCGCCCAGCACGGGAATGCCCACAATGGACATCGCGCCCACAGAGAACGCCGCGCCCGCCAGCGGCGCGCGCAGCCCCGCCCCGCGCAGATCGCGGAAATCGCTCTTTCCTCCGGAAACCTCCACCAGCCTGCCGGCCGAGAGAAAGAGCGTCGACTTGGCGCAGGAATGCGCCGCAATATGGAACACCGCAGCCGCCGCGCCCTCGCGCGTGCAGAGGGAAAGCGCCATGAAAATATAGCCGATCTGCGCTACCGACGACCATGCCACCATGCGGCGCACGTTATGCTCGAAGATCGCCTCGACGGAGCCCATTACGATGCCCAGCATCGAGAACACGAACAGCACGTCGCCCACCGGCTGGAACGTCTCCGGCCCGAACACGCGCCATACGGCCTTGAGCAGCAGGAAGATATACGTCTTGGAAACGAGCGAGGAAAGCATCGCCGCAGCCGACGGCGTCGCGCTCGAATAGGCATTGGGGATCCACGTATGGAACGGATACAGGCCCGCCTTGATCGCAATGCCGAGGCCCATCAGGATCAGCGCCGTATACAGCGGCACGCCGTAGCGCCCTCTGGCTGCGAGCAGCGCGATCTGTTCCTTCAGCTGCGGGAAGAGCAGATGGCCCGTCAGGCAGTACATCATGCACAGGCCGAACAGGAAAAGGCCCGAGCCGATGAGGTTCATAATCATATAGCGCGTGGCCGCAAACATCGTGCGGCCGCGGCTTTTCACGCAGATCAGCGCGCACGCGGCGATGGTGGTGATTTCAATGAACACATAGCCGGTGAACATGTCGTTGGTGTAGGTCATCGCAATGAGCGCGGCCTGCAAAAGCAGCGACACCGTGCAGAAAAGCGGCCTGCGCTGCGGATCGACCTCCGTGGAGATACGGTGCGCGCCGCCCAGCACGGCCAGAAACAGCACCGACGTGAACGTCAGCGCCACGACGGCCTCCAGCCGGCCGCAGCGCAGCTCGTTGCCGTAGGGCGCGCCGAACTCGCCCATCTTATAGACGTAATCGCCCTCAAAGCCCAGCATCTTCGCAAGGAAGAACGCCGAAGCCGCGCAGGCAAGGCCCGTCGCCGCCGTCAGCCACACGCGCGCGACCTTCCCCGGCAGCACCGAGCAGATCGCCGCCGACATCAGGGAAAAGACGACCAGCAGCATCGGGATATTCTGCCAGAACTCCATCATTTCCCCTCCTCGCGCACCTTTTCGGCGATTTCTTCAATATCCAGCGTGCGGTAGCGGCGATACAGGCGCATCGTCAGCGCCAGCATGATGGCCGTTACGCTCACCGAAACCACGATGCCCGTCAGCACAAGGCTCGCCGGCACGGGGTTGACGTACAGCGAGGGATCGTTGCGCCCGTCGATATACAGGGGCGCGCTGCGCCCCTTGATATAGCCGTAGCTGGCCAGAAAGAGGAAGACCGCGCTGTCCATCATCGAAAAGCCGATAATCTTTTTAATCATGTTGCGGTTGAGAAGCAGCGTTGTAAACCCGATACAGAACAGAATCACGGCCGCAACCTCGTCAATATGCTCCCAGAAAAGCTCCGGCATCAGAAATCCCCCTTCCGAAAGAGCGTAAAGAACGTATACATCGTGCAGGCAACCACGAGCCCCACCGCAATATCCAGCGGCAGCAGCATGCCGCCCGAGAACAGCGTGCCGTAGGTTCCGCGGCGGAAGATGCTCGCGATGCCGTTCACGCCCGTGTAGAAGTGATAGCATTTCAGCGTCGAATAGCTCACCAGCGCGCAGCAGGACACCACGCGGAACGTGCGGATGGTCATGAACCGCTCCGTGCGGCGGTAGCCGTAGGCGAACAGATACAGAAGCAGCGCGCCGCCCAGAATCGCGCCGCCCGAGAAGCCGCCGCCCGGCGAAAGATGCCCGTTGAGCACCACGTAAACGCCGAACACGAGCAGCACCGGCACCACGAAGCGCGCGATCATCACGAGGATGTTGTCGTGCCGCACCTCGAGGTAATGCTCCCGCAGATCCTCCGCGTCAAGCTCGGAGGCCTCGCCGTCGTTCGGCGAGCGCAGGAGCATCATCACCGTACACACGGCGATAAACAGCACGTGCGATTCGCCAAGGGTGTCGAAGCCGCGGTAATCCAGAATAATGCCGCAGATAATGTTGGCCGCACCGCTGTCGCGGATGGTGTTGCGCGCATAGAACGACGAAAGCTCGCTGTGCGTAAGCGTATCGGGATTGCCGAAGGACGGCATCTGCGCGACGGAGAAGAGCATGAACGCGATCAGCCCCGCGCACAGCATCACCGCCAGCACGCGGTAGATGGTGTTGAAGCGCTTTGTATCGGCCGCGCGGAGCGCGGAAAAGACGCTGCGCCGCTTTTTGCGTTCGGCGGGCATGAGCGCGTCGTCCAACTCCCGCGCCGCCTCCTCCTGCTCCACCTCGTCCGGGTCGCGCAGCGAATCCTGCATTTCCAGATCCAGCGCCTGCGAGCCGGATTCGATCCACTGGAAAAATCCGTTATTCTTCGTCATCGTCGTCCCGCTCCTTATCGTCCAGCGCATGGATGCGCTTGAGCGCCGCAAACATCAGCATGGAAGTCACGCCCGCGCCCACGGCGGCCTCGGTAATGGCCAGATCCGGCGATTCCAGCAGAATCCAGATGATACACATGACCAGACTCTGCGTCATGAAAATGATTACGGCCGAGAGCAGGTTCTTCGTCAGGCTCACGCCCACGGCGCACACCAGCACGGCCAGCAGCAGAATCGCGTTCAGGATTCCCATTTGCGCGCCTCCTTTTCGAGCTTCTCATCCGTCAGCTCCACCATCTGGCCCACCATGTGCGTAGCCAGCGGCGAGGTCATCCACATCAGGATAAGAATCAGAAACAGCTTCAGGCTGTTCATCGAAAGCCCGTAATGCACCGCGCCGGCCAGCAGCGCCAGCGCCACGCCCAGCGTGTCGCCCATACCGGCCGCATGGATGCGGTTCAGGCTGTAATGGAAGCGATACTGCCCCGTCACAGCGATGGCCTCGATGACCAGCGCGCCCAGCAAAAGCGCCGCCGCAACGGCCTGACGGATGGTTTCACTCATTGTCCTCGCCCTCCTTTTTCTTTTTGCGGGCGCGGAACACGCCCACATAGCTGCGGCACAGAAGCACCGTCGCAAGGAAGTTGAGCATCGCGTAAACCAGCGCCATATCGAGCAGGAACCCCTCCCCCATGACGATGGACAGCACCACGATCACCGCGATGACGATCGTGCCGATCATGTTGATGGCGATTACGCGGTCGGCCATATCCGGCCCGCGCAGCGCGCGGATCAGACAGAAAAGAATCAGCGCGCCATACACGCACAGCGCCGCCACGAGCGCCTGAGAAAACCACTTAGCCACGCAGCTTGTCCTCCAGTTTCGCAAGTCTCTTTTCCAGTTCGCTGCCCACAAGCCCTTCGGCAAGGCTCTTATCAAGGCAATGCACCGTCAGGCGGTTGTCCTCGCATCGGATGGTAATCGTACCGGGCGTGAGGGTAATAGCATTGGCCAGCAGCACGCGGCCCAGCCGCGTATGCAGCTCCGTCTCGAACGAGCGCACCACCGGCTCCGTCTTTCCGCCGAAGATCAGGCGGATAACGCTCACGTTCGCCTTGACGATCTCCTCCACCAGCAGGCAGACGAAGGAAGCCGCCTCAGGGATTCCGCGGTAAACCGCCGCCTCCCGCTTCAGCGACCATTCCAGGAACCGGCACGCAAACGCAAGGATTATCAGGCTGATGGGAATCCCCGTCAGCACCACGTCCATGCGCCAGCCGCCGTTTAACACCACCCAAAGGGCAAAAAGAAAAAGCGCCATCGCCGCAACCCTTTCCTATCTATATATTTCCATGATTTGTATGGGACAGCGGTATTGTAGACCAAACCTGAAAAATGGTCAAGCCAATTTACACTTTTCCCTGTTTTTTTGCAGAATCCGAACGGTTTTGTGCATATTTTCAGTTTTGTGATCTATTTGCCGCATTCGGCATTCTTTTCGCTTGCGCGCGCATCCTCCCGGCGCTACAATATCCCTGTAAAGAAAAAGGGGGAAATCGCATGCTGCTTGAAGATTATCTGGCGCAGAACGACATCTGCGTCGTCAGCCGGGAAATGCCCGGCAGCGTCCGCGCGTTTGTGGTGCGGCACGGGCAGGGCTACTGCGTGGTGCTGAACGCGATTTTCCCGGACGAATTGCAGCGGCGCGCGCTGCGGCACGAGCTGAAGCACCTGGCGCGCGGCGACGACGCCAGCCTGCTGCCCGTATCCGAAATCGAGCGTCTCGTGCGCGCCTGAACGCGCGCCTTCCGCCAGGCATAGCCTGCTGCGGAGGGGATTTGATGGGCGCATATTCTGTCTGCGTTTACGCAATCTGCAAAAATGAAAGCAAATTCGCCGCGCGGTGGATGGCCTCCATGCGCGAGGCTGACCGCGTGTTCGTGCTCGATACCGGCTCCGACGACGGCACGCCCGATCTGCTTTCCGCGCTGGGCGCGGAAGTAACCGTGGAAGCCGTAGCCCCGTGGCGCTTCGACGCTGCGCGCAACCGCTCGCTGGAGCTCGTCCCGGCGGACGCCGATATCTGCGTCTGCACCGATCTGGACGAGACGTTCCATCCGGGCTGGCGGGAAAAGGTTGAGGCCGCATGGAAAACGGGCGCGCAGCGCCTGAAATACCGCTACACCTGGTCGTTTAACCCGGACGGCAGCGAAGGCGTGGTGTTCTGGATCGACAAAATCCACGCGCGGCACGGTTTTCGCTGGCAAAACCCGGTGCACGAGGTGCTCGTGCTCGACGGGCCGTACCGCAGCGCGTTCGCCGAGGGCGTGCAGCTCGATCATCACCCCGACCCGGGCAAGTCGCGCGCGCAGTATCTGCCGCTGCTGGAACTGGCCGTCGAGGAAGACCCGCATAACGACCGCAACATGCACTACCTGGGCCGCGAATACTGCTTCGCCGGCGACTGGAAGCGCTGCGCCGAAACGCTGCGCCGCCATCTCGCCATGCCGGAGGCGATCTGGGCCGACGAGCGCTGCGCGTCGATGCGCTATCTGGCCCGCGCCGAATTGATGCTGGGAAATGAAACGGGCGCGGAGCAATGGCTGCTGCGCGCCTGCGCCGAAGCGCCGCATCTGCGCGAACCGTGGCTCGATTACGCGAAGCTGCTCTACCTGCGCGAAGATTTCGACGGCATGACGTTTCTGGCGCGCAAAGCGCTCGCCCTTGCCGACCGGCCGCGCACGTATATCTGCGAAGCCGACGCATGGGGGTTTCTTCCGTATGATCTGCTGGCGCTGGGCTGTTTCTACACGGGCCGCAGGGAGGAAGCGCTCAAGGCGGCGCGCGAGGCCGCGCGGCTGGCCCCCTATGACGAGCGGCTGCAAAAGAACGTAAAAGCGATCGAAAAAGCGCTGACATGACCGCATGCCGCATGGTATAATCGCCGCAGGAGGGGATGAACCATGCGGCATGTTTTCAGACTTCACCGCGGAGACGATCTGCGCGGCGGCATTGAAAAATACGTTCGGGAGCACGGCGTAGCGTCCGGCGCGGCGCTTGCCTGCGTGGGCTGCGTTTCAGCCTGGCGCGTGCGCGCCGCGGGCGGCAAAGCGATCTGCGAAGGGCCCGGCCCGTGCGAAATCGTCTCGCTCACGGGCACGGTTTCGGTCAACGGCTGCCATCTGCACATCGCGCTGGCGCGCGAGGATCTCTCCGCGTTCGGCGGACATCTGACGGAGGGCTGCATCGTCGATACGACGGCGGAAATCGTGCTGGAAGAGCTGCCCGCGGTGCGCTTTTCCCGGGAATTCGACGCAGAAACGGGATACCGCGAATTGGTGATCGAGCGGCGAAGCGGCGAGGATCCGCAGCGCTGAATACGGCGCGGCGAAGCCGCCGCTTTAAAAACACAAACATGAAAGGACTTGGAAAGCCGATGAAGAAAGCGTCCGTCATTCTGGACCGGGATTTCACCATCGCACCGGTCGACCCGCGAATCTACGGTTCTTTTATCGAGCATCTGGGGCGCGCCGTCTATGGCGGAATTTACGAGCCCGGCCATCCGCTGGCCGACGAAGAAGGCTTCCGCAAAGACGTGCTGGCCATGGTGCGCAGACTCGGCGTGCCGCTGGTGCGCTATCCGGGCGGAAATTTTGTTTCCGGCTTCAACTGGGAAGACTCGGTCGGGCCGAGGGACAGCCGTCCCCGCCGGCTGGATCTTGCATGGTTTACAACGGAGACGAACGAGGTCGGGCTGCACGAATTCTATGACTGGACGAAAAAAGCGGGCAGTCAGCTCATGTATGCGATTAACCTCGGAACGCGCGGCCCCGAGCAGGCCCGCGATATTGTAGAATACGCCAACCACCGCGGCGGAAGCAAGTTTTCCGATCAGCGCATCGCCAACGGCAAAAAGGAGCCGCTGAACATCAGGCTCTGGTGCCTCGGCAACGAAATGGACGGGCCCTGGCAGATGGGCCATAAAACGGCCTTCGAATACGGACGCATCGCGAACGAAGCGGCGAAGATGATGCGCTGGGTCGATCCTTCCATCGAGCTGGTCGCCTGCGGTTCCTCCAACGCGCAGATGCCCACCTTCGGCTCCTGGGAATATGAAATGCTCAGCGAGTGCTACGAGCAGGTGGATTACGTATCCCTGCACCAATATTACGATAACGCAGCGAACGAAACGGAGAGCTTCCTCGCCCGCAGCATGGATCTGGACGCATTCATCCGGACGGTTGCCTCGATCTGCGATGCGGTAAAGGGCAAAAAGCGCTCGAAAAAGCAGATCAACCTTTCCTTTGACGAGTGGAACGTCTGGTATCATTCCAGGGAACAGGACGAGCAGATCAAAAAGGCGGACCGCTGGGGACGGGCGCTTCCGCTGCTCGAGGACGTATACAACTTCGAGGATGCGCTCCTGGCGGGTTCCGTCCTCATTACCTTCCTCAACAACGCCGACCGTGTGAAAATCGCGTGCATGGCCCAGCTCGTCAACGTCATCGCGCCAATCATGACGCGCGCCATGGGCGGCTGCTGGGCGCAGACCATTTTCTATCCGTTCCTGCACGCCTCGCAGTACGGGCGCGGAACCGCGCTGCGCGCGCTGGTTTCCTCTCCCGTATACGACTGCGCCGTCTGCGAGCGCGTTCCCATTCTGGACGCGGCGGCGGTCGTCTCCGACGGCGGCGCGACCGTTTTCTGCATAAACCGCGATATGACGGAGGACTGCGCGCTGGAGATCGATCTGCGCTCCTTCGGCCCGCTGCGGCTGGAAGAGCATATTCTGCTGCATCACGACGACGTGAAGGCGGTCAACACGGAGGCCGATCCCTATCGCGTCGCGCCGTGCGGCGGCGATCTCGGCGAAATGGACGGCGGAAAGCTGCGCGTCCGGATCCCGGCGCTGAGCTGGAACGTGCTGCGGCTTCGCCCATGCGAGCGCTGAACTGCGCACGGAGCGCAAAAAAGGGCGGCTGAGCCGCCCTTTTCATTTTACTCTCCCCTCTCCCTCCGCTGCACGCAGTACACGCCGTGCGGCATATCGGCCCCGCGATAATGCTTGACAAACGACGCGACCCGCGTCATTCCGTTGCGCTGGGCGACGTTCTGTGAAAGCGCATTCGTATCGCGAATGATCGAATATACCTTCTCCGCGCGCAGCGTTTCAAACGCGTAATCGCGGCAGGCGCGGGCGGCCTCGGCGGCATAGCCGCAATGCCAGTACGCGCGGTTGAACAGATAGCCCACCTCGAGCACCGTCTCGCCCGGAATTCTCTGCCAGGTCAGGCCGCACTGGCCGATCATTTTACCATTTTCCTTCAGGATAACCGCCCACAGGCCGATTCCGTCGTCCCGATAGCGCTCCAGCTGCCTGTCGAGCCATGTCTGCGCTTCTTCGCCGCTGAACGCGCCCTCATAGGCGTACATGGTCTGTTCGTCCTGCAAAATTTCGCACAGGGCGGGAAAATCGGCCTGCGTCATTTTTCGGAGCGCAAGGCGCTCCGTTTCAAGAATGAATCCCATCGCTCTCCCCTTATTGCGCGCTGCGCGAGCGAACCAGCAGCGTGACCGCATAGCCCGCGGCAAGCATCAGCACGATCGTCGCGCCGGAGGCGGTTCCCCACGCAAACGACAAAAGCAGCCCCAGCACCGAGCAGACCAGCGCCAGCAGCATCGACAGCAGATGATAATGCCGCACGTTGCGCGCGAGATTGCGCGCCGCCGCAGCGGGCAGCACGAGCATGGCGTTGAGCATCAGCGTGCCCACCCAGCGGATGGACAGCATGACCACCACGGCCAGCAGGCATGCGAACGCCGTTTCCATCAGATGCGTGCGCACGCCGCGGCTGGACGCCACCGGCCCGGAAATGCTGTTGAGAAGCATTTTGTTATAAAAAAGCAGCCAGAACGCAAGCGACACGGCCAGAAGCACCGCCGCCGTGGCGATATCGCCCGGCTCAATGGCCAGCAGATCGCCGATAAGATAACCGGAATACTTCGCAAAACCGCCGTTGCGCGAGAGGAGCACCACGCCCAGCGCAAGCCCCGTCGAGGAGAATACGCCGATGGTCGTATCGGTCGAGGCCGCGCCGCGGCCCTTGACATAACAAAGAAGCAGCGCATAGCAAAGCCCGTAGAGCACCATTGCCCAGGCGGGCGTCTGAAGCCCCAGCATCACGCCCAGCGCGATGCCCGTAATGGCCGAATGTCCGAGCGAATCGGAGAAGAACGCCATGCGCCCGTCCACCGCCATGGTGCCAAGCAGACCGTAGAGCGGCGCGATCAACAGTACGGCGCACAGCGCCGTGCGCATAAAACCGTATTCCGTCCAGCCCCAGAGCAGATCGGAAAGAAACGTCATGCGCCCGCCCCCTCTCCGTGATGATGGTGATGATCGACATGCGAATGATGATCCGGCGCCGCGTCCTCAACCGCCACGCCCGGGAACACCGCGCGGAAGGTTTCGCCCGCAAACACCTCGGCGGGCGGCCCGAACGCCAGCAGCCGCCGGTCGATCAGCGCGGCTTTATCGGCGTAGCGCCGCACGAACGAAAAATCATGCGAAATGAGCAGGATGCTGATATCGTATTCGCTGCGCAGCATGTCCAGCCGGTGATAAAACGCCGCCAGCCCTTCCGCGTCCATGCCGCTGACGGGCTCGTCGAGCATGAGCAGATCGGGCATGGGCGTAAGCGCCAGCGCAAGCAGCACGCGCTGCGTCTCCCCGCCCGAGAGCGCGCCCACGCGGCGGTCGATCAGCTGCTCCGCGCCCGCGCGCGAAAGCGCCTCCAGAATCATTTCGCGTTCTCTTCTGCGCGGCGGCAGAAACGCCGGCGCGCGCGAAAGCGCGGCGCGGAAAAAATCGAGCACCGTCGCAGGCGCCAGCCGCTCCGCCGCCAGATATTGCGGCACGTAGCCGATGCGCGGCTTGCCCACGCGCGTGCCCTCCGCATCGGAAAAGGTGATTTCTCCGCGATAGGGGATCTGGCGCAGGAGTGCCTTGAAAAGCGTCGTCTTGCCCGCGCCGTTCGGGCCGATGATGGCCGTCATTTCGCCGCAGTGCAGATGCATCGAGACATCCTCGAGCACGTCCAGCCCTTCGAGCGAAACGGTGAGGTGTTTAAACTGCGTGCAGCACGCGCCGCAGGGCGTGCGCAGAGAATCGTTTTTCATTGAAGCGCCTCCAGAAGCGTCTCAAGGTTCTGGCGCATGATGCGCAGGTACGCGTCGAAATCGTCCGGATCGGCCTCGCCGGAAACGACCGGGTCGAGCAGATAGACCGGCAGGCCCGTCTCGCGGGCAATCAGATCGATCGATTCGTCGGTATACTGCGGCTCGGCGAACAGCGCGCAGACGCCCTCTTCGCGGATGGTTTTCACCGTATCGGCGATTTCGCGCGCGGAGGGCGCGCTGCCCTCGTCGTGCTGCACCACGGCGGCGACGTTCAGCCCGAACTCAGCGGCGTAATAATCGAACGCCTCGTGGAAGGTGACGATGCTTTTGCCCGCGCAGGGCGCGAGCGCGGCGGCCGTTTCTTCCTTTAAGGCCCGCAGCTTTTCGGTATATGCGGCGCAGTTGGCCGCGTATTGCCCGGCGTGCGCCGGATCGGCGGCGGCCATTCCCGCGGCGATATTCTCCGCCTCGCGAATCGCGCCGGAAACGCTCACCCATACATGCGGGTTCCATTCATCCTCGTGTCCGGGCAGCAGCTCAATCCCCTCCGCCGCCTCGACGACCGTTCCCTTCAGCTGCGGCAGCAGCTTTTCCAGAAACGATTCAAGCCCCGCGCCGTTGGCGAGAATCACGTTGGAATCGGCGAGCGTGCGACGCTCGGCGGAGGTAATCTGATAATCGTGCAGACAGCCCGCCGTGGGCGGCGCAAGGCACGCCACGGAAACGCCCTCCACATCGCGGCAGACGTTAATCGCCGCAAGATAGACCGGATAAAACGTGGCGGTAACGGTCAGCCCTTCCGCGGCGGCGCAGCCGCCCAGCAAAAGGCAGAAAAGCAAAAGCAGACAGACGAGTTTTTTACGCAAAGTCAGCGTCCTCCTTACATGCGTTCGCGCGATCCCGTGCGGAAAGACGCTCCGGGCAGGCGCAGGCATTGTCGGTCTTTTTTTCGAATGCAGCTCGATTATACACATGCCGCGGGCTTTCGTCACGCTTTTTTTGTTCGCTTGACAAATATTGCCGGGCAGGGTACTATTGTGCTACGGATTTTGCCAGATGCAAAGGAGGGAACCCCTGAAATGAAGAGATTTTTCGCCATGCTGCTGGCCGTGTGCATGACGTTTTGCGCATGCGCGTTCGCCGAGGAGGACGGGACCGATCTTTCTTATGTGGATGTAAAGGAACGCGGCGCGCTCCGCGTGGGCATGGATAAGGCCTATGCGCCCTTCTGCTTTGTCGATGAAACGAACGAATATACCGGCTTTGACGTCGATTTCGCCTATGCGATCTGCGACGCGCTGGGCGTTGAACTGGAAGTTGTCCCGATCGAATGGAAAAACGCGCGCTCCGCGCTGGAAGACGGCTCGGTCGACATGCTGCTGTGCGGGTTTGCGCAGGCGGACAACGAGGACATGCTGCGCGTGAGCTTCCCCTACATCGAATCCGGCACGGCGCTCGTAGTGAAGGGCGATTCCGCCGTCAGCGCTATGGCGGATATGGCCGGCAAGACGCTCGGTCTGCGCGAAGGCTCCTGCGAGGCGGACGTGCTCAATGAAAACAAGGAGCTCTATCAGGTGCTGAGCGCGGCCTACTCCTTCCCCACCGCCTATGAGCTGCTCAACGCCGTGGAAACAGGAAGCGTAGACGGCGCGCTGGTCGACCGGCTGGTCGCCGAGTACCGCATCGCGCAGGGCGCGAACCTGAAATTCGTGGGCGAACCGGAAGCCGTATGGGAGCTGACCGCGGCGTTCGCGCCGCAGAGCGAAGCGCTGTGGTCGGCCGTGAACGACGCGATGGTGACGCTCGCGTTCAACGGCGTGCTCAGCGATATCGCATCGGACTGGTTCGGCAGCGATATTACGGTGCTGGCGGGATATCTGGTTGCGCTGGAAGAAACTGAAGAGGGCGAGTAAGCGCATAATGAAACGGGAAGGCCGCAGAAACATGCGGCCTTCTTTTTTTATGTTGTGTCTTTGCAAGGATGAAAACCAACCGTCGAAAATACTGCCTGGCGAATTTAGAAGCTCCCTAATTCCAACGGGAAAAGCGTGCGGCATGAGCATTGAAAACAGCGCGCATGAGTGCCAGAATCGTTTCCACGCAGAGCCCCGCCGTCTCGTTTCCCGTTCAAATCAATAAGCAGGGCCGTATGAACTTCATACGGCCCGCATACCGTCAGAAACGGTTCCAAGTTCTCTCGAATTCAAATGGAGCGAAACCGGGCATGCATCGGGCAATTTAATTTTACCTTTTCCCGTTTGCAGAACCCTTTTGCGGCGCAGGCAACGCTTTCCGGGGGATGCATGCGCCGCGCCTTTTCAGGCGCGAACGCGCCGAAATCCCTTCGACAAACGCCTCGCCCCGCTTTAGGATAAATTGATAAGGGCCGTATGAACTCCATACGGCCCTCCCATTTTCCGTTTATTTACATCAGATGCGTATCGATCGGGCTGAAATCGAGGAACGCTTCCTCGCCCACATTGAACACGCGGCGGCCGACCGGATGGTTGTCCGTGATCTTCACGAGCGTATCGCCCACCATGACGTGGTAGTTCTGATACGAGCCCATAAAGCAGGACAGGATAACCCGACAGGGCAGTACGCCCGTTTCGGCCAGGCGCACGCCTTCGGGGCGGAGCATCATCGTATGTTCCTCGCCCGCTTCCAGCTTGATCTCGGGTCTGCGCGCCGCAAAGCGCACGCCGTTGAACGAAACGCCGATCTTATCGGCTTCCACGCTGTCCACCTTCACCTTCAGGAAGTTCGCTTCGCCGATAAAATCAGCCACGAACTCGCTGGCGGGGTTGTAGTAAATCTGCTGCGGCGTGCCCATCTGGGCGATCACACCCTTGTTCATAATGATGATGTTATCGGAAATGGACATCGCCTCAGACTGATCGTGCGTAACGTAAATGGCCGTGATGCCGAACTGCTGCTGGATGCGGCGGATTTCAGTGCGCATGTAAACGCGCAGCTTCGCATCAAGGTTCGAAAGCGGTTCGTCGAACAGCAGCACGCCGGGCTCGACGATCAGCGCGCGCGCCAGCGCTACGCGCTGCTGCTGGCCGCCCGAAAGCTGGTTGGTATAGCGGTTCTCCATGCCTTCGAGGCCGACAAGCTTGAGCATATCGAAAACCTTTTTGCGGATCTCGTCCTTGGGAACCTTGCGCAGCTTCAGGCCGTAGGCTACGTTATCGAAAATGTTCATGTGCGGGAAAAGCGCGTAGCTCTGGAACACCATGGCCGTATCGCGCTTGTTGGGCGTCAATTCGTTAATCGCCTGCTCGCCGAGATAAATCTCGCCCTCGTCCGGCGATTCAAAGCCCGCGATCATGCGCAGCGTGGTCGTTTTGCCGCAGCCGGAAGGGCCGAGCAACGTGACGAAATCGCCGGGCGCGATATCGACATTGATGGAATCGACCGCCTTAAACGGCTTGTTCGTTTTGGGGTCGATGTAAATCTTGGAAATATTTGAGAGCCGGACACCTTTTTTTGTATTGCTCATAATGTACACTCCTTCAACCGGATTCTGAGGCGTTCCGCCCCGGTCACACTTTCTGCTCCTTGATGCGGCGGCTGCGGCTCATGCGGCTGACGACCAGCTGCATGGCGAAAATGGCCACATAGACGATCAGCATCATGATGGTCGCATACGCGCAGGCCACGGAATACTGGCCGCGGTCGACCACGTGCATGATCTGCGGCGTAATCAGCTGCCAGCGCGCGGAAATCAGGAAGATGACGGCGCTGGTTGCGGTGATGCTGCGCGCGAACGTCGTCACCAGCGAGGAGAAGAACGAATCGCTGATCAGCGGCAGCGTGATGGAGGTGAACACCTTGATGCTGCCGGCGCCCATATCGTAGGCCGACTCCTCGATCGATTTATCGATCTGGTTCAGCGCAGCCACGGCCGAGCGCGTACCGATAGGCAGGCTGCGGACGACGAATGCGACGATCAGGATCGTGCTCGTGCCGACCAGCACCAGCACGCCCGAATGGAACACGCCGGTGATGAAGCCGCGCAGGATGGCGATACCAAGCACCGTGCCGGGCACGGCCATGGCGAACATCGTGGCGAACTCGATAAACCTGCGGCCGAAGAATTTTTTCTTGACGATCAGATAGGCGATAATCATCGAGAGCAGCGAGGTAATGATGGAAGCGACGAAGCTCAGATACAGCGAATCCGTGAACGGCTTCGTATCGCGGCCAAGTACGTTGACGAAATGCTTGAACGTCAGCGAGAAATCCTTGCCCCACAGCTTGAACAGCGCGCCGACGGGCACCATCGCATACATGCCGATGACGAACAACCCTACGAAGGCGCACAGCGCCGTCGTGGGAATGCGCACCGAACGGTCTTCGATCTGCATGCGGACGCGGCTGGCCTTGCCGGTCAGCGTCGCGACGCTCTTGCGCTCGAGGAAATACTTTTCGATGATGAACAGGATCATGCTGATGGTCAGCAGCACGACGGCCATCGCCGAAGACGAACGCGTATCGAAGTTGGAAATCTGCATGTAGATGTAGGCGGCCAGCGTGTCGAAATCGCCGCCGATCATGATCGGGTTGGTGAAGTCGGCTACCGACTCAATGAAGGAAACCAGGAACGCGTTGCCAATGCCGGGAAGCAGCAGCGGCAGCGTAATATCCTTGAACACGCGCCAGCGCGAGGCGCCCATATTGCGGCTCGATTCTTCCAGCGAAGGATCGATATTGGCGAGCAGCCCCTTCAGCATCAGGTACGTCACCGGGAAGAACGTCAGGATCTGTACGAACAAGATGCCGTGCAGGCCGTAGATATTGGCGTTTTTGATGTTGAGCAGATGATATGTAATGATGCCCTTCTTGCCAAAGAGCATAATCATCGACAGCGACAGCACGAACGGCGGAGACACGATGGGCAGCATCGAAATCACCTTGAAAATGCCGCGCAGCTTCGTCTTTACATATACGTCGACGTATGCGAACAGGAAGCCGATGACCGTCGAGCAAAGGCCCGAAATCGCGCCGAGCATCAGCGTGTTGCGCACAACCTGCAGGAACTTTTTCGAAGCGAAAATGGAGAAATATACTTCCAGCGTCAGCCCGACCTTGCCGATTTCCGGATAATCGTGCGCAATGGCCGAGCAGAGATTCGCCACGTCCTCTTCAGCGACGGGCGTTTCGCTCTTTACAGCGGCCGCATAGGCAGCCAGAAGGCTCTCGTCCGCGTCGATTTCCGCAAGCGCGCCGTCCATTTCGGCGCGCAGCGTCTTCATGGTATCGGTATTCGTCTTGCCGCGCGCGAAGTACTCCTTCGAATAGGCGACGGCGGCACTGCCCAGCCGGTAGACGGGATTCTGCTGCATTTCCGCGTCGTCCGCAGCGTAAGTCACCAGCGCCTTGCCGTTTTTGCTCAGATTGTTGACATAGGCGGTGTCATCGGTTGTAAAGCTCTGTGCGAGGATCGTACACAGCGGATATACCACAAACAGGAGCAGGAAGGCCAGCACCAGGATAATCGCAAACACGGTTACCGGATCCGCGAACAGCTTTTTGCGGTCCAGCTGTTTGCTTTTTACGTTTGTCAAATATGAACACCTCTCCCTTGGGTTTCTGATCTGCCGCGGCGAGTGCAAAGCGCCTGCGCCGCGCCGCCCTTCGCCGGCGGATTCACAAAAACCGCCTGTAGAGGCGGTTTTTGCGAATCCTAACAGGATGATTGAACCTTACTTGGCCAGCTTGTCCGCGTTGATGGCGGAAGTCCACGCTTCGATGATGTGGTTCTTGTTTTCGCCGGTCCAGGTGGAATCGTAGTCGATCAG
>SFFS01000162.1 GCA_004557805.1 Clostridiales bacterium | reverse complement strand
CAACTGGATCATCGGCAATACTGACCGGTTTGCCGCTGCGGTTTCCCAGCGGTCCTTCTGCAACCCCATCAGTGACTTTGGCAACTCCTGCATCGGCTATACCTTTGACGCCGAGCAGTTCCAGGCAACGCCCTGGGATGACGTGTGGAAGCTGTGGGATCACGCGCCTCTCAAGTATGCCTGCGACGCTGTCACTCCCACCCTGTTCATCCACTCGCTGGAGGACTACAACTGCCCGCTGACCGAGGGCTTCCAGATGTTCTCCGCCCTCAAATACCACGGTGTGGAGAGCGAGATGTGCCTGTTCAAGGGCGAAAACCACGAGCTTTCCCGCTCCGGCAAGCCGGACAACCGCACCTCGCGCATGGCGGAAATCCTCTCCTGGATGGATAAGCACCTGAAATAACCCTGGCAAAAACGAGACGGCCGCCCCGGCACGCAAACCGGAGCGGCTGTCTTATTTTCGGAAATAGAAGCGATTCCTCCGTCAGAGCGCCGTAACGATCCCGGCGGTCAGCGCCGCGACAGCGGCAAACAGCGGAATTCCACGCACAAAGGAACCGACGTGCTTTTCAGGGTTCTGATAGCGTTCCTTTTCCGGCAGGAACGAAAAGCGAACGCGCTTTGCGCTGCGCCACCAGAGCAGATCGATCACCACGAGATCAAACAGCCCAAGCCCCTCTCCAAACGCAAGAAAATACCAGAACGCCGGCCAATAGCCGTTCAGCCCCAGCGCGCCGCGGAAGGCCAGCCCAATCGCGGAAAACACGACGGTAAAGAGCAGCAGATTGCCCGCCAGAATGGCGGGCATGGATTTCTCCTTCGGAACGCGTCCCGCAAGCCGCGCGTTTTTCCGCACGCAATCCTGCACATCCTGCGGATAGGAGCGCAGCCCGGCCAGGTTTTTCTGATCCGTGCCGGTGCAGAGGAAGCACACGCCCCAATAGAAAAAGTAAAACCCTATCGGAATCAGCCACCTCATCGTCCTGCCTCGCCTCCTTTACGCGCCGTTTTCGCCGCCGCCAGCAGCCCGCCGAACATCCACAGGTTTCCCACGCTGATCCACGCGCAGCAGATCGCATTGACCCACGGCCGGTTTCCAAACGCGTTCAGAAGCATCGCCGCCGCCATTCCGACGGGCAGGGAAAAGACCCAGCACCGCTTCGGATAGGGCGTAAGGCCCCTGGCAAACGCTTTGATCTGCGCGGCTTCCAGCACGATAAAGAACACCCAGAACAGCGCAAGCGCCGGGAGAAGGAAATACGCGGCGTATTTTCCGATCAGCTCGTCCGCCAGCCCGTGCTTTGCAAGGAAAACCATCGCACACACCGGCACATGGAAGCCGCAGCCTCCGAAGCTTACATAGCCGAAAATGCCCGCGCGGAAGCGGTGGGCAAGCTCCGGCGCGCGTTCGACGATCAGACGATAAACTCCAAAATAACTCAGTCCCTCGATCGTTATCCCGAAAAGTCCGAGCATCGCCGCGGCAAAGATGCCGCCGTCCGATGTGGAGGTATACGCCGAAAGCATCCGCGCAATCCCCGTCAGCGTCTCGTCCTCAACGCCCCAGCCAAGGATCATATCCCCCACGAAAGAGAGCAGCGCACCAAACAGGCCGATGCGGAACAGATGCAAAACGCGCGGCCAGGCGATCCGGCGTGAAACGCCGATATCATTAAAATCCTTCATTGTTGTTCCCTCGCCTTCTTTTTGTATCCGCAGTCGCAATAGGGGCCGCCGGAAGCGAGCGTATACGCGCGGACGAACTCCGTCGCGCCGCCCGCTTCGCTCATGGTGTAATCCAGGCGGCACAGCGCGGGCGTGAGGTCGTAAAGCCCCAGCCGCTTCATCAGCGTGCAGATTCCGCACTTCGTAAACCGTCCCTCGTATCCGCTGCCGTCCGGATATTCATAAAAATCCATATTCCATGAATACGGGTTGCGGTCGGCGGCGCGCAGCGCGGCGGTCGCCTTCATGCCTGCAATGTCCTTTTCGGTGAATTTTTTCTTGCCGCTCTTGCAGCAGAACCAGCGCATGGGCCGGGTCATCATGGCCTTCGCGTAGTATTCCGTCAGCCACTCCACATCCGGGCATTTGGGCATCGACAGGACGAACGCGCCCAGCATGGCGCAGTTGACGATGTTCATCCGAAAGCGATCCGCCTTTTCGAACTCGGGCAGGCCCCGGATGATTTCCCCGTATTTGCGCTTCGCCTTTTCCGTGATAATCTTCGCGGCTTCCGCGTCGTAACCGAATACGTCTCTCAGCTGCTTCCGAAACGATTTTGCAAACAGCGCCCACATCCCCATGGGCATTCCCAGATATTTCATAGCGGTTCCTCCTTCATGCGCTTTCCAGTTCGCCCGTTATTTTCATTTCCCTCAGCAAGATCAGCCCCAGCGCCAGCACGAGCAGATGCCCCAGCGATTCCGAGCCGTTATCGATCTGATTCAGCGGCCAGGGCAGCAGCGTCGTAAGGTTTCCGATGATTCCAGCGCAGAAGAGCGGATTGCACAGCGTGGCGAAAACGCGCTGCGCCGTATTTTTCAGCGGAAGCATACGCTTCCAGATCATCACGACCATGACGAGAGAAAGAATTCCGTCGCCCAGGAGGAACGCGGCCACGACGGGCCCTGCGTTGCAATAGAAGATGCGGTTGGCGATCTCCGCCGCCTGCTGCATGTCTCCGTATTTTTCAAAGACAAACTTGAAAACCAGCGCAGTGTTCATAAACATGGCGTGTACGTACGCCCAGCAGACCGTTCCGGTCAGATAGGCGAAGCGGAAACCATCAACCCACTTCCGCTGCGCAGGCGCGCGCAAATGCAGCGCGAGAAGCTTGTGCATCCGGTGAAAGCCCACGTAATACAGCGCCGTTCCCGCTGCGCCGCAGACGATGCTCGCCGCCATGCGCCAGACCGCCATATCGAGATAGGCGACCTTCATCAGGCCGATCATATCCGCGCTCTGGTTCCGCCCGACAGCGGCATAAAGAAAATCGCCGATGATAAAAAGCAGACAGCCCGCAGCGCCGAGCAGCAGCTCGCGTCTCGCTTTCGTTTCCTTCATTCTTTTTCCTCTCCAATCTTCAGGCTGAAATCGCAGCAATCGCCGCCGCGGCCCAGGGTTTTCGTTCTGTGCCAGAGAAGCTTCGGGTGCAGGCCGTCGTACGTTATATCGTCGCTGTCGCAAAAGCAGTGGCACAGCTCCGGACAGCCGTATCGCACGCACGCGTCGTGATACGGGCATCGGATCATGTCGATGCGCCATACGCCGCCGTCCGTCTGGTATTCCCGGGCGGCAAAGCCCGCGGTTTCCCCAAACAGCCTCGGCGTCTGCTTTGCAAAGATCCCCGGCACGCGGCGGTACAGCCCCGGAATGCGCATCAGCCGGAGGAAAATCCTTCTCAGCTTCCATGCCCGCCGTTCCACATAGCCGTGAACGGTTTCCAGCGCCTCCGCCCTGGGCGTCGCCGCCTGCAGCGTCTCATAGGCCGCGATTCCCGGCATGATCTGGCTTTCCAGGTGCCGCCGCTTTTTTTTGGACTCTCCGGCGTTTTCCGCGCGCAGTTCGCTCAGACGCTTTTCAAACGCCGCGCCCAGCGCGGCTGATTTCTCAGGGAAACGCTTCTTCACATCCCTGAGAAAATCCCTGGCAATGTAGCTCGTTTTCATCGTGTTCCCTCTTTGCCCCAGCCGCTCCCGGCGTGTTAACGGTTCCGCCTGTACCCCGCCTCGTCCCGATATTCGGGATGCTCCTTCAGATACGGATCCTGATCGCCGCAGATCGTATAATCGCACCGGCAGCCGTTCGCGCAGGTGGTTTTCCGCACCAGCCGCGCATGGATGAGCTCCATGCCCTCAAAATCAGGGTTGCACAGCGCCGGCATGACCTCCAGCAGGCCGTGCGCCTTTGCAAACTCCGCCGTGGGGCATTCGGTAAATTCATAATAGATCGGTTTATCCGCTGAAAAAGGCGCGACATCCATCTTGAAATCGCCCCATTTGTCGCACTGCTTTTTCGCGTTCAGAAACGCGCGGTACATCAGCTTCTTGAAAAGAGGCCTGTTGCAGTTCACGAATTTCGACAGCTTGCGGAAGCTGGGCAGGAACAGGTTCCCTTCCATTTCTTCAATTTCGGCAAGGCTTGTAACCTCTTTGCAGACCACGTAATACGCCATCAGCGCAACGCAGTCGTAATTCCCGCCGGGGCCGTTATGGAAATTTTTCTTCCCGCCCAGGTCAGTGCGCCAGTCGGAAAGGAAATCCGCATATTGCCGCTGTACCCGCTCCCACACCGCTTCCCGCCGCTCCGGCGGATAGTGAAGGGCGATTTTTTCCTGCATCAGCCTTTTGCACGGCTTTGAATAGAGCACGTGGCAGCTGCGATCAAATTTCAGCTCGTTGTCCTTCATTTGCCCACCTCCTTCAGAAAGCCGCTCTTCGCCCGCTCCTGCGTGTCGTCCGATTCGTCATATGCGTCGTATGGCGCCGACGGGTCATGAACGCGCCTGCTGAAGGGCGAGCAGAGCCTGTCCTTATGGGTGAAGGCAAATTCAAAATTGTCCGTCCAGCCGGTATGTCCCGTGATGAACAGCGGGGACAGCCCCCGCTGTTTCAGCTTCTCCTCCAGCGCGGCCAGCGACCGGACGGCCAGTCTGTTATCCTCCGCCAGCGTAGAAATGAAGCTGTATCCGCCGTCCGCGCCGAACCAGATCGTATCGCCGGTGAAGAGATATTTCTCATCGACGAGATAAACCATGTGTCCCCACGTATGACCGGGAACGAGGAAGCATTCGATCCGAATGCCGTCGATTTCGAACGTCTGCCCATCGTGCAGCAGCGTCTTTTCGTTGTTGGCAAACTCGCTGCGCGTGCGGTTGGAGAAGGTCGAGAGCAGGGAAATATAGTGGGTGATTTCTGCCTCCTGGCACGTGTGCCAAACGCGGCAGTCCATGGGGTACTTGATCTCGTAGAAGCGCATGCCGAGGATGGTGGTGCCCAGAATGTCGCGAATGTAGTCGGTGCGGTAGAGCACCAGCGAATAGAGGCATTTCGAGTTGCGCTCAGAGATGTGGAAGCGGCAGCCTTTGGAGAGAAACACCGTTTGCTCGGCCTCGGCGTGGTGTTCCTCGCCATTACATACAAAACGGAAGGAGCCGCTGTGGCACACAATGATGCAGAAGTGCTGCAAAAGCAAGTCGCCGTAGAAGGAGGGCGGAAAGTCGTTCTGCTCGCGGTGGAGCGTGCAGACCATGTTGGCTGCATGAAGTCTCTTGTCGAAGTCGGCGAGTCGTTGTTTCTGGGCCATGTCGAGAGAATGTTTGTAGAGGTGGAGCTTACTTCAGGCGCAGGTAGCCCTCTTTGGTATCGTGCGAGATGTCGCGCTTGGGCCATCGGGCGAGCAATACGAGGGCGCTGCAGGCCAGGCAGCCGTAGACCGTCCAGCCGGCCATCTCCTTAATGGCCGAAATGGTGGCTTGCACCTGCACTTCGCCTTTGGTCGACATGGCGGCCATCACTTCAGCCTCCGTGCCGCTGCGCCCCTGCGCTTGCAGACCGCGTGAGGTTTGGTCGTAGCGGTTGGCGATGTCGGTCGTAGTGCGGTCGCGGTCGTGGGCATAGCGCGTAGTGTAATACTGCTGTCGGTACTGCAAGACATTACTATAAAGGGCCGAGCCGATGCCCGGAGCGATAATCATACGCACCGTGAGCATGATGCACACCCACGTGGAGAGCAAGCGGTAA
>SFFS01000161.1 GCA_004557805.1 Clostridiales bacterium | reverse complement strand
ATTGCAATTTTCCGCGATGGTTGCTATAATCTCGCCATAAAAAATCAAAGGAGGAGAAACCATGAAAAAAGTCTTCTGTATGATTTTGTCCGCTGTCCTCGCGCTCAGCTGCGTTTCCGCGCTGGCGGAAGATACGATTAAGATCGGCGGCATTGCTCCGCTGACGGGCGCTGTATCCGTTTATGGCAATCTGGTAAAGGACGGCGTTGACCTGTATATTGATGAAGTGAACGCCAATGGCGGCGTTCTTGGCAAGAAGGTTGAAATGATCTGGAAAGACGACACCGGCGACGCGGTCGAAGCGACCAACGCCTACGAGCAGCTGGTCAGCGAAGGCGTCGCGGCGCTGATCGGCCCCGTGACCACCACGCCGACCTTGGCCGTTGCGCAGCGCGCCGCCGCCGACAGCATGCCGATGATCACCGCCTCCGCCACCGCTTTCGCCGTGACCGGCGAAGAGGGCGAGAACAAGGATCAGCCCTACGGCAACGTGTTCCGCGCCTGCTTCATCGACTCCTATCAGGCGGAACTGATGGCTGTGTTCGCGCAGAGCTACGAACCCGTCCAGGCCAAGAAGGTCGCCGTGCTGTACGACAACACCAACGACTACTCCATCGGCCTGTATGAGAGCTTCGCCAAGAAGGCGGAAGAGCTGGGCATGGAAGTTGTCGCCGCTGAGAGCAATAAGGAAGGCGACGCCGACTACACCCCGCAGCTGACTAAGATTGCCGATGCGGAACCGGATGTTCTGTTCTGCACCTACTACTATGAGACGGCCGCCAAGGTGCTCCGCCAGGGCGTGGACGTCGGTCTCGAATGCTGGGTACTGGGCGCCGACGGCTTCTCCGCCATCGCCGACCAGGTGAAGGACGATCCTTCTCTGCTGGATAAGGTCGCCTACAGCGACGGCTTCTCCGCCGAGGACGACAGCGAGCTGGTCAAGAGCTTCGTAGCCGCCTTCTCTGCGAAGTACGGCCATGAAGCCAGCCTGTTCAACGCGCTGGGCTACGACGCCGCGAAGATTCTTCTGACCGCCATGGAAACGGCCGGCACTACCGAGAAGGAAGCTGTCGTTGCCGCGATGAAGGCCACCGATCTGACCTGCGTGACCGGCCACATCGTTTTCGACGACCACTGCGACCCGGTCAAGTCCGCGTTCATCAAGGGCTTCACCGACGGTTCGGAAGTGCTGCTCGAACGCCTTGATCCGGAAGCCTGATCTGGAAACGCTTTTCAGCCGGGGGCGGCGCCGCCGCTCCCGACGCTTTATAAAACCCGGGTTGCGGAATCGGTTTTCGGCGCGTATGCGCCGGAAAAACAGCCGTAACCCATGCTTGTTATCCGGGACTTTTTTACGCGCGGGAGGAAAAGCGGTTGACACGGCTTTTACACTGCGATAGGATGAAGCAATAAATATACGCTTTCGAAGTTGCACCGGGAGGTTTTTACATGGTCACGCTCTACAACCTGATCGGCGGATTGCAGATGGGCAGCATTTACGCGCTGATCGCGCTGGGCTATACGATGGTGTACGGCATCGTCCAGCTGATCAACTTTGCGCACGGCGATATCATGATGGTCGGCGCGTATTCCATTTACTGGATCATGACGACTTCGCTCATGAAGGCGATTGCGGAAACGCAGCCGGTTCTTGCCGGCGTAGTCAGCGTACTGTTCGCGGTCGTCGTATGCGTAGCGCTCGGCGTATTCGTAGACCGTGTGGCCTATAAGCCGCTGCGCAACGCGCCGCGCATTTCCGCGCTCATTACCGCCATCGGCATCAGCATCGCGCTGGAGATCATTGCGCAGCTGGTGTTCGGTTCGGGCCAGGTCAACTTCCCGACGATCGTGCCGAAGGTTACGCTGTTCAAGGTGGGCCGCCGGTCGATCAATCTGCTGGAAGTGCTGACGTTCGCGGTTTCCGTGCTTCTGATGATCGCGCTGACGCTGTTTGTACAGACCACGCGCACCGGCAAGGCGATGCGCGCCGTCAGCGAGGATCAGGGCGCGGCGATGCTCATGGGCGTGAACGTCGATAAGACGATCTCCATCACCTTCGGCATCGGCTGCGCGCTGGCCGCCATCGGCAGCGTGTTCTATGCGCAGAAGGTCTATTATGTAACGCCGCTGCTGGGCATGCTGCCCGGCCTGAAGGCGTTCGTGGCGGCGGTGCTCGGCGGCATCGGCTCGATTCCGGGCGCGGTGCTCGGCGGGTTCATCATCGGCATGGTGGAAACGTTTGTGAAGTATTACGCCAGCGAATACGTCGACGCGATGGTGTTCGGCATCCTCATTCTGGTGCTTCTCTTCCGGCCTACGGGCATCCTGGGCAGGAAGATGAAGGAAAAGGTGTAAGGGGGCGAGAGAAAATGAAAAAGAACAGAAGATTTACTTCGCTCCTGAACCTGCTTCTGACGGTCGCAGCGTATATCGTTATCAAGCTCGTCCTCGCGGCGATGGGTGGCAACCGCGCCATCACCAACCTGCTCACGCAGGTGTGCTACAATATCATCATGGTGGCCAGCCTGAACCTGGTGGCGGGCGTGCTGGGTGAACTGACGCTGGGTCACGCGGGATTCATGGCGGTCGGCGCTTACTGCTCCGCGATTTTCACTTCGCTCATTCTGCCCAATCAGGCCTGGACGTTCCCGCTGGCACTGATTGTGGGAGGCCTGGTGGCGGCGGTGTTCTCCTATCTGGTGGGCGTGCCGGCGCTGCGGCTTCAGGGCGACTATCTGGCCATTATCACGCTGGGCTTCGGCGAAATCATCCGCGTGCTGATCAACACCGTGTTCGCACCGTGGACCGGCGGAGGCAAGAAGATGTTCGGCATCAGCCTGTACACCAACTTTGACAACGCCTTCTGGATCATGTTCCTGACCGTCGCCATCCTGTATATGCTGGCCTGGTCGCGCCATGGCCGCGCCATTCTGGCGATTCGCGAAAACGCGGTGGCGGCCGATACCGCGGGCGTTCCGGTGACGAAATATAAGACGATCACGTTCGTAATCGCGGGCTTCTTCGCGGGAATCGCGGGCGGTCTGTACGCGCATTCCGTCGGCGTGCTCGACCCGACGAAGTTCGACTACAACACCTCCATCAACTTCCTTGTTATGGCCGTGTTCGGCGGTCTGGGCAGCTATACCGGCTCCATCGCGGCGGCTTCGATGCTGACGGTGGTGCAGTATCTGATGGCTTCGCTGGTGGAATACCGCCAGCTGGCGTATGCGCTGCTTCTGATTGTGATGATGATCTTCAAGCCCTCCGGCCTGCTGGGCGTGCATGAATTCTCCTGCGAACGCCTGCTGGAAAAGATCATCCCCGCGTGGAAGGATTTCGCCGCAAAGATGGAGAACAGATTACAGCGGCGCAAGACGCGCTCCATCCCGCCGGATATTCCCGAATACGACTACGACAGCGAGAAGTATCCCGTCCTGGCGATGAAGAACCTCGGCATCCGCTTCGGCGGCCTGCATGCGGCGGAGGATGTAAATCTGGCCATCTACGAGCATGAGATCGTCGGTCTGATCGGCCCCAACGGCGCCGGCAAAACGACCATCTTTAACATGATGACCGGCGTATATATGCCCACCGAGGGCGAGATCGAGCTGATGGGCAAGTCCATCAAGGGCATGCCGACCTACAAGATCACCTACGAGGGAATTTCGCGCACGTTCCAGAACATCCGCCTGTTCAAATCGATGACGGTGCTGGAGAACATCAAGGTCGCGTTCCAGAGCCGCATGTATTACACCATGGTGGACGGCCTTGCGCGCGACACCTACTACGAGCGCGAGGAAAACGGCTGCGACGAGCGCGCCCGCGAACTGCTGCGCGTGTTCGATATGGAAGAAATGGCCGACTGGAACGCCAACAGCCTGCCTTACGGCCTGCAGCGCAAGCTGGAAATCTGCCGCGCGATGGCCACGAACCCGAAACTGCTGCTGCTGGACGAACCGGCGGCCGGCATGAACCCGATCGAAACGCAGGAGCTGATGGTAACCATTCAGCGCATCCGCGAGAAGTTCGGCGTGACCATCCTGCTCATCGAGCACGATATGAAGCTGGTCATGGGCATCTGCGAGCGCATCTATGTGCTGAATTACGGTCGCATCATCGCCGAAGGCACGCCCGCCGAAATCCGTCAGAATCGCGAGGTTGTGGCGGCCTATCTGGGCGACGCCGACGAAGAAGCTGAAACCGAGAAGGAGGGCGCGTAACATGATGCTGCGAGTGAAAGACCTGAACGTCTATTACGACGCGATTCACGCGCTCAAAAACGTCAGCTTTGAGGTGAACGAGGGCGAGATCGTAACCCTGATCGGCGCAAACGGCGCCGGAAAAACCACCACGCTGCACACCATTTCCGGCCTGCTGCGCGGGAAATCGGGCAAGATCGAATTCATGAACGAGGAAATCCAGCAGAAGCCCGCGCATGAGATCCTGAAGATGGGTCTGGCGCAGGTGCCGGAAGGCCGCCGGGTCTTTACGCACATGACGGTGCTGGAGAATCTGGAGATGGGCGCTTTCGCGCGCAAGGACCGCACGACCGTCGCGGACGACCTCGACCGCGTGTTCCAGAGCTTCCCGCGGCTGAAGGAGCGGCGCAGGCAGATCGCCGGCACGCTCTCCGGCGGCGAGCAGCAGATGCTGGCCATGGGCCGCGCGATGATGTCCTCTCCGCGCATGATTATGCTGGACGAACCCTCGATGGGCCTGTCGCCGATTCTGGTGGAGGAAATTTTCTCCATCATCCGCGAAATCCATCAGAACGGCACGACGGTGCTGCTGGTGGAGCAGAACGCGCAGATGGCGCTGTCCATCGCCGACCGTGCGTACGTGCTGGAAACCGGAAAGGTCGTCCTTCAGGGCGACGCGCATGAAATGCTGGATAATCAGGACGTGCGGCGCGCATACTTGGGATGAGAGAATCATGAAGGAAATGTTTGAAAACCAGCTCGCGTGGTTCCGCTCAGGAGCCACGCGGGAGCTGGACAATCGAATCAACAGCCTGAAACGTCTGCGCGAAGCGCTCCGGCGGCATGAGTCGGAGCTGCTTCGCGCTTTGCGCAACGATTTGGGAAAAACGCCGGAAGAGTCGTACATGACCGAGCTTGCGCCCGTTTACGCTGAAATCGCCTGCATGACGC
Source organism: Clostridiales bacterium (assembly GCA_004557805.1). Classification (GTDB taxonomy): domain Bacteria; phylum Bacillota; class Clostridia; order Christensenellales; family Aristaeellaceae; genus Aphodomonas. Next base: position 608 of record SFFS01000161.1, on the reverse strand, counting down.
GCAATCTGGCACGCTGGTCGCGCCAGCGTGAGCGGCCCGCGTGGGGCGAAGGGCTTTTCGGGCGGAGGGTCGCGTTCCGCGAGCCCTACGGCGTGGTGCTGAACATTGCGGCCTGGATGGAGCCGCTGCGGCTGAGCCTCGTTCCGCTCGTCGACGCGGTTGCTGCGGGCAACTGCGTCATGCTTTCGCCCTCGCCGCGCGCGCTACGAACGGCGAGCGCGGTGAACATGGTGCTGCGCGAGAGCTTCCGCACCGATCATGTGACGATGACCGAAGCGGGCGCGGAGCCGGTGGAACGGCTGCTGGCGCTGCCGTTCGGGAAGATTTTCTTTTCCGGCACGGCGGAGGACGCCCGCACCGTGCTGCACGGCGCGGCGGAAACGCTGACCCCGTGCGCGCTGGAGCTGACCGGCAAGAACCCCGTGATCGTCATGGCCGACGCGGATATCGCGCGCGCGGCGCGGAGCATCGTCTGCGCCAAGGGGCTGGCCGCGGGGCAGAGCAGCTGGGCGCCCGATTTTGTGCTCGTGGCGCGGGCTGCGGAGACCGATCTTTTAACCGCGCTGCGCGCGGAAATTGTATCCCAGTTCGGCACGCATCCCATGGAC
>SFFS01000160.1 GCA_004557805.1 Clostridiales bacterium | reverse complement strand
GTATGTAGCGCGGAGCGCTTTTCTGCCAGCAGCGCAAGCGCCATTTCTTCGCTGCGCTTTTCCACCGCGCCTCCGCCGATCGTCCCCGTCAGCCGCCCATGGCGGCCTACGAGCATCTGGCTGCCGCTTCCGCGGGGCGTGGAGCCGCTGTCCGATACGAGCGCGACGAGCACTGTATCGTTCGCTTTTTCCATCTCATAGAGCAGTTGCGCAAAGATTGTCCGCATATTCCGTTTCCTCCGTTTCGGGAATGTCCGCAGCGTCAAATACAATCATACCCATCTGCCGTGAGCTGGGCAGCAGATAGGGGAATTCCTCGTTTTCCGTGCGCACGACGCGCCGCATGATCTCGTCCTCCGTCATTTCCGGCGCGCCCTCCGGGCGGTACAGCGCGAAGAACCGGCGCGCGTCGTCCAGGCTGCGCAGCGGCTGGTCGAGCGTGGCGGTGAAGTTCTGCTCCCAATACGGCACGCCGAGCAAGTCGAGCTTCGTGCACGCGCCCGGCTCCGTCTCCTGCCGCTGGCGGCCCTTGGAAAACTGGTGCGACGAGCTGCGCCGCTTGATGATAACCGCCTTGCCGCCGCAATGCTTCTTCGCCAGCGCGAGAATTTCGCTGAAGGAACCGTACATGCAGAAGACCATCGCGTCGAACGGCTGTTCGCTGCGGTAGAGCGTCATATCGCAGTGGCGCGCCTCGACGTTAACAACGCCGCGCTTTTCGCAGTTTTCACGCAGCACGCTCAGCGCGTCGGCATTTCGGTCGACGGCCGTCACCTGCGCCGCGAGCGGCGCGAGCGCCAGGCTCAGATAGCCCAGGCCGCATCCCGCGTCGCATACCCGCGCGCCCTCCTTCAGATGCGGCACAATCCGCGCGGCCAGGTCGGCGTGATAACCGGTATGCTCCGACGCATCGCGCATGAAGCGGATCATGTCGGGCTTCCAGAGGAACATCATTTCGCGTCACCCCCCGATTTTCGCAAGATAAAGCGCCTCGGCGCAAATCGCCTGTTGGAAGCGCGCTTCGTGCGCGCGGCGGGCTTCGTCGGTTTCACAGCGCTGCGCGCTTTTGAAAAACCGCTCCGCAAGCGTCACGCGCTGCGCATCCTGTATGTATTTATCGGCCAGGAACAGCACGCCCGCCTCGTCGAGCGTTTCTCCGCGCCAGTCGTGATGCGTGCGAACCGCATCCGCCAGCGCTCTGTACCCCAGGCTCGCCAGCCGCTGCGCGCCCGCTTCGGCGTGGCGGGGCTGCAGGCGGCATATGTCGTGCAGCAACGCGGCGGAGGAGACCAGCCCCCGGTCAAGCAGCGTGCCGCCCGCCGCGAGCGCGTCGGTCATCTCCAGCGCAAGCGCCTGTACGGCGCGGCAGTGCGCCGCGATATGCTCCGGCAGCTGCGCAAGCAGCGCTTCGCTCTCGTCCGCAGACGGCGTTTTTGCCGGGCGCACGTTCCAGCCCGCAGCGCGCCAGCCCGAAGCGTCCTCCACCAGCAGGCTGACGCCCGCGTAATCCGCCGGCACGTTCAGCATTTCGTCGAGCGGTCTTGCCTCCAGACGGCACCGGAGCAGCCGCAGCACGCCCGCGTGCGTAAAGAACGCGCGCGTCTCTCCCGGCGCGTCCAGCAGCGGCAGCGCCCGTTCCAGTGCCGCCTCCGGCGCTTCCGCCCCCGGCGGCACATGCGCGCACAGGCTTTCCCCGCGCAGACGGTATTCCTCCGGCCAGCGCTCGCGAATCTCCGCAAAGGACAGCCCGTCCCATTCGCCCATGTCCAGTTCGGCAAGGCGCGGCTCGGCGGGCGCGTCCTTTTCAAGCGCAATGCGCGCCGTTTCCCGGCAGCGCGCAAGCGGGCTCGTCCGCGCGGAAAGCCCCGGCATATCCTCAAACCATACGCGCAGAAGCGCGGCCTGCCCGCGTCCCTCGTCCGAAAGCGGCCAGTCCGTCCGCCCCAGACAATACGAACCCGTGCCGGGTTTTTCAATCGCGCCGTGGCGCGCAAGATAAATCCTTCTCATTTTCTCACCGCCAGCAGGTTTTCATAATCGCGGGGCGTGTCGACGTCCGCAAGAATGCCGCCGTCGTTCACGGCGAGATAGCGCGTGAACAGCCCTTCCTGTTCCATCGCGCCGCGCAGCCCGCCCTCGCCCTCATAGGCCAGCACGGCGGGAAACGCGCTGCGGTCGATCACGATCGGATGCCCCGCTTTTCCGTTATACAGCGGCGTCACAAAATCGCCCCAGATTTCCAGCAGCTGTCTGGCCGTATCGGTCTGGAAAGAGGGGCAGTCCACCGGACACGACAGCACGCGCCCGTATTCCTCCGGCACGGCGCGCAGGCCGAGCTTCACGGAATCGAACATTTGCGTAACCGCATAGCTTTCGTTATGCGCAAACCGCACGGGCAGTCCGGCAAGCGCCGCCTCGATTTCCTCCCAGCGATAGCCGGTTACGGCGACGATTTCCTCCGCGCCCGCTTCCAGCAGCTTTTCTTCTCCAAAGACATCCAGCGGGGAGAAAAGCTCCATGCGCATGCCGTCCCCGCTGGAGGCAAAACGCATTTCAAAGGCATGGGGCGTATTCAGGCTGCGGCACTCCAGCACCAGCAGATCCCCGCGCATATGCGCCGCCGCGGCGAAACGCAGCGGCGCGCGTTCCGCCCTCGGCATCTGCCGGAAGATGGCGGGACGGAAATTTTTCGCCCAGAGCGTATTCTCCCGCCACGTGCCGGACGGCGCGCACACCTTCTGCACACTGCTGCCGTCGCACAGCCATACACAGGCGGCTTCCCCGTCCACGCGCACACGCAGGCCTGTGAAACCCGCCGGGTTTGGCCGGAAATCCAGCCAGCCCGTATCCCATTCTCTGCCGTCCAGCCTGCCTTGGGGTATGTACGCCTCCGGCAGCCCTCCGTCTGCGCACGCGCCGTCCTGCTTATGCAGATTTTCCAGCAGGAGCCACAGCGCGTCCAGCTCGGCACTCATATTTGTGCACTCGGCCGTAACGGCGGCCGCAATTCCGTTTTCAGGCAGAACCACACACAACTGCCCAAAGGCGCCGTCGCCGCGGAAGCCTCCACGCCGGTTCATCCAGAACTGATAGCCGTAGCCCGCACACCAGTCCGGCGTGCCGTTTCCCGCATTTACGGAGTGCGGCTGCGCAGCCATATGTACCCAGTCCCGCGGCAGCACCCGGCGTCCCGCCCACTCGCCCTCGTTCAGATACAGAAGGGCCAGCTTCGCGACGTCATCGCAGGATGCCTGCAGCCCGGTGCCGCCCTGGCACCGTCCGTCTGCACAGGTCAGCCACGAAAACTCCTCCACACCCAGCGCGGGGAACACCGTGCGTGCCAGAAGCTCGGGAACCGTGCGGCCCGCGGCACGGCGCACCAGCTCTGCCGCGAGATAGGAGGCGGCGGTATTATAGGCGAAAAATGTCCCCGGCTCATGGGACAGCGGCGCTTCAAAAAAAGCGCGCACGCCATCCTGCGAAAATGCCGCCTGCGGCATCACACAGGCCGCATGCCCTGTATTCATGGAGAGTACATGCCCCACGCGCAGGCGGCTCCAACGCGCGTCGCCCGAACACAGGGATGCATATTCGGGGAACCAGTCCAGCACCCGGTCGTCCGGATGCAGCTTTCCCATTCCAAACGCAACTCCTGCAGCCGTGGAAGTAAAGCTTTTGCTCAGCGAGTACATTTCCCGTTTATCGCCGCAGCTGTAAGGCGCGACGGCCCAGCGGACCATGCACTCATTTTTTTCAAAAATCTCCAGCGCGTGCAGCTGCACTCCAACGGCGCGGGCGTTCCGCCCAAACTCCGCAAGGGCCGCATGCGAAACAGACGCATGCACAAAATTTTCCATATCCCATCTCTCCCCGGCCGCGCGCCGCGCGGTCTGTTTTTTTTGCAAAGCCGCCGCGCCCGTCCGGGCGCGGTTCAGCTTTCAGAGTTCTTGATTGCCCGATAGGTGCGCGGCGAAATACCTACGATCTTTTTGAATGTGCGCGAAAAGTGCGTCGAATCGTTGAAGCCCACCTCGTATCCCACCCAGGTAATGGAATTGGCCGGGTCCTTCAAAAGCTCAATGGCCTTTTGGATGCGCAGGTTCATAATATACTCCACCAAGGTCTGCTGGGTGAGCAGCTTGAACAGATAGCAGAAATATGTTTTGGACACCATGGAGATACGGCACACATCCTCCAGCTTGAGCGGCTCGTTGTAATGCGCTTCCACATACCGGATGGCGTCTTCCACCATAGGCTTGTATTTGTCGTAAACGGCCGCTGCGGTATGGCTTTGGGGCGACTGAGAATATTCCCGCGCCAGTACAAGCAGCAGCTCCATGATCTGCACGCGCAGGAATTCCTCATAATAGATATCTCCGTTTTCGTATTCCACCAGCATCGCGTTCATCAGCGTGTTCACGCGCTCTCCCGTTTCAGGCCGAAGCGAAAACTGGGAATGGATGTCATCGGCATCCTTGAGGAACAGCCAGGCAAAAGAAAGATTCAGCGCCGCTTCATGCACCTGCTGATAGGCGCTGTTCTCCTTCGGCGGAAAAAAATGGTCGAAAGAAAATTCGCAGCTGATGATCTCGGCATCTTCCAGCCGCACCACCTGATGCTCGACCTTCGGAGGAACGATGAAGATATCGCCGCGGGCCATCAGATGCTTTTGCCCCTCCACCCAATGCTCACAGCAGCCTCGGGTGATATACCAAATCTGCATATAATCGTGGGAATGGGGCAGATAGCCGGAGGGATTCTCCGATGTGACCTTATAGATCTTACAGAATCTGCTCTTGGTGAACATCGTGCTCTTTTCAAATAAAACGGCCGGCTCATTCCATACTTCCATCGCTTTGTCCCTCCTTCTGATATACCGGCGCAGCCGTGCTGCTGAAAAACGGCCGCGCGCCCGCCATGTGCGGACGCGCGGCCCCGTTGCCGTTCTGCGTGGTTCAATGTTTCCAAAGCTGCGCGCATGCGCATCGGTTTATGCCCGGCACACAGCCGCACAAGCTGCTGGCTCGAAACCATTATAGCACACCGCCGCTGGAATGTATCCGGCTTTTACCAAAATGTCACATTTTTTATGCGCGTGTCTCCCGGTGCTTTTTCCAAGCCAGCACAGCCAGCAGGACCACACAAGCCGCTGCGGCTACGGTGACCCAGACCAGCGGGAACGCATCCCCTGTCCGGGGCATTCCCGGCGCAGGTGCGGCCGTACCGGAAGACGCGCCCCCCGCGCCGCCGGAAGGCGTGCCGGAAGAGGAAGATGTGTCTGCAGAAGAACTGCTCGTCCCGCCCGAAGGAGCGGAAGAAGATGAGCCGCCGCTTTCGGCACCCGCCTTCGGCTGTGCCAATACATACAGGCTCAGATGTGTCAGCTCCGCATTCAGCAGGCCGTCTGCTGTTTTTGCCGTCAGCAGTTCTTTTTCGCCCTCAGGGCTTACGTGATACAGCTGCGTTTTGGCTGCGTCAAAGCCCTGGGGAAGCGGGAACGCCACATTCAGCACGCCGCGCGGCTGCACCGTGCCGCCATCCAGCAGCAAAGAAATATCAAATGCCGCAAGGTCAACATTTTCATTGCGGAAAGCGCGCGCCACAGAAGCATATGCCGCGTCGCCCGCATCCACCGGCTTCACCTTGAGATGCGCGCCGGCCGGCACTGTGTCCAGCCCTGCCGCAACACGGATCCCTGTTGCACTGTCCACCTCGTTGAACACGGGAGCGGGCTGTTCAGAAGTGAGCGCGCCCTCCACGGTGAA
>SFFS01000159.1 GCA_004557805.1 Clostridiales bacterium | reverse complement strand
ACGGCGCGTTCTACGTGATGCTCAACTGCAAACAGCTCATCGGCCGCAAGTGGCGCGGCCAGCGCATCGACGACGACGTGGCGCTTGCGAGCATGCTGCTCGACGGCGCGAGCGTGGCGGTCGTGCCGGGCGAGGCGTTCTGCGCGCCGGGCTTCTGCCGCATTTCTTACGCCGTCAGCCGGGAGGACATCGAGGCGGGGCTTGCGTCCATCGCCAGGTTTGTGTCCGAGGTGGAATAAATTTAGGGCGGCTTGCGCCGCCTGAAAAACGGGCTCCGCAGCTTTTGCGGGGCCCGTTCTGTTTGTCAAGAGTTCTTTGGAAAATGGAGAATTTACGGCGCAGTTTTCTTCCCAGCCCACGGCACATGCTTTTCAGCCGGGAGGTTTTTTAACTCTCTCAAACGCTTTCTGCGGCGTTTTAGAGGGTGCACGGAAAACCTCGGCTCAGTCCCGCTAAATTACGGGCCACGCAAAAGCTGCGGGGCCCGTTCTACATTACAAGAGTTTATTTTTCGCTGCGTTTTCCACCGCCGTGCGGACGGCCTCCGCGCGCTGCGCGGCGGTCGCGTCGCCGGGGCAGCCGGACCAGGCGGCGATCATGGCGCGCGTTTGCGGCGTGTCGCGCTGTGCAGCGCCGTTTTCAAGGCAATCGAGCCAGAGCTGCGGCGCGTCGGAGGGAACGAGATTGCGCAGGTTTTCCGGCGCGAGGTAGCTGCAGCAGGCAAGAAAATCGAACGCTTCTTCCGCGTGCGCAGCGGCGGCGTTAACGAGAAATACCGTGCTGCCGATTGCGGAAGCGGGCGCGCCCGGCGCGTAGACCGGCGGGGCGAGATACACGCCGGCGGCCGCCTGCTCTGCAAGGGTGAAACGCAGGTGCATCACGACGTTGGCCTTTTCCGTATCTTTTGTAATCAGGCCGTTCTTTTCTGCCTCCGTCCAGCGCCCGGCAAGGGCCTCAAGGGTATCGTAGGGCATCGTTTCGGGCGTTTCGCTTCGCGCCATCTGCAAAAGCCAGTACGGCGCGTCCGACCAAACGTCCAGCAGCGCCCAGTCCTCGCCGGTTTTTCTGTTGTATTCTGCCAGCCTGTCGCAAAGATCGAGCAGATCAAACCATGTCCAGTCTGCTTCGGGCGCGCCGCCGATCGCATCGAGAATTTCGGGGTGCGTAACGTCGATCAGCTGCACCTGCAGGCTGACGGGGAGTGCATAGCAGTGTTCGCCGCCGCCATAGAGCCGCTTCGCGGCGTCGGGCAGCGCGGCGCACGCTTCGGCCAGCGCGGGCGCGGCGCTCAGATCGAGCACAAGCCCGGTGTTGCCCAGCGCGACGGCGTCCGCTGCGGTGACGACAAGAATATCGGCCGTTTCCTCGCCGGATTCCAGCGCGGCAAGCGTTTCAGAAGCGGCGGATTCATCGGCGATTTCAACCGTCCAGCCTTCGTGGAGCGCGGAAAACGCCTCGCGGGCAGACGTTATGCTCGTCGTGTCGGTCGAGAGAAAGGACGGGCCGCTGATGCGGAGCGTCTGCTCCTGCGCAAGCGCGCACACGGGCAGCAGGCAGACAAGCAGCAATACGGCGGCGATGCGGATCGGTCGTGATGCGCTCATTTTTCAGGACTCCTTTCTGTGTCGCCAGTTTCGCCTGGGGCGTATCTGAAAAATTCTCTGAGACTCCAACCCGGCGTCTTTTCCGCCGTTTCCGCGTCGGAAAAGCATAAAATCCGTTCGAGCCGCAGCCGCAGCCTTTTTCAGACATACCCCGGGTCACAACGGAAGTATAACGGAAACGGAAAATCTTGTCAAGACAACATGTTTTATAACGGCCGGCAGGCGCTCCGGCGGCGCTTGCGCCGCGCAGAATAAAAAAACCGGCGCGTCCGAAAAGGATGCGCCGGAAAAAGAACGATTCGTTTATGCCTGACCCATGCTGCGGCGAAGCGCTTTCACGCCTTCCTCCACGCCCAGCCGCTTGTCGAACACGCTGCTGGAACCCGCTACGATGATCTCCGCGCCTGCGGCCATCATCTTCGGCGTGTTTTCCAAGCTGCAGTTGCCGTCCACCTCGATGGGCGTGGCGGCATAGCCCGCGTCGTCCAGCAGCTTGCGCGCGCGGGTGATCTTGTCAAGGCACTGGGGGATCAGCTTCTGCCCGGAGTAGCCGGGGTTGACCGTCATCAGGAGCAGCATGTCGAAATCGGGCAGCAGCTCTTCGATCATGCAAAGCGGCGTGGCCGGATTCAGAGCCAGCGCAGGCTTCCAGCCGCGGGCGCGGATGGCCGCAAGCGCGCGCTGCAGATGCACCGTGCTTTCTGCGTGCAGGCTCACGTAGTCGCCCTCGCGCAGCTTCAGCGAGGGAAGAATGCTCGCCGGATCCTCGACCATCAGATGCACGTCCAGCGGCGTCTGGGTGACCTCTGCGATGCGGTTGATCATGTCCGGGAACATCATCAGGTTCGGCACGAAATGCCTGTCCATCACGTCGCAGTGCAGCAGTTCCACATGGTGCTTCTCCATCAGGCGGATATCGCGTTCCATGTTGAGAAGATCGGCGCACATCATCGAGGCGGAAATCTGTCCTTTCATCGGGGGAACCTCCTTTGTTATTGCGGTTTGAGCATCGTCAGCGCGATGCGGTTTTTCTTTTTGTCAACATCCACAACCCAGACCTTTACGACGTCGCCCACCTTCACCACCTCGGAAGGATGGCGAATGAACTTCCCGGACATGCGCGAGATATGCACCAGACCGTCCTGATGCACGCCGATATCGACGAACGCGCCGAAATCGATCACATTGCGCACGGTGCCGGTCAGCTCCATGCCGGGGACGAGGTCGTCCATGCTCAGCACGTCGCTGCGCAGCAGCACGGGCGGCAGATCGTCGCGCGGGTCGCGCCCCGGTTTGACGAGCTCGGAAACGATATCGTTGAGCGTAGGCACGCCGATCCCGAGCTTTTCAGCCAGGCGCTCCGCGCCGAATAGCTTGACCTTCGCCGCGAACTCCTCCGGCGCGCCGCCGCGCATGTCGGAAAGCTCGTAGCCCAGCGTTTCAATCAGCGCTTTCGCCGCGGCGTATGACTCCGGGTGTACGCCCGTCGCGTCGAGCGGGTTTTTGCTCTCGCGCACGCGCAGGAAGCCCGCGCACTGTTCGAACGCGCGCGGCCCCAGCTTGGGCACCTTCTTCAGCGCTGCGCGGGAGGGAAGGCCGTTTTCGTCGCGGTAGGCCGCGATGTTTTTCGCCAGCGCGGGCCCCACGCCCGCCACATGAGAAAGCAGCGACGGAGAGGCGGTGGAAATCTCCACGCCCACCGCGTTCACGCAGCTTTCGACCACGCCGTCGAGCGCCTGAGAAAGCTCGGCTTCTTTCAGGTCGTGCTGATACTGGCCCACGCCGATCGACTTCGGATCGATCTTGACCAGCTCGGCCAGCGGATCCTGCAGGCGGCGCGCGATGGAGACCGCGCTGCGCAGCGATACGTCGAACTGCGGAAACTCCTCCGCGCCCAGCTTCGAGGCGGAATATACCGACGCGCCCGCCTCGTTGACGATCGCGTATCGAATCTCGTTCCCGCGCGGAATTTCCTTCAGAAGCTGCGCGACGAACGCTTCTGATTCGCGCGAGGCCGTGCCGTTGCCGATGGCGATGGCTGTGACATGATGCCGCGCGATCATCCCGGCGAGGGTCGCCTTGGCCTGTTCCTTCTGTTTTTCGTGAATGGGCAGCGTGAAATAGCCCACGCCGGTTTCCAGCACGCGGCCGGTTTCGTCGATGACGGCCAGCTTGCAGCCCGTGCGGAAGCCCGGATCGACGCCCAGCGTCACATGACCCTTGACGGGCGGCTGCATCAGCAGCTGATGCAGATTCTGGCTGAAGACGTGAATCGCGCCCTCTCCGGCCTTGTCGGAAAGCTCGCTGCGCAGTTCGCGCTCGACGGCCGGAGCGATGAGGCGATACCACGCGTCCTCCGCGGCTAGTTCCAGCTGACGCGCGCACTCGCCGTCGGAGTGGATGAGATCCTTTTTGAGGATGCTCTCGGCCTGCGCCGCGTCCATGCGCAGCGCCGCCTTCAGGAAGCCCTCGCGTTCGCCGCGGTTGATGGCCAGCACCCGGTGCGCCGGGATGCGCGCGATGGGCTCGGAATATTCGTAATACTGCCGGTATACGCTGTCCTCCTCGGTGGCGGCTTTCGTTTCCAGCACGGCCTGCCGCCGGAAGGTTTCGCGCAGGCACCTGCGCTTGTCCGCGTCGTCGGAGAGCGCTTCGGCGATAAGGTCGCGCGCGCCCGCCAGCGCGGCTTCTGCGTCGGGAACGCCCTTTTCCTCGCTGACGAACTTCTCCGCCTGCTCTGCGAGCGTGCCGCGGAAGGGCTGCTGCAGAAGGATCAGCGTCGAAAGCGGCTCCAGGCCGTGTTCGCGCGCGATGGTGGCGCGGGTGCGCCGCTTGGGGCGGAAGGGGCGGTAAATATCCTCCATTTCGGACAGCGTCTTCGCCGCGGCCAGCTTTTGCGTCAGTTCGTCCGTTAGAACGCCCTGTTCGGTCAGCGCCTTTTCGATTTCGGCGCGGCGCGCGTCCAGCTTGCGCAGCGCGGCAAGGCGTTCGCTCATTTCGCGCAGCGTCTGGTCGTCCAGCGAGCCGGTCGCTTCCTTGCGGTAACGCGCGATAAACGGGATGGTGTTTCCCTCGTCGATCAGTTTGACGACGCTTTCCACCTGCGCGGGGCGCACGCGGAATTCCGCCGCCAGCATTGCCTGTATGTTCATGGATGCTCCTTTGAAGGTTTATTGCCCGAATGATTATACCATGAAAACCGTGCGGAGGAAATCGTTTTTTTCTGGCGCTTTGCGCCGAAAAACTATTGCGCAACCGTGCGGGTTGTGGTATCTTTTCGTCGTTTAAGAGATGAAGGAGGAATGCGTTGTGCCGTTGGATGATTATTATAAGGCGAGACGGCTGGGCCAGCGCGAAGCGAGTCAGCGGGAGCAGAAGCGGATGTCGCCGTATCTGCCGGCGCTGGAGAACCGGGTGGGCCATCTGAACGCGCTGGCGCGCGTGCAGCTGGGCGTAAAGACCATCCCGCTGAAGAATATTATCGGAACCGCGACGAACGGACGCGCCAACGCCTTCGCCGCGAACTTCATGCCGATTCTTGGTCCCGCGAGCGAATTCGCGCACAAGTGGCAGATGCTCTATGAGGACGTTGTGGAAAACGGCGTGCGCCAGCCGGTTACGGCGCTGGAATATCTGAACCAGTATTATCTTCTCGAGGGGAACAAGCGCGTTTCCGTGTCGAAATATCTCGACGCGGCGGGCATCGAGGCCGATGTGACGCGCGTGATGCCGCCCGCCGACGCGGACGATCCGGAAACGCGGCTCTATCGCGAATTCCTGCCGTTTGCGGCCGACAGCGGCGTGACGAACATCTGGTTCAGCCGCGAGGGAAGCGCGGCGCGGCTGTACGAACTGACGGGAAAGCAGCCGGGAGTGAAATGGTCGGACGAAGAGGCGGCCGATTTCCGCGCGGGGTATTATTATTTCCGCGCGGCATATAAGCGCGTGATCGACGAGAAGCTGACGCTTACCACCGGCGATGCGTTCCTGATTTACCTCGAGGTGTTCGGCTACGAAAGATGCTGGGAGCGCTCTGCGGAGCAGCTGCGCGAGCAGATCAGCCAGCTTTACTGCGAATATCTGCGCTTCGATGAAACGCGCGGCGTGGAGCTGATTATGGAGCCGAACGCTGAAAGCCAGAGCGGCAGCCTGCTGCATTCGCTGTTCGGGCC
>SFFS01000007.1 GCA_004557805.1 Clostridiales bacterium | reverse complement strand
TCCTTCAGATAAGCTCGCCGCCGCTGCCCGTAAACGCTGATGGGGCGTTCTTCTTCGGGCGGTAAGCAAACATTGGGTAGGCAATAGTCGCCCTGCCTTGTGTAAGTGCCGCCCAGCTGCTCAAATAGCGATTTCATATATAATCCTCCCATTCAAAGTTTCCCCGGCAGGTCTGCAACGCAAAATGCACCCGCCTTTCGGTTACAGTCTACCAAAATCGAAAGGCAGGTGCGAGTGTGCGAATTTCAGAATCGCACGGTCGGTGCCGTGTTATAGCGGGTTACAAGTTTTAGGCTAAAATACGATGCACCTGCATTTTGGCCTGAACGAGGTGGTTCCGTGCATCTGCAGCAGGCCTTCACCTTGTCTCCACAAAAAATACAGCGAACTTTTGCTGTTCCACAACACTTTTTACAGCGAACTTTGTAAACACCCCATATAAAGATTACTTCCGCTTCATCTTCCTGCTGAACTCATTCAGCGTCTGGATATGCCAGAGGCTTTTACGGGTAATGGAGCGAAATGTCAGAGAGCAGAAGAAGTCAACGAGAAAGATCTTTGGAATGCAGAACTTCAGCCCCTTCTGGAAGGCTTTCAGTGACCCACGGCTGCACCAGTTGTGGACGGTGGTCAGGGTGTAGCCGGTCAGGGCCACCACATCCTTTACCGTGACCACGTCTGGGTATTTGCGCAGCAGCTTTTCATAGTAGCCGTGCATCTGCCGCAGCGTGTCCTCCGGCAGCTCCTTGGAGAGCCTCGCCACATAGTGGGTGCCGTACCAGCCCTTCGGCGCAGAATAGAGTTCTGGAAAAATCGCCCGCTCCTCCAAGTATGCTTTCACATCCTCTTTTCGGATTTTATAGCACCGGGTTTTCTTGCCGGACCACTCGCAGGGTACCTTGCCGCTTTTGAGCAGATGCAGCGCCGTGGACTTGCTGATGTGGCATATGCGGAAAAATTGCTCCTTGTTCATCACCTCGGGAACGCTGTCCCAGTTGACGGGAAATACATCCATTTGTAACACCTCAAAAATAGATTTTCGTCGGTTGGAAGCTCTATCCTGCGGTGTATGGCCGTCTCCCGATTTTTCTCTCCTATCTTCCCGCATTTCTCTCCAAAATCGGGAAAAATGCCGATTTGAACCCACTTTCAAAAAAGCCCGTCCCGCAAGGCTTTCCGAGCAGAAAAGCTTGATTTCAAGCGGCTTTCGGCGGGTACGGGGCTTACAGAAACGACCCCAAAACGGACACCCCCGTCACAGTTGCATAAAAGACTCGAAATCAGTTTGCGCGCAAGCGCACGTGGGTTCGAATCCCACCCTCTCCGCTTATGAAAAGCCTGCAAAGTAAGTGTTTGCAGGCTTTTTCAAGATAATAAAAAGAGCGGCGCACGCCGCTCTTCTTCATATCATGATAAATCCCCTGCAATGCCCGGCTGATAGAACCGAGAACAAGTTATCCTTTCCAGAATGAATGCCTTCCCTCAATAATCCGCCGCACAGAAAAACGCCCGCTTTCCAATCCTGCGCCCTTATTTTTGAATTCAGCAGCTTCCGTCCTCACTTCATGCATCGTTCGCGGCCTGCTGTTTTCCGTCCTGAAACTGCGCCTTGAGCAATCCGGCAAATTCCACCACAAAGGGGTTGGCGTTTCTTTTCTGCCAGAACGCGCAATAGCGGCGCAGGATCGGCTCGTCCCCACGCGCCAGCGGAATGCGGGCAATGGACGTTCCCGTCGCGGGCGGCGCGTCAGCGCCCTCCACCAGCATAAATCCCTTGCGGCCGATCACCATCAGCCGGGCTTCCTCCAGGTTTTCCGCATACAGAAATTCGCCCTGAAACCCCACCACCTGACGGTAGTATTCCTGCTCCGTCTCCCGCTGGGCCGTGGAAGCTACCAGAATGCACGGAAAGTTTTTCAGCTCCTGCGGCGAAATCCGTTCCAGCTGCGCAAGCGGGCTGTTCGCAGAAACCTCAACAAAGCTGCGGCAGACGGTCAAAAGCAGATTGACGTATTCGTCCGAAAACGCGCGCCGCTGATCGTTGAGCACCATATCCGCCTGCCCCGTTCGCAGCATGGCGTACAGCTCTTCATGATTTCCGTATTCCACAGTTACGGAAACATCAGGACGCTTCGCGGAAAACGCCTCCAGCGCGCGGCGAAACTCATTGCCGGCATGGCAGCGCAGATAGCCGATCGTCAGGCCTGCATGATCGCCGTCCGCAATTCTTGCCGCTTCGGCGCACATCCGCTCATAATCCGCCGTCAGCACCAGACTCTTCTGATAGAAATACTCCCCCCGCCGCCGTCAGTGTAAAGGAACGGTTTTTCCGCTCCTGCAGGGGAAAGCCCAGTTCCCACTCCAGCGCCTGAATCTGCTGGGAAACGGCGAATTGAGAAATATAGTTTTCTTCCGCCGCCTTTGAAAAGCTGCCGTGCCGGACGACGGACTGAAAGTATCGGAGCTGTCTGAACATCCGCCCACCTCGCTTGTCGCTTTCTGTTTTTTCAGGCGGCTGTTCGCCGCCCATTTTTCGCGTCACTTTTTCTCGTCTACAAGAATCACGCCTTCGGCGGGGTTATGATCGATTGCGCCGACGATGCGATGCGGCAGATAGGGCGCTTCCAAGTAGGCGATGTCGCCGTCCGTCAGCTTTACGTCGAGCGCGCCAACCGCATCGTCAAGATATTGCGGCTTCGTCGCGCCCACAATAGGCGACGCTACGCCCTTCGCCCATTGCCACGCCAGCGCAATCTGCTGCATTTTTACGCCGTATTTTTCCGCCAGTTCCTGTACGCGGGCGACGATTTGCATATCCTGCTCTTTCGTGCGGTCGTATTTTCCCATGGCCACACGGTCGGTTTTGCTGCGGCGCGTGTCCGCGTCCCAGGTGGGACGAACCAGACGCCCCGCCGCCAGCGGGCTATAAGGCATCAGACTGACGCCCATCTGCCGGCAAATTGGAATCAGTTCCCGCTCGTCCTCGCGATACAGCAGATTATAGTGATTCTCCATGGCCTCAAATCTCGCCCATCCGTGGTCGCGCGCGCAGAGCTGCATGTTGTAAAACTGATAGCCGTACATGGCGGACGCGCCCAGCGCGCGCACCTTGCCCGCCCGCACCAGATCGTTCAGCGCTTCCATGGTTTCTTCAATGGGCGTTTCATAATCGAAACGGTGAATGATATACAGGTCGAGGTAATCCGTTCCCAGCCGCTTCAGGCTCCCGTCAATTTCGCGGTGAATCGCCTCCCGGGACAGCCTGCCGGGATTAAAATAAACCTTGGACGCGACGACCACCTGATCGCGGGCAACGTTCTTTTTCAGCGCTTTTCCCAGGTATTCTTCGCTTGTTCCGGCGGAGTAGCCGTTTGCCGTATCAAAAAAATTGATGCCGAGATCCAGCGCGTGCTTCACTACTTCCCCGGTCGCGTTCTCGTCCAGCGTCCAGTCGTGCATCGTTCCGGCTTTGCCAAAGCTCATACAGCCCACGCAAAGCTTTGAAATTTCA
This sequence comes from Clostridiales bacterium, assembly GCA_004557805.1. Lineage (GTDB taxonomy): Bacteria > Bacillota > Clostridia > Christensenellales > Aristaeellaceae > Aphodomonas. Next base: position 24,254 of record SFFS01000007.1, on the reverse strand, counting down.
ATATCCGCAGCGCCCAGTTTCGTATATTTCATTCGCGCCCATCCCTTTCCGTTTTTCGCCCGGGGTGCAGCGAAAAAGGCTCTGAGGCGGAGCCTCATGGAATTTTCCAGATACACCCTAAGCAGATATTCGTATTGTATCATGCCGCGAACAAAACGTCTAATGCCTGTCGCTCATCGCGTGAAATGCATTTCAGGCATTTCTGCCGACCTCACCAGCGAAATCGCCATCGGCAGCGGCGAATTGCGCAGCTTTTCCTCCCTCGGCGCCATGCTGGCGGATTTTTCGGCGCAGCACCCGCAGGTGCGGTACACGCTCTTCAGCGGCAACGCACAGCGCCGTCGCTGTGATGGTCATGCCATCCCGCTCATTCTGGCCGCGCTTTTGCGCCGCCGTCCCAGCCGCCGCAAAGCGGCCGTCCATTCAGAAGAAAAGCGCCGCTTCTTCCCAGAAAGAAACGGCGTTATTTTCAGGGCCGGTTGCGGCCCTGCTTCTTTTTCCCCCGGACGTATCTGCGCCCGCCTGCGCGAAGCGCCGTTACAGGCCACGCCCCGCTTTCACCAGCAGCATCATAGGGCGGCGCAGTTCGTCCTTCATGCCCGGAATCTCCAGCATTTCGGCGGAGGGCTGCGCTTCCTCGACGGCCTGCACTTCAAAGCCGTGGCGCAGCAGTCCCATCAGAATCTGCGTCAGCGTATGATGCTGCTTGCGCACCTCGCAGCCCAGAAAGCTCATACTGCGTTCGCCGGTCAGAAAGTAATCGTCGATCGGCCAATACAGCGGCCTGCCGTTCGAATCGTAAATCCATTCCTGCCGCACCCCGGCGGTGAAGGACGGATGCTCGATATTGAACAGGAAAACGCCGCCCGGCTTCAACGTTCTTCGAACGCCCGCGAATACCGCGTCCAGATCGGCAATATAGTGCAGCGCCAGATTGGAGAGCACGCAGTCCCAGCGCCCCTCCGGATACTCGTACTCCTCAATGCCGCAGAGGCGGTATTCGATCTTCGGATCGCCGCTGCGCTTTTCGGCTTCCGCAAGCATGCGGCGGCTCAGATCAATTCCCAGCACCTGCGCGGCCCCCTGCTCCACGGCATATTTGCAGTGCCATCCATAGCCGCAGCCCAGATCCAGCACGCGTTTGCCTGCAAGCGGCGGGAAGAGCGGCCGGAGCTGCCCCCATTCGCCCGCTCCGGCCAGTCCCTGCCGGCTGCGGGACATTTTCGCATATTCGCGAAAGAACGTCTCGTTATCGTATTCGCTCGCGTTCATCATTCCCGCGCCTCAGCTTTCCCGGTTGTCGATCGCATAGACCACGCAAGCGATTCCCGCAATGAGCGAAAACAGCGCCGCTCCGCCCATCGGGTCGTTCAGCGCAGCCCCCGCGAAAAATCCGGCGATCCCTGCGGCCGCCATAACGATTACCGACGCCGCGGCTCTGAATTTTTTCATTGCTCTGCTCCCCCTTTCTCCCTGCGGCTTCCAACTTATGACATGGATTATAGCATATGCGGGCAAAGCGCGGCAAGCCGGTCGAACGCCGCGCCGGATCTTCCGTCCGGCGTTCCAAATATATTCCCTCAGGGACGTTTTTTCGGGCCGCGAACGCGGCCTTTTTTATGCTGCGCCGTCTCCACCCACATTCTGAAAGAATTTTCCTCCAGCGCTGCAATATCCGCGCGGCATATGCTATAATCAGCGATGTGAAGGATGGGGATTGAAGGATGAAAAAGGCGCTTTGCATCGCCGCTGCGCTGCTCCTCGTTCTGCTGCAGGCGCAGGCATGCGGCGAAGAGGCCTTTCGCCGCGCGAACTCGATCGGAAATTTCTCGGAGGGCTACGCGGCTTTTTCGGATGAAAACGGCCTGTGGGGCTATATCGACCGCACGTGCAGCGTGGTCATCGAGCCGCAATGGGACCTGGCCGACCGCTTCAGCGGCGGCGTGGCGCGCATAGGCGTCTCGCGCGCGGGCGCGTCCGGCCGGCTCTACGGTTACATCGACACCGCAGGCGAAATCGTTTTCCCCGCCGTGTGCAGCGCGGCCACCGATTTTTGTGAAGGGCTGGCCACTGTAAATGTGGACGGCAAGTACGCCTTCATTACGCCGGACGGCGAATACGCCTTCGACGGGCGCTGGTCGGACGCGGGCTATTTCAGCGACGGCATGGCCTATGTGCGGATAAACGGCCTGTACGGCTTTATCGACCACACCGGCGCTGTGGTAATTGCGCCGGCCTGGGACGACGTATACAGCTTTTCCGAAAACCGCGCGGCCGTTGAAAAGGACGGCCTGTGGGGCTTTATCGACAATGCGGGCAGCGTGGTGATCGAACCGCAATACGATACCGGCGAGCGGTTTTCCGACGGCCTTGCGCCTGCGGAGAAGGACGGACTGAGCGGCTATATCGCCCCGGACGGCAGCGTAGTCATCCCGCTGCAATACGATTCCACCGCTTATGTCTACAACAACCGCGCGTGGGTCAAGCAGGACGGCGCTTATCAGATGATCGACAAGACCGGCGCGAAAATCGGCGAGGCGCAATGGCGGAACGTATTCAGCGATTTCGGCTGGGCCGATCTGTGCCGTGTGAATCAGGACGGGCTGTGGGGCTATGTAAACGCCGATAACGTGCTGGTGCTGGACGCGGTCTACGAAAAGGCGACGCGCTTCAGCGACGGCGCAGCCGCCGTCAAAAAGAACGGCCGGTGGTATCTGATCGACGAAAGCGGCGTCGATATCTGCTCGGGCGAAAACACGCAGAACTGACGGGAGGAACTGCAGATGAAAAAGCTCCTGATCCTGCTGCTTGCGGCGCTGATGTGCGCCGCAAGCGCGCATGCGGACTCGACGCAGCGCATCGACCACGGCGCGCTGCCGCTGGACGAAACCTGGACGGACGGGCAGATGCGCCCGGACGAATATCACTATTACCCCTTCACGGCAGAACAGGCAGGCAAGCTGACCGCGCGGGTGCAGTCGTTCTACGCGAACGCATGTTTCGAACTGCTGGACGCAGATCTCATCGGCTGGGCGCGCGTATACGTATACGGCAGCCAGGGCGCGCCGGGCACGGAGGATATGGAATACTACCTCGAACCGGGCGTTTATTATCTGCGCTGCGACGGCGATTCCTCCACGCAGGGCGATTACCGCCTGAAGCTCTTCTTCGCTCCCTGCGCCTGCGATGAAACCGCCGGAAACGACGATTATCACGGCGCGCAGGCGCTGCCTTCCGGCAAAACGCTGAGCGGCGTGCTGACGCAGTGGGATGAGTTCGACTATTATTCCTTCACGCTTCCGGCGGAGGCGCAGGCATATCTCACCATCAACTCCGAGGCGGACGGGCAGCAATACGCCACGCTCTACGACGGCGACATGTTAGAAATCAAAACCGTATACGACCTGCACGGCTATGCGGAAAACCTGCGGCTGCCCGCCGGAACCTGCTATGTCTCCATCAGTGGCGCAAAAGGGCCTTATACGCTCAAAGCGTTCTATTGACGAAACCCGAAAAAAGGACGGTGCGGCGCGATGAAATATACGGTGCAGAAAATTGTCGTTTCCTCGGAGGGCACTCCGATGAAGCTGCTCGTTCTGCGCCCGAACGCGCCCTCCCCCGCCGCCGGCCGCCCCGGCGTACTGTGGATTCACGGCGGCGGGTACGTCACCGGCATGCCGGGCATGGTCTTCATGTCGCGCGCGAAAAATCTGGTGAAAAAGTACGGCGCCGTCGTCGTATCGCCGGGATACCGGCTGGCTGGGCGCGCTCCCTATCCCGCGGCGCTGCTCGACTGCCACAACGCGCTGGTTTACCTCAAAGAGCACGCGCAGCAGCTGGACGTGCGCAGCGACCAGATCATGGTAGGCGGCGAAAGCGCGGGCGGCGGACTGGCGGCGGCGCTGTGCATGTATGAAAAGGACACGGGCGGCGTGAACATCGCCTTTCAGATGCCGCTGTATCCCATGCTGGACAACGAGGACACCGAAACCTCGCGCGACAACCATGCGCCCGTATGGAACACCCGGCGCAATCATTACGGCTGGGCGCGCTATCTGCGCGGGCTTCGGGAGCAGGCGGTTCCCGCCTGCGCCGCGGCCGCGCGCAGGGAAGACTATGGCGGCCTGCCGCCCGCATATACATTCGTCAGCACGGCCGAACCGTTTTACGCGGAAACGCTGGCCTATATCGACCGGCTGAAGCAGGCGGGCGTAGAAGCGTCGCTGGACGTATATCCCGGCCTTTTTCACGCGTTCGATATGCTGCTGCCGTTTTTGAAGGTAAGCAAAAAAGCCGCGGCGGCTTTCGAAAAGCGTTTCGAATACGCCGCGCGGCACTGCTTTGCAGAGCAGACCGGCGATTGACGCGCGTCTCCTCCTGCAATATTCCGGCGTTTTCCGCCGGAATTTTCAGTTCTTCCTGATGCCGCTTTCAGGAAAGCCTCGCGTATTCCTCGTCGCCGACCGGTTCGCACCATTCGTTCCGGCAGTCCTTTCCCGGAACTTCCACCGCAATGTGGGAGAACCAGCTGTCCTTCTTCGCTCCATGCCAGTGCTTGACATTGGCGGGAATGGTAACGACCACGCCCGGCGTAAGGCTGACGGCAGGCTTGCCTTCTTCCTGATACCAGCCCTCGCCCGCCGTGCAGATCAGCAGCTGCCCGCCGCCCTGCGCGGCATGATGGATATGCCAGTTGTTGCGGCATCCCAGCTCAAAGGTCACGTTGGCCAGAAAAACCGTCTCCTTCGGATCGGTCAGCGGGTTGAGAAACGACGCGTCGGAGAAATACTGCGCATAGCCGGTGTTCTCCTCGCCTTTGCCAAATACGTTGGCCTGGTCGAAATCCGATGCGTTCATTATTTTGATGGTTCTTCCTCCCTTAAAGCAATTTCCTGACGTTCTGCGCCCACGCCGCAATCTCGGCCTGCGGCGTCTCCAGCCGGTCGCCGCCGTTGGAATCGAACTGCACCTGCATTTCGCAGGCAATCGCGGCGCCGCCGCAGGCCTTTTTCATGTCTTTGATGACGTGGCCCGGCCATCCGCCGTTCGTCATAAACGGCATGACCGTCTTGCCCGCAAAATCCTGCCCATGCAGGAACGTCTTAACGGCGGGTGCCATGGTATACCACCACGTCGGCGTGCCCACAGCGATCACGTCGTAGTCCCTTACGTTCGCATGCAGCGGCTTCAGCGCCGGCTCATAGCCGCACTCCACCTCTTCCTGTCCCTGTCTCACCACGTCGTCATAGCTGCCGGCATACGGTTCGGCCGTGTCGATCCTCAGCAGGTCGCCGCCCGCAGCGCTTTGCAGCTGCTTTGCGATGCGCTCCGGGTTGCCGTTCGACCAGGAATAATAGACAATCAACAGCTTTTTCATTTCATCGCGTCTCCCGCGCCCATTTTTCCAGCGCGCTCTTCGCGCCGTCTACGTCGCTGCCGCAGACGGCCAGGCCCCGCGTCACCTTCGCGCCGCTTGCGGCGCTTTGAATATCCCGTTCCGTATTGGAAAGTCCGCTGCCCTCGTGCGTGCAGAAGGGATGAATCGTCTTGCCGGTAAAATCGTACTTTTCCAGGAACGTATACACCGCCATGGGCATCGTGCCCCAATAGTTGGGATAGCCCAGATAAATTTCGTCGTATCCGTCCAGATTGTCCGGCAGGTTCAGCACCTCGGGACGGGCTTTTTGCTGCATATCCCGTTTCGCCTCGGCAATGCAGGTCCTATAATCGTCGGAATACGGCCGCGCCTGTTCGATCCGGAACAAATCTCCGCCGGTCGTTTCCGCCAGCATTTTCGCCGTCTTTTCGGTGTTGCCCACCGCAATCCGGCGATATTCGCCGCCGAAATAATTCTCTCCCGCACGGGAGTAATAAGCAATCAGCTTTTTCATCTTTCAGCCGTTCCTTTCCTGCTCGCGCGCCTTTTTGCCGCGCCCTTCAGGGGCTATTATAGCCGCGCGCGGCGGCAGGATCAATTTCATTTTTCCCGCGTTTCCATAAGAAAAACTGTTTCGCCCGCAAACGCGTTAGATGCAGGACAATCTATTTCGGCTTGCAAAACCCGCATTCTTCCTGTAAGATAGTAAGGATGCGCGGCAGAACCGCGCGCTTTCCGGCGCGGCTTCGCCGCCTATGCGATCACGGGTAAGGGGATGAGCATATCAAAAAGCAACCGCAACAAAAATCGCTCCGGCATCTGAAAAAATGCCTGAGCGGCTATCAGGGCTGGACCATCGCCGCCGCCGTATTCGGCGGCCTGGAAGTCATGCTGGAGGTTTTCATCCCCATGCTGATGTCGGTCATCGTCGACGGCGGTCTTTACCGCGAGGACGATTTCATGCTGCGCGGGCTGTTTTCGGATGCGCTTGTCGCGCAGAGAGACCGTTTCGTGCTGACCGTCGGCGGGATCATGGTGCTCATCGCATGCATATCGATGGTCTTCGGTCTGCTCAGCGCACGCTGCTCCGCCATTGCCAGCCAGGGCTTTGCAAAGAACCTGCGCACGATGCTGCTTGAAAAAATTCAGGGCTTTTCCTTCTCCAATATCGACCGGTTCTCCACGCCCAGCCTGATCACGCGCGCCACGACGGACGTGAACACCGTCCGCATGACCATGCATCAGATCATCCGCTCCCTCACGCGCAGCCCGATCATGCTGGTGCTTGCAACGGTGATGGCGTTTACCATTTCGCCGCATCTGGCGCTGTTTTTCGTAGGCTCTCTGCCCATATTGGCGCTCGCGGTGGCGGTCATGATGCGCATCGGCCAGCCGCGCTTCCGCAGAATGCTTATCAAAATGGACGATATGAACCGCGCCGTGCAGGAAAATCTCGTCAGCAGCCGCGTTGTGAAGGCGTTCGTCCGCGGCGATTACGAGTCCGAGCGCTTCACCGAAACCGCCGAAGAACTGCGCCAGGCGCAGCTTTCTTCCTCGCGCCTCTTTACGCTGATGGGCCCGATTGAGATGGGCATCATGTGGACGTGCACCATCCTGCTGCTGCTCTTCGGCGGGCGGGAGATTATCTTCCGGACCACCGGGCTTCTCACAGGCCAGCTGGTGAGCATCGTATCCTACAGCACGCAGGCGGTTTCATCGCTGACCATGCTTTCATGGCTCATCATGTCGCTTTCCCGCGCGCAGGCGTCCATGCGCCGCATCAACGAGGTCTTCGACGAGCAGCCGGACATTGCCGACGGCACGTCGGACAAAACGGCAGCCGACGGCAGCGTCGATTTCGAGGACGTATGCTTCAGCTATACGCGCGACCCGGAAAAGCTGAACCTGCGCCACGTCACGTTCCACATCCGCAGCGGCGAAACCATCGGCGTGATCGGCGGCACGGGCGAGGGCAAATCCACGCTTGTCAATCTCATTCCGCGCTTTTACGACGCGCTGTCCGGCACGGTGCGCGTAGGCGGCATGGACGTGCGGGATTACACGCTGGAAAACCTGCGCAACGGCGTTTCCATGGTGCTGCAAAACGGCACGCTCTTCTCCGGCACGATCGCCTCGAACCTGCGCTGGGGCAAACCGGACGCGACGCTGGAAGAAATGAAAGCCGCCTGCGCCATCGCCTGCGCCGACGAATACATCGACCGCTTCCCGGACGGCTATGAAACGCTGCTGGAGCAGAACGCCGCCAACCTTTCCGGCGGACAGCGCCAGCGTCTGCGCATTGCGCGGGCGATCATCAAACAGCCGAAAATTCTCATCCTCGACGATTCGACCAGCGCCGTCGATATGGCGACCGACGAACACATTCGCCGCGGACTGAAAACCGCGCTGCCCGGCACGACGAAAATCATCATTGCCCAGCGCATCGCGTCCATTCTCAGCTGCGACCGCATTCTCGTTCTCGATGAGGGCCGCCTGTCCGATATCGGCACGCACGACGAACTGATGGCGCGCAGCCAGATCTACCGCGACGTTTATGACAGTCAGATGAAGCAGGAGGTGAGCGCCGATGCCCAGAATTGACCTGCGTGATTACCGCAAGGCGCGCACGCCCTTCGGAAGCCTGATGCGCCTGTTCCGCTATTTCAGGCACTGCCGGACGGTTCTGATCTGCGCGCTTTTCTCGATTCTCGCCTATGCGGCAGCGACCATCGCCGCCTCCTACTGCATGAAACCGCTGGTCAATCTGCTCCAGCAGACCGGCCTGGCCCCCGACGAAATCTACGCCCGGTATCTTGCGCTGCTGCTCGGTCTGGCGGGTCTGTACGTGCTCAGCGCGCTGACGAACTATCTGCTCAACCGTCTGATGCTTGAATGCAGCACGGTCATTATGCGCGCGCTGCGCACGGAGCTGTTTTCAAAAATGCAGAAGCTGCCCATCAGCTATTTCGACGCGAACACAAACGGCTGCCTGATGAGCTATTTCACCAACGATATCGAAGCGACGAACGAGCTTCTACAGCACGCCGTCACGCAGATGCTCATTTCCGTCATGTCGCTGGTCGGCACGATCGGCATGATGCTGGCGCTTTCGATGAAGCTGTTTTCGCTGATGGTCGTTCTGGCGGCGATCGTCGTCGCCGTCGTGCGCTTCATCACGCAAAAGAGCAGCCGCTGCTATCGCAGGCAGCAGAAGGACGCCGCAAGCGTCAACGGCTTCGTCGAGGAAATCATCGCCGGTCAGCGCGACGTAAAGGTCTTTACCCATGAAAAGCAGGTCATGCAGGATTTTGCGCCGATCAACGAGGGCTTCTATCAATCCTCAACGGAGGCGACGACCGTAACCTCCATCGTCGGGCCGATTCTGAACAACCTGTCGCATTTCTTCTATGCGCTGACCTGCGCGGTGGGCGTGCTGTGGCTCACGGGCGAAAATGCCGGCGGCGTGCTCATCACCTTCCTCGGCTATATCCGCACCTTCGCCGAGCGCGTCAGCCAGATTTCCGAGCAGTTTAACGCGATCATGCTCGCGCTCGCAGGCGCGGAGCGCATCTTCGACGTGCTGGATATGCCGCCGGAAACGGACGAGGGCGAGGTCACGCTGGAGCAGTCCGGCCAGAACTATTTCTGGGTCAGGGCGAACGGCGAACGCGTACCGCTGCGCGGCGACGTGCGCTTCTACGGCGTAGATTTCGCCTATGTGCCCGAAAAGCCGGTGCTGCGCGATCTTTCGCTGTATGCAAAACCCGGGCAGAAAATCGCCTTTGTCGGCTCGACCGGCGCAGGCAAAACCACCATCACAAACCTGATCAACCGCTTCTACAACATTCAGGGCGGACAGATCACCTACGACGGCATCGACGTGCGCCATATCCGCAAGGACGATCTGCGCCGTTCGCTCGGCACGGTTTTGCAGGATACGCACCTGTTCACCGGCACGGTCATGGAAAACATCCGCTACGGCCGGCTGGAAGCGACGGACGAAGACTGCGTCCGCGCGGCAAAAATCGCCAACGCGCACTATTTTATTTCGCACCTGCCCCAGGGCTACGACACCATGCTCTACTCCGACGGCGCAAACCTCTCGCAGGGGCAGCGCCAGCTGCTGGCCATCGCGCGCGCGGCGGTTTCGCAGGCGCCGGTGCTGATCCTGGACGAGGCGACCTCATCCGTCGATACCCGCACGGAGAAGCTCATCGAAAACGGCCTCGACGGCCTGATGAAGGGCCGCACGGTGTTCGTCATCGCGCACAGGCTTTCCACCGTGCGCAACGCCGACGCAATTCTGGTGCTGGAAAACGGGCGCGTCGTCGAGCGCGGAAACCATAACGACCTGCTCGAACAGTGCGGGCGGTATTATCAGCTTTATACGAACATGATCGAGCTTGCCTGACAGATCAGGCGGGGCGTACCGGCAAAGCGGCGCGCCCCGTTTTTTTCGCCGCTCCGCGGCGAAGATTCTATGCATCCGCGTCGGATAACGACGCGGTTTTTTTAAGGCAATGCCGCGCAAAGGCGTCCGCCATCCTTCACGCGAATGATACGGTATCGCCTTTATTTTTCTCTGGCCAGCCTGCGATATTCGATGGGCAGAATGCCCGTGCTTTTCCTGAACAGCTCCGCAAACCGGCTGGACGTGGAATATCCGATCATCTGGGCGATCTGCCCCATGGTAAAATCGGTATCGATCAGCAGATGATGATGACGATCTGCTCCTTTCTCCTCACGGAGGGCCTGCAGCAGGCGGGCACGCAGTCCTCGCTTTTGCGCGTGGTCGACGCCTGCGTCGGACAGGTGAACGAGATTCTCAGCCTTCCCGCGATGGATATTTCCGGCGAGGAGATCATGCCGCACAGGCGCGCCCTGCGCGCGGAAAACATCCGCTTCTCCTATGAGCGCAGGCCCATCATCGACGGCGTAACGCTGGAAATTCCGGAAAAGAGCGTCACCGCAATCGTCGGCCCGTCGGGCGGCGGCAAGACGACGCTGTGTCATCTGCTGTCCCGCTTCTGGGATGTGGACGGCGGCCGGGTCACGCTGGGCGGCCGCGACGTGCGGGACTACAGCATGGACAGCCTGATGAAAATCTTCAGCTTTGTTTTCCAGAACGTCTATCTGTTCCACGACACCATCGCCAACAACATCCGCTTCGGCCAGCCCGACGCGCCGATGGAACAGGTGATCGCCGCCGCAAAAAAGGCGCGCTGCCATGATTTTATCATGAAGCTGCCGCAGGGATACGAAACGGTCGTCGGCGAAGCGGGCGGCTCCCTCTCCGGCGGCGAGCGCCAGCGGCTGTCCATCGCCCGCGCGATGATGAAAGACGCGCCGATTATCATTCTGGACGAGGCCACGGCCAACGTCGACCCCGAAAACGAAAAGGAACTGATGGAAGCCGTCGGCGAACTGACCCGCGAAAAAACCGTAATTCTCATTGCGCACCGGCTGAAAACCGTGCGCAATGCCGATCAGATTCTCGTGCTGGACAAGGGGCGGATCGTCCAGCGCGGCACGCACGACGAGCTGGCGGCGCAGGACGGCGTCTATCGCCGCTTTATCACCGGGCGCGAGCGGGCCGTCGGCTGGAAGCTGTAAGCAGCTTTTTCGGAGCCGCGCTCCGGGCTGCGCTTCCCGCCCGCGCAAGAGAAAAAACCTCTCAGCGCCAATAGCGAAAATGCATAAAACATCCCCTCCGTATGTACCGCAACCATACGGAGGGGATGTTTACACTCACAGCGATGCAAGGAACGGCGGAAAAGCCGCCGAGTTGAAGTCTCAGGGAATTTTTTAGATACCCCTAAGCCTCAACAATAAGAATCCCTTCATTTCCTGCCGGCAATTCCTCTTTGATGAATCCTTTATCAAACAACGCGGCGCCGCCTCTGGCAGCTTCGCAACCATCGGATTTATCAATACATACAGAATTGACGTAAAAAACGGGAGCGTTTATTTTTCCGGCCTGTGCGGCATATTCAAACTTCGCCGTATGGTTCCATTCTAAATCGCTGTAATCTGTATAGACAGACCACCAGACGACGTCCGTTTTCAATTCATTCAGGCGGGCGATGTTTTCTTCATACCAGAGGTCTCCGCATAACCCAACGGCGACCTTTTTGCCAAGAAAGTCAAATGTGTGAAATCCGCTGCCTTCACAGTATTCCTTGCCCGCAGACGGTTCTTTCCATCCGGGAGATACTCTGCGATATAAATCTATCATCCGGCCATTTTTATCTATGGTCATCTGTGAACTGAAAAAAGCGCCGCCGTCCTTCTCAATGAAACCAAAGGACACTGCAATGGAGTATTCTTTGGCCATACTGCATATTTCGCGAATCATAACATCCTCATGGGAAATGGCTGCCGCCATGTCATGTTCCGCTATAAAATTCAGGGCGTAAAAGCCTTGAAGAAACGCTTCTCCGAAGATAACGACATCCGCCTTGCCCGCACATTTTTCAAGCGCACCGGCAAGAATCGCCTTGTTATGCTCGATATCTCCATTGATAAACCCAACGGCCGCAAGAGCGCATTTCATGCTCATCATCTCCGCAAATTCCGATTTGTACAGTTAAATCGTATCTAAAGAATGTAACATAAAGCTGCAAAGGAATCAACCGTTCGCGCAGGGAACGCCTGGCGCTCTCGACGTTAATCAAGAAAATGCCATACAAAAAAGCGTCCCCGAAAACGTATCGTTTTCGGGGACGCAGCCTTATCAACCATGCCGCCCGTTATCCCGCGATGCGCCACCCCTCGGCCTTCTCGCGGATTTCAATGAATCGCCTGTACACGCCGTCCTGGCGCATCAGCTGTTCGTGCGTGCCGCGCTCAGCGATGCGGCCGTCGTCCACGACCAGAATCTGATCGGCGTTCTGGATGGTCGCAAGCCGATGCGCGATGGTGATGATCGTCTTGCCGCGCGTCAGTTCGGACAGCGCGGACTGGATCAGATGCTCGTTTTCCGGGTCGATGCTGGCGGTCGCCTCATCCAGGATGATAATCGGCGCGTCTTTCAGCATCGCGCGGGCGATGGAAATACGCTGCTTTTCGCCGCCGGACAGCGTGCCGCCGCCCTCGCCGACCACGGTATCATAGCCGTTTGGCAGCGCCATGATAAAATCATGGCAGCGCGCCTTTTTCGCAGCGGCGATCATCTCCTCCTCGGTCGCGTCCGGCTTGCCGAAGCAGATGTTGGCCCGAATGGTATCGTTGAACAGATACACGTTCTGGAATACCATGGAAATGTTCGACAGCAGGCTGTCGCAGGTCAGCTCCTTCAAATCGTGGCCGCCAACGAAGATGCTGCCCTTCTGCGGATCGTAGAACCGGGCCAGCAGGCTGCAAACGGTCGTTTTGCCGGAGCCCGAGGGACCGACGATGGCCGTGGAGGTTTTCTCCGGAATGGCGAAGGATACATCCTTGAGCACCTGCCGGGAATCATAGCCGAAGTCCACATGCCGGAACTCGATATCATAGTGCTCCAGCGGAATGTCCCTGCCGCCCGCATCGATCAGATGCTCGCCCCGCAACGCGTCCAGCTGGTTCATCGCGTCGTCGATGACGCTGAGCGTATGCGCGCTGTCGCTGATGGGCTCAAGGCTTGCAAAGATACTGAAGGAGAAAAAGATGAACACCAGCGCCACGGAAAAATCCATCCGCCCGTTCAGGCACATCAGGCTTGCCGCCAGCGCAAGGCCCACGCTGCCGCACTTGAGCGCCAGCAGATGCAGCGCGTTTGCAGGCAGATACCCCCATTCGATCTTCAGATGAATGCGGCGGCTGTCGCCCACGGCTTTTTTCACCGCGTCCATCGACGCGCCGCTCTTGCCGAAGGATTTGACCACCGCAAGCCCGCGGGCATATTCGAGAATTGCGCCGGTCATATCGCGGTTGGCCGCGGCTTCCACCGGCGCGTTTTTCGCGCTGTAATGCGAAATCACAAGCAGGCACAGGAACGACAGCGCCGCAGCCGCCAGCGCGATCAGCGCCGTCACCGGGCTGAACACGGCGAGGCTTACGAAAACGACCAGAAAATTCAGATAGCCGCCGACAAAATTATCGATCATCCGGATGCCCATATTCTCCAGCGTGCCCAGGCCGGTGGTGATGGAATTGAGAATATTGCCGGTGGACATCTGCTGGAAATATCCCAGCGATACGCGCTTGAGCGCATCGCCCACGGCCAGCCGGTCGCGCGCAGTCAGTTCATAGCCGATGGACTCCTGATAGCGGGCGCGCAGATAATCGAAGAAGAAGCGGAGCAGCACCAGCGTCACCTGAATGACGATGCATTTCCAGATCCAGCTGGTATCAAACGCCGTTCCGGCCTTCTGGGAATCGATGAGCAGACCGACCGTATAGGCAGCCACCATCAGCGGCATCGCCGCGAAAATATGGGAAAAGAACGAAAACACAAACCCGGCGTACAGCCGTCCCTTGAATTCGCCGCACCAGTCGATGATGCGCTTTACCGTTTTGAACATGCCTTACGCCTCCTTTGCCGCGGACGATACCGCCCAGCTCTTCGCGCCAATGTGCGCCTGCCACATATCCCGATAGAGCGGGCAGGTTTCCAGCAGCTGCTCCTGCGTGCCCTCTGCCGCAATCGCGCCGTCCCTGAGCACCACGATGTTGTCGGCGTTTTTGATGGTAGACAGGCGGTGCGCGATGACCAGCAGCGTCTTGCCCTGCGTCAGCGCGGCGATGCTCTGCTGAATCTTGTCCTCGTTTTCCGGATCGGTAAACGCGGTGGCTTCGTCCAGGATGACGATGGGCGCGTTCTTGAGCATCATGCGGGCAATGGCGATGCGCTGCTTTTCGCCGCCGGACAGCCGCTTGCCCGCTTCGCCGGCAGGCGTGTCGTAGCCCTGCGGAAGCTTGCGGATGAACTCCTCGCACTGCGCCGCCCGGGCGGCGGCCTTTACTTCGTCGTCCGTCGCATTCGGGTTGCCCAGACGGATGTTTTCCAGCAGCGAACAGCGGAAGAGGAAGTTATCCTGCGTGACGAAGCTGACATATTCGCTCAGCTGGCTCAGCGGCATATCCTTCACGTTCACGCCGCCGATTTCAACGCTGCCGGAGGAAACATCCCAGAAGCGCGCAATCAGCTTGGCCACGGTGGATTTTCCGCCGCCGGACGGCCCCACCAGCGCGGTGAAGCTGCCCTGCGGAAGCGACAGGTTCACGCCGTGCAGCACCTCGTCCCGCTGCTCGCCGGTATAGGAGAAATGCACGTTTTTCAGTTCAACGCCGGTTGATTTCACAACGGCGCGCGCCTTCGGTTCGGGCAGCTCGGGCATTTCGAGGAATTCCTGCAGACCCTTCACCGTAAATTCCACCTGGCGCATGTTTTCGGAGAACACCTCCAGCTTGGCCAGCGAGCCGACCATGGAGATGGACAGCATTACAGCCAGCGCCGCAAGCGGCGCGGTGATTACGCCGTGATTCGCCAGTGCCAGCGCCACGGGCAGCGTGCCGATCAACGTAGACGGGAACAGCGCGAAGCTCAGCTTCATCGTAACATACGTCGAGGACAGCCACTTGACCACAAACGTGCGGAAATCCGTAATGGCCTTCGCGTATTTCTCATAGGACACGCCCGCGCGGCCGAACGCCTTGATAACCTCGATGCCCTCGATATATTCGACGATCGTGCTGTTCATATAGGCGTTCGCCTTGTCGTATGTCTGGAAATTTTTTCCGCTGATGACCATCGTCAGCATCATGCAGACCATCGACAGCGGGAACGTGACCAGCGAAGCCAGCGCCAGCCGCCAGTCGATGCACAGGAGCGCGATGATGCTCACGATAGGCAGCACCATATGGCCAGCGCCCTCGGGGATCATGTGCGCCAGCGGCGGCTCCAGGTTCTCGATCTTGTCCACCATCATGCTCTTGATTTCGCCGATGGTGTGATTTTCCACGTTGCCCAGCGGCGCGTGCAGGAAGCGGTCGGCCAGCCGAAGCCGCAGGCTTTCCAGCACGTGATACGCCATGTTATGGGAAACGCCGGTGGAAAACGCAAACGCGGCAATCTTCACAGCATACGCCAGCAGCGCCCACAGGCACCACCCCGCAACCGCCGCCGCGTTCGCCGTTCCCGCGACGAACAGGCAGATCACCCGATACATGCAATAGAACGGCGCCAGCCCCGCCGACACGCTGATCACCGACAAAACCACGGACAAAATCAGCTTTTTCTTTTCGCCTTCCGCAGAGGCGAAAAGCGATTTCATCCAGCTCTTCTCTTCCGTTTTCATTCTTTGCCCCCTCTTTCCATGCGATATTCCGACGGGGTCATGCCCATCGTTTTTCTGAACGCGGCCGCAAACTTGCTGGCGCTGTCATAGCCCACGCTGCAGCCGATGTCCGCAATATCCCGGTCCCGCTCGCCGATCAGCATCTCCGCCGCGCGGTTCATCCGGCAGGTGTTTACCCATGCGCCGATAGACGCGCCGCATACCGACTGAAAGCGCTTCTTCATGCTGGTCAGCGGAAAATCGAACTTCCGGGAAAGCGTCTCCTGCGAAATATCCTGCGTAAGATGTTCCGCCAGAAACGCCTGAATGGCCCGCACTTTTTCCACCTGCGCGCAATAAAAATACGGCCGCGCCTTTTCATCAGCCGGAATTTCCATGGCCTGCAAATACAGCAGCATTTCCAGAACCTTCGTGCGGAAATACGGCAGACGGATGGTTTGCGGCACCTGATACATCTCCGCGAAAATGCGCTCCATCATTTTCGCGTTGTGGAACACGCGCGGATAGTCTCCCAGCGCAAACTTTTCCACAATCAGGTCGGGCTCGACCTGAAAATCCTTCAATTCGTTCCGGAAGGTCTTCCGCGCCAAGGCCAAATCCAGCCCCACCGTCAGGCCGTGATAATGCCCTGTCGGAAACACAAAGCGTCCCGTGTGCCGCAGCCTGCGATCCAGCTTCATATCCCCGGCGCTCATATACGCCACGGCGTTTTCATTCGCCGCATATTCCATCCGCCCCTCGCGGCAATGATCGACCGCCAGCAGTTCCCCCTCGGACACAAACCCGGAATCAAAATACGTCATATGAAAATCATTATAATTGAGCGCAACGCCCGGAAACACGGAATAGACGGTCATGGTTCCGTCGCCGGATTCGTTGCGGAACTGCCATACGGCGCATTCGGCGCTCTGCGCCAGCAATAACGCGCCCGGCTGAAGCGCAACCGGCTCGTTCGGCATCCAGTTTCACCCCCTTTCGGACAGTTAATCTCATCTAACCTGCGAGCATTCTACATTCTTTCACCCGGCGCGTCTATCCCAGTTAGGCGAAAATGCTCCGTATAGTCAGAAAAATCTTTCCGAGGGCGCAAAAAACGCTCGTGTCAGGAAAATTCTCCTCAGCACGAGCGTTTTCGTAGTTTTAACTGATTTAATGCGCAGGCTGCTCCTTTTTCCCCCAATACCTGTCATCCAGCTCCCGCCGGTTCATCCACACGGCCCCGCTGCTGAACAGGAAGCACGCCACCCATGTGATCGGCTCGCAGATGCAGACGGCGATGTAGCCGTAAACGGGCACGACCCACAGTGCAAAGATGATCTTGCCGGCCATTTCAATCGCGCTGCACAGCAGCGGCGAAACGCGGTGCCGGGTTCCCTGCAGCATGCCGCGGAAGATCACCAGCACGGCCATGGGCGGAATCATAGGGATGTTGATGTACAGATACCGCGTCGCCGCGGAAAGAACGATCTCGTCCGCGCTGCCGGTGATCATTCGCACGGCGTGGCCGCCGGCCGTGAACGTCAGCACCATGGCAATCACCCACCAGACGCCATAGATGAGCGTCCCCGCTTTTATGCCCTGCGCGATGCGCGTCCGCTTCTGCGCGCCGTAATTCTGGCTGGAATAGGTGGCCACGGCCATGCCCAGCGCGCCGCCCGGCGTGTAAATCAGCTCCGACATGCGGCGTGCGGCTACCTGCGCGGCGATATAGGCGTTGCCCAGCCGGTTGATGCTGCCCTGCAAAATCACGCTGCCGATGTTATAAATGGCGCTCATCAGCGCCATGCTCAGCCCGGTCGTGAACATGTCCCCCACAAAACCGCGCGTCGCCTGCATTTCCCGGCGGCCAAAGCGCAGTTCCGGATAATTTTTGCAGATATAGACGAAACCGCCGACGGCGCTGACGCCCTGCGCCAGAACCGTCGCAATGGCCGCGCCGCCCACGCCCATGCCCAACGGCCCCATGAACAGCATGTCCAGAAAGATGTTCAGCACGCTGCTGAACAGCAGCAGGAAAAGCGGCGTGCGGCTGTTGCCCACAGCCTCCAGAAGGCTCGCTTCGAGGTTATAGGCCATGGTAAGCGGAATTCCGGCCAGAATCACCGTCAGATAATTCATCGCGCCGGAGAACACGTCGTCCGGCGTTTGCAGCGCCCGTAGCAGCGGAAAACGCACCAGCAGAAATACGACCGTCAACGTCAGCGCGCACGCGCCGGAAAGGATGGTCATCCACGCGACGGATTTCTGCAGACGCTCGGAATCCCTTGCGCCGAAGGCGCGGCTGACGGGCAGCGCCAGTCCGTTATTCATGCCGAACGCCAGGTTGGTCAGCAGGCTATACAGCGCAGTGGTCGCGCCGATCTGCGCCAGCGCGGCGTCTCCCAGCATGTGGCCTGCAATCGCCGTATCGGCAATGTTATAGATCTGCTGAAGCAGATTGCCCAGAAACAGCGGCATCGAAAAACGCATCAGCAGTCTGAAAGGGTTTCCGACGGTCATATCCAGCAGCCGTCCCGCCTTTTCCTCAGCCATAACAGTACCTCCAGGTTCTCTCGTTTCGGGAGTGCATTATAAGCCGGGAACGGGGCTTGTATCTTTTCCAAAAGCGACTTATACTATCACAAAAGCGACTTTTGGAGGCCGTTTCATGATTCGTACCCGCTCCTATGTTCCGCTGAGTCAGAATCAGGAAGAATTAACCGAAAAAAGGCTTGAGCTGTTCGACTGCGCGGCAAATGAGGACGACATTCACCAATACGTATCCGGCCAGGTGCCCGCGCACTGGCATCGGGAGCTGGAGGCTTTTTATCTTCTATCCGGCGAAGTGCGCGTCAGCGCCGGCGATCAGGCGTATGACCTGCACCGCGGAGAGGGCTGCTTCATCAATACCGGCGTGCTGCATTCCTATACCGCACTGACGGCGGAGCCCTGCCGTTTCCGCTCCTTCGTTTTTGACGCGGCAATTCTGGCCGGAGCGCCCGGCAGCGTGTTCGACACGCGATACGTTCGTCCGTTTCTGGCGGAGGGCACGGCGTTTGCTCCTTTTTCCGCGGAGGACTCCGCCTATGCCGCGGCGTTCAGCGCGGCGTTTTCCGCCTGTGCGTCCGAAACATTCGGTTACGAGTTCACCGTCCGCGGCGCGCTGTCGCAAATTCTGCTTCTGGCGCAGGCCAAAGCAATCGCCTCCGTCCCCGCCGCGCCGCAGGAGGAACGCATGAAAGCCATGCTGGCCTGGATCGACGCGCATCTGGAAAGCGAAATCCGCATGGAAGATCTGGCCCGCGAAGCGCACGTCTGCCAGCGCGTCTGCCAGCGGCTTTTCCAGCGTTACCTGCACTGCCGCCCCATGGAATACTGCATGCAAAAGCGGGTCATAGCCGCCGCATGGATGCTCTCCACCACCGACGAGCCCGTTACCAACATCGCCGTTAAATACGCCTTTTCCAGCCCCAGCCATTTTTCGCGGCAGTTTCGGCTGGCGACGGGCTGCACGCCCAGCGAATACCGCGAAAAATCCCATCAGGCATAACAAAAGCGCCCCGCCGGAAAACCGGCGCGAGCGCTGCCGGCATTTTATATGAAGCCGGGCATGTTTTATTTTCCGGCGAATCCGCCGGAAAAAACCGCTTCCCCGCCTCGTCAATCGTTAATATGAACCCGATCGAATAAAAAAAGCCGCCCTTCAGCGGCTTCATCGGAAGGGAACCCGCCGCGCACGCGACGGGCCCCTGCGCAGGCGCGTTGCTCAGCCCTCCGTCGCGGCGGCTTCCACCGTCACGCTCTGATCCTGCATTTCCTTTTCAGCGATCAGATCTTCGATGGTTTCCTTGGTGCGCATCAGGTCTTCCACGGACATGGTTTCAAACCCTGCGGCGGGAGACTTCACCTTCACGCCGTGACGGCGCAGGAAATCGTCCACCTTCTCCTCGTTGTGCTTATAGGCGCAGAATCCCAGCGCGCTCACGCCGACGCCGATCAGAATACCCTTCACCAGCGGATTGTTGCTCAACATAGTTCATCCTCCTTTTTTGCTGTCAAAACCGTTACGCCTTATGCGCCATCATTTCCATGCCCTGCTGAAACATGCTGCCTGCAAACGCCAGCTCGCTTTCGCTGCCCGCCATGGGGGTAAGCGTCAGCCTGCCGTTCGCCCGCCTGATCAGATAGGGCTGCTCGCGCGGCGCGCGGGGAATCAAATGGCGGCCAAAGGTAATAATCCACGCCAGCAGGCTGGCGCGAACCGCGCCGGGCTTGCCGACGGAATTGATAAGATAAACGACGGACATGACCTCCGGATCGAAGCTGCCGCGCACGTGCAGCTCCTGATAGCCGTGTTCCACCACGGCAGCCATTGTCGCGCCCGTGGAGAGCCAGCGTGTAAAGGCCGTCAGCGGCGAACCCGCGAGGGAAGCCGCGCCGTCCAGCCCGATGCACAGAAGCGCCAGATAGCTGCTGGGCGCCATCGCAAACGGCTGCTCCTCCGCCCGCTTGATGTGCAGCAGGGCTGCGTCCGTTTGGGCCGCATAGGCGGCTCCAAGCCGTACAATCAGCTTTTCCTCGGAAATCGCATCGGGGTCGTATTCGCACAGCAGCGTGCGAATGCGCGGGTTATAGCGGCAGGCGTACACGCCGGGAATTTTCATGAACGGCGCTTCCGATTCGACCGGCCTTTCCAGCTGCAGCCGGATGCGTCCGTGAATGGCGGAAAGCACCTCCATATGCACGGCTCCCTGTTCGTTGCGCATCAGTCTCTTCCCTCCCCGGGCTTCATAAACATCAGCCGCAGCGAATTGGCCACCACCAGAATGGTAGACGAGTTATGCAGCAGCGCGCTCATCATCACCGAGATTCCGCTGGCCGCGCCCAGAATCAGCCCCACCGAGTTGATGGCGATTACCAGCGCGAAGTTCTGATGAACGATGCGCATCGTCGCGCGCGCAAGGCGGCGCAGTCCGGGGATCATCATCGGGTCGTCCCGGTTGATGATGACGTCGCTGGTCTCCATGGCAATATCGGTCGATTTGCTGCCCATGGAAATGCCCACGTCCGCATAGGCCAGCGCGGGCGCGTCGTTGATGCCGTCGCCCACCATCACCACGCCGTTGCCCTGCACCTGCAGCTTCAGCACAGCCTCGGCCTTCTGTTCCGGCAGCAGCTGCGCGCGGTAACCGTCCGCGCCCACCTGCTCCGCCATCGTCCGGGCCTGCGCTTCCATATCGCCCGTCAGCAGTTCGATATCCCCTACGCCGTCGTACCGCAGCGCGTTGATGGCGCGGCGCACGTTCTCGCGCGGGCTGTCCATCGCGTACAGTACCGCGACGATTTCGCCGTCCACGCCCACATAGTTGGGAATGGCTCCGCCGCCGTCCGGCAGAAGCGCAGCGGCGGTCACGCCGTTTTCCTTCATATATTCCAGGTTGCCCACGCGCACGGTTTTGCCGTCTGCTTCCGTGCGGCTTCCGCGGGAGACTTCCGTCACCACGTCGCCGTGGGGCAGCGGCTCCGCGCCAAGCTGACGGCCGTAGCGCATAATAGCGCCCGCCAGCGGGTGCGTGCTGGTTTCCTCCGCCGCCATGGCGTAGGACAGCACTTCCTGATTCGTCATGCTTTCCTTGAGCAGCGCCATGGACACAATGCGCGGCTTGCCCTCGGTAATGGTGCCGGTCTTATCGAGCAGCACGGTATTGGCGCTGCTCATCTGCTCGATGAACGTGCCGCCCTTAATGAGCACGCCCTGCCGCACGGCCGTATTGATCGCGGCAGAGAACGCCGTCGCTGTAGAAAGCTTGATGCCGCACGAATAATCGATTACGAGCATCTTGAGCGCCTTCTGCGGGTTCTTCGTCACCAGCCACACCGACAGGCACAGCAGGAAGTTCAGCGGCACCAGATAATTGGAGAACTTGTCCGCATAGCGCTGGATGGGCGCTTTTTTCAGTTCGCTGGCCTCTACCATGCCCACGATGCGGGAGATGACCGTCTGATCGCCCACCTTGGCGGCCTGCACGCGGATATTGCCGCTCTTAACCACCGTGCCTGCGAACACCTCGGTCCCCACGCATTTTTCCACAGGCACGAATTCGCCCGTAATGGGGCTCTGATCGACTACGGCCGCGCCGGATATCACCTTGCCGTCCACCGAAATCTTTTCGCCCGTATGCACGGCCACCGTATCGCCCGCGCTGATCTGGTTGATGGGGCAGCGCTCCAGCTTGCCGTCCGGCATCACCTTCCACGCCTCGCCCTCATCGGCGGAGAGCATCTTCTTGATGGACGAGCGCGTGCGCTCGATGGTGTAGGAAGTCATCAGCTCCGCCATATCGGACAACGCCAGAATCATCAGCGCCGAGTGCGCGTTGCCCAGCATCAGACTGGCCACGATAGAAGTTACAGTCAGAAAATCGGCGTTGGGCCGTCCGTCGCGACGCAGCCCTTCCCACGCGCCCTTCGCCATCGGCGCCGACAGGGCAAGGCTGGCCAGTGCTTCCAATGAGGTGAAGTTCGTGAGCGCGCCGCCCATCAGCGGCGCCGTCAGCAGCGTATTGCCCAGCGCCAGCGCGCCGGCGTTCACCGCCAGCCGTTTAGCCAGCCGCGCGGTGGTCATCGGCGCTTCCGCCGGTTCCTCGCCGCTCTGCGCATGACGGGCGCGAAGCGCCGCCATGGCATGACGCGCCAGCACCATGTCGATCTGCTCGGTCAGTTCGAGCGCGTCCACCACATTATGGTCGTATTGGAGCAGAACGCCGCCCGTACAGGCCGTGACCCGCGCCAGGCGCACGCCGGGAATGCGTGCCAGTTCCGCGGCGATCTCGCCGCTTTCCTCTTTCAGATATTTCAGCCCGTCCGCCTCCATGCGCAGCCGTCCGGGCAGATTATGCATCACGCGACTCTTCATCAGGTCGTCCTGATTTTCTTTCCGAATCATGCTTCCCCTTCTTTTTGCTGCGGCAACCGCAGGATCAGGCGCTTGCGCACGATCTCCTCCAGCTCCGCCTCGCTGGCCCCCTGCCAGATATTTTCTTTGGAAAGGCGAATGCCCTCGTCCACTACGATATCCACCCAGCGCAGAACCGTGCGCGCCGTGGTAACGTTCGCGTCATAGCGGATCAGCACCGTACCGATGCGCGGGTTAATCTCCGCATCCATCACTCCAGGCAGCAGCTGCAGCACATCGCGGATATAGTGCAGATAGGGCAGCGCTTCTTTGGGCAGCAGACGGTATTTGCCAAAGCTCAGCCGCAGCCGCCCCGGCAGATTGCATTCCACGGCCGGCTTCAGGCACAGCCGTAGAAAGCTTTCTTCTATTTTATTCATCTTCGCGCACCCCAAAAAGCTTGGACGCCCACCACAGCAGCGTCATCGCTCCCGGAACCGCCCAGCCGGCCTGCGCCTTGCTGCGCAGCGCGGCGACTGTCAGCGTACCCGCCGCCAGCGTCTGCACGTCCAGCAGGCCGCCCGTTGCATCGAGCACGCCCGCGTTTATGGCGCGCAGCAGCGCGCGCATTCCCTGGCGCACCTTTCCGGCAGGTTCCGCGTTCACCTTGCCGTCGAGTCCCATCAGCTTCATCGCCGCGCCCATCACCACCGGTGCCTGCACCTGCGACTCGTCGTAAAGGATCAGAACGGAACCCGTGCGCGGCTCGATCTGCACCTGATGAATGACTCCTGTGCTCTCCAGCTGCGATTTCATCTGCGCAGCCTGCGCGCAATCGCCGGAAACGGCGGGCATATACAGCCGTATCCGTCCCGGAAGGCTGGAGCGCACCTCCGCCGTTCCTCGGAAAGAAGGGAGCTTCATCAGATTGTGCTTCCGTTCCCTGGGCATCGCCGCCGCAGCGCCCGCCGCCAGCGCAGCCCACCAGACGCCTTTCACATTCATCCCTCCCCGATCGCCGTTTGATTCAAACGCATTCACTCGTTTAACAAAAACAGGCAAAGTCTCCCTTGCCAGTTCATATTTTATCACATTGCGATGCGTTGTCAAGAAAGGGGAGGGGGAATTTTGGCGGGGAATTGTTGGAGTATCAGTACTTTCTCCACACCGTCTTGTTGACCACACCAGTATAGCTCTGGATGATCTTCACAACCTTATCGGACACGTTCTCGTCCACATAATCCGGCACAGGAATACCAAGGTCATGGTTCTTAAAGATTATAACATACTTCGCTCCATGTTGCGAGGAGAAACCCCAACCGATAGTCCAATTTGAAGCATTGAACGGCTGGATGAAGAAAGAACTCTATCTAGGTAACCGCTGAACAAAGCCCCAAAGAACGAAAAAATGAAGCCAAACGGAGTAAAACGTGCAAAGCGGTACGCCCGCTCGGCCCCAATTGGCGCAGAAGCGCCATTTGGGGCGCATTAAGCGCCCGCGCAGAACCCTGACTGCGCCAGCATGTACAGATTGGCGCAGGTGAACAGGGTATATGCGTGGGCTTTGTTTTTCAAAATGCCTCGGTAACGTACCTTTCGGTAGCCGAACAGCCTTCACGGGCTCTGCTCAAAAAATTCTGTAAACGCGACTTCTGTGACGAAGTCAGAGATTTCAAGATTCCGGAGCCGGAGGCCGTTGCCTCCTGATCCGTATTGTTCAGCGCCA
>SFFS01000158.1 GCA_004557805.1 Clostridiales bacterium | reverse complement strand
CTGCATTGCGGGGCTGAAAAGACGCTGCCCGGCGCGTTTGGAAACGCTCCTGAATGGAATCATCAGCCGATTTCGATGTTCAGCTCTCTGCACTGTTCGGCGATGTAGTTCTTCGCCGCATGCAGTTCGTATTCCATCTCGTCGCTCATGCAGTTGTGCACGGCGGAGGTCGGCGTGGCGGCGCTGATCTGATGCGCGCGGTTGGCAGTATTGACGTGACCCGTTCCGGCACATCTTCGAGCAGCCAGCGTATCAGGTCAAAGGTGTGAACAGCCCATCGATTACGACTCCTCGAATAGTTCCTTCTCCTGCCCGACGGCACGCTCACGCGCGTCGATTCCGTCCCCTGCGGCGGCAAAACCCCGCGCGATTTCGATATCGACCCGACCGGCCGCTGCCTCATCTGCGGCAACCAGGATTCAGACAACATCACCGTCTTTGCCATCGACGGCGAGACCGGACGCCTGAATCCCGTTTTCGCCTGCGATGCGCCCACGCCCGTCTGCATCAAGCCCGTCTGGATGAATATCGGCTGACGCGCCGTTTCGCCCCTGCCCGCGCAGCAGGGGTTTTCTTTTTTTTCCGCGCGCTGCGCGGGAAAAATCATCCCCGCGGCTTTTCCCTGCGCCGCATGCCCATCAGCCCGGCCAGATCGGCCAGCGCCCAGCCGATGGGAATCGCGGCCCACACGCCCGCCTCGCCGCAGGACCCCGCCAGCGCATAGGCCAGCACCACGCGCGTTCCGAGCGAGATCACCGTCAGCGCAACGGACATCGCGGGCCGCTGGATGGCGCGGTAATAGCCATAGAAAAGGAACAGGCAGCCGATGCCGGCATAGCACGCGCCCTCGATGCGCAGATATTTCACGCCCGCCGCCACAACGGCCGCCCCGTCCGCCTCGACGAACAGCCCCATCAGCGGCGCGGCGAACGCGCACACCAGCGCCGAAACGGCGCAGCTGAACGCGGCGCTGAGCAGGAACGCCTTTTTCGTCCCCTCGCGGATGCGCGCGCCGTTGCCCGCGCCGAAGTTCTGCGCAACGAAGGTGGAATATGCGTTGCCGAAATCCTGTACGGGCAGATAGGCGAACGAGTCGATTTTTACCGCCGCCGCGAAAGCGGCCATGACGGCCGGTCCAAAGCTGTTCACCAGCCCCTGCACCATGAGAATTCCGAAATTCATCACCGACTGCTGCACGCATGTCAGCGACGAAAGGCGCACGATTTCTCGCAGAATGCGGCCGTTAAAGCGCAGGTGCTCCCGTTTCGGAAGCAAATCATTGCATTTTGCAAGCATGTAAACCAGAATGCCCGCGGCGGCCGCATACTGCGCGATCACCGTCGCCCAGGCCGCCCCGGCGATGCCCCAGCCCGCCGCCAGCACGAACAGCAGATCCAGCCCGACGTTCGCCACTGCCGAAACCGCCAGAAACACAAGCGGCGCGGTCGAATTGCCCGCCGCCCGCAGCAGACACGAAAAATAGTTATAGACCGACGTCGCCAAAAGCCCCGCGAAAATCACGCGCAGATATTCCCGCATGCCGCCGCGCACCGCACCGGGCACGCGCAGGAACGTCAGAATCTGCTCCAGGAACAGATACGCCGCCGCGTTCAGCAGAAGCGTCACGGCCAGAATCAGCGCGAACGCGTGCGCCGCGCCCGCGCGCAGCGCGTCCCGGTCGCCGCTTCCAAGATACGCCGAAAACAGCGCGCCCGAGCCCATGCTCAGGCCGAGAAAAATCGAGGTCAGGAACGTCATCAGCGTATAGGCCGAGCCCACGGCGGCCAGCGCGTTCGCGCCCAGCGCGCGCCCGACGATCAGCGTATCGGCGATATTATAAAACTGTTGGAGCAGGTTGCCCGCCATCATCGGCAGCGCAAACAGCACAAGCGAGCGCGAAATGCTTCCTTTCGTGAGGTCGCGATACATTTTTTCCTCCCGGCAAACAGAAATGACAGAACCATTATAGTCGCGTCTCTTACATAATGCAAGCAAATAATTTCGTATTGTAATTCGCATCCAAATGGGCTATAATCAACGCAGGAGGCGATCTGATGTATTTGAGCGGACTGGACGAACTGGACAGAAAAATCCTCGATCTGCTGACGCAGAACGCGCGCTACACCTATTCCGAGCTGGGCGAGCGGCTGGGGATTTCGCGCGTGGCCGTCAAAAACCGGATGGACGCGCTGGAAGCGCGCGGCGTGATCGAGGGCTACACGGTCATCGTCAACCCGCAGCGACTGGGCAGTGCCGTATCATGCTATTACGAAATCGAAACGCGGCCGGAGACGTTCGCGCAGGTGGCGGCGCTGCTGGACGCATGCCCCACGGTGACGCAGATTTACCGTGTGACAGGCGAATGCAGGCTGCACGTACACGCCGTTTCGGCCGATCAGGAGGAGATGGAGCGGTTCCTGTCGACCGTGCTCGACCGGCTGCCGGGCGTAACGCGCCTGAGCACGAACGTCATCCTCTCCCGCATGAAGGATGTAAAAGGCCTGCGGCTGTAACCGCCGCGGATTTTTCGGCGCTTCGCGCCTTTTTGTTTCCGTGCCGCACGGCTTCTTAGGGTGTATCTGAAAAAGGAAAAGACGACAGCTCAAGTTAATTTTTCGCCGGTTCAAGAAGGAAAACCGATGGTTTCCCAACGCCGAAACGGCGGAAAAGCTGCCGAGATGGAGTCTCAGGGAATTTTTCAGATACCCCCTATGCTCCGCCGGAATTTATGACGAAGGATTGAGCGCGCCTGCCGGTCGCTGCGGAAACGCTTAGACGCAGCGCCCAAAACGCTCGCCCGCAGCGGCTTCTATTTGTTCCGATATTCTGAACGCCGTTTATCGGTTCCCGTTCGGCAAAGTCTGTCGGTCCTCCCGGAGCTGCGCTTCTTTCTCTGTACGAACAACCGCCGCAGAGCGTTCGCTCCGCGGCGGTCGTCGTTCGATATTGTTTTCGCGCCGCACGGCGCAGTTATCCCTTCAGCGCCGCCTCGGCGATCTGCACGGCGTTGGTGGCCGCGCCCTTACGGATCTGGTCGCCGCAGCACCAGAGCGAAAGCCCACGCTCCTCGTCGATGAGGTCGCGCCGCACGCGGCCGACGAACACCGTATCCTGGTCGCTCGTATCGAGCGGGGTCGGATAATCGCGGCCGTCAAGGCCGCGCGCCATTGCGCAGCCGGGCGCCGCGTCGATCGCCGCCTCGGCGGCCTCCACGCCCACAGGCTCCTCGGTATAGAGCGTAACGGCGATGGAATGCGAGCGCATCACCGGCACGCGCACGCAGGTGCAGTTCACGCGCAGCTCGGGCAGATGCAGAATTTTGCGCCCCTCGTTCTGCATTTTCATTTCTTCCGTAGTGAAGCCGTTCTCCAGCCGCGAGCCGATCTGCGGGATGCAGTTATACGCAATCTGGCACGGGAACTGCGAAGGGACGGCCTTTTTTCCCGCGCAGAGCGCGGAAACCTCCCCCTCCAGCGCGTCGAGTCCGCCCTGCCCCGCGCCGCTGACGGCCTGATACGTGCACGCGATCATCTTCGTAATGGGCGACAGCCGCGCGATGGGCGCGACGGCCATGAGCGTGATGATCGTGGAGCAGTTCGGATTGGAAATGATTCCGCTGTGCTTTTTCACATCCTCCGCGTTGATTTCGGGCACCACCAGCGGCACGTCGTCGCGCATGCGGAAGGCCGACGAGTTATCGACGAACACCGCGCCCGCGCGCACAATCGCCGGGGCGAACCGCTGCGCCAGCGCGTTGCTCGCCGCGCCCAGCACCAGGTCCATCCCCGCGAAGGAGGCTTCGTCCGCCTCCTCGACGGTATATTCGCGCCCGCGGAATTCGATCCTCCTGCCCGCGCTGCGCGCACTGGCCAGCAGCCGCAGCTGCCCGACCGGGAACTCGCGCTCCGCCAGCACCTTGAGCATTTCGCGTCCCACGCAGCCCGTCGCGCCCAGCACCGCCACATTGATCTTTTTCATTTTTCCCTTCCCCTCCTCGCTTCCTCAGGCCACAAACCCGTTATACAGCACGCGAATGGCCTTCTCAAAGTCATGATTATGCACGCCGACGAGAATACTGATCTCGTTCGTGCCCTGCGAGATGGCCTTGATGTTAATATCGTTCTCGCCCAGCGCCCCGAACAGCTTGCCGCACGTGCCGGGCTGGTATACCATCTTGCGGCCCACGCAGGCGATCATCGCGATGTTCTCCTCGGTGCGGATATCGTCCGGCGCGCAGCGTTTCCTGATTTCGCCGATAATATCATAGATGCTGTCGCCCACCTGCGCGGTCGGCGTCATGATGGCGAAGCTGTCGACCCCCAGCGTGATATGCTCGACCGGCACGTGGCTGTTTTCGAAAATTTCCAGTGCGCGCCGCACGAAGGCCGTGTTCTGCGCGATCTGCTTTTTGTGGATGGTCAGCACGGTAAAGCCCTTGCGGCCCGCGATTCCGGTGATGAACCGGTTGCCGCCCGCTTCCTCCTCGCGCTCCACGCGCTCGACGATCATCGTGCCAGGGTTCTCCGGCTCGTTGGTGTTGCGGATATTGAGCGGGATGTTCTTCTCCTTGACGGGCTGAATGCTCTCGTCATGCAGCACCGACGCGCCCATATACGCCAGCTCGCGCAGCTCGTCGTAGGTGACGCGGCTGATGGGCTGCGGATGATCGACGATGCGCGGATCGGCCATGAGAATGCCGGATACGTCGGTCCAGTTCTCGTACACGTCCGCATCGGCGGCGTTGGCGGCAAGAGAACCGGTGATGTCCGAGCCGCCGCGGGTCATCACGCGCACGCGGCCGTTGGGCATCGCGCCGTAAAAGCCCGGCAGCACCAGGCGCGGCGAGCGCACGGCCGCCTCGGCCAGGGCGCGGTAGGTCGCGTCAAAATCGATCGTGCCGTCGTACTGGAAAAAGACGCAGTCCTTCGCGTCAACGAAGCCATAGCCGAGATATTCGGCCATCAGCCGCGCAGTCAGGTATTCGCCGCGCGAGACGAGATAATCGACGGAAATATCGCGCCGCAGCTCGCCGCGCAGCTTTGCAAACTCGCTCTCCAGATCATATTTCAGCCCCAGCGCGTCGCGGATACCGTAATACCGCCGCTCGATCATCGAGAAGATTTCTTCATACGATACGCCGTATTTCAGATGCGCGTGCGTCAGATACAGAAGATCCGTAATCTTGTGATCGTCGTCCGTGCGCTTTCCCGCCGCCGATACGACGACGATCCTGCGCGCCGGGTCGGCCTCGACGATTGCTTTCACCTTTTTGAACTGTTCCGCGCCCGCCAGCGACGAGCCGCCAAATTTCGCAACCTTCAGCATTTTATTCCTCAATCCCGGCGAAGAAAGCGCCGTCAATTTTCTTCATCACTTCATGAACATGTTCCACGCGCGCGGGGCGCGTGATCCGGTACCGCCGCCCGCCGCGCGTTTCCTCCCGCTCGGCCGCGAAGGGAACATCCGCCTCCTCCGGCAGGCAGAGCAGGTAACGCCGGTACAGCGCCTCGTTTTCGACGCGCGCGGGCGCGAGCGCCTCCGAAAACATATGCCGTCTGCCCGCAAGAATATCCTGCAGATCGAGCGCGACGTTGCTGGCCGTGGGCAGTCCACCCGCGCCCTGCCCCGCAAAGCTTCTTCGGCCGCCCAGCGCGCCCTCATACCAGGCGAGGTTCAAGTTCAGCGCCACGCCCGCCTCCGGCGACGCGGGCCGCACCAGCGACGGCTCCACCGCCGCGCGCAGCGCGCCTGCATCGAACGAAGCCTGTGCCGTCAGGCGGCACACGCGTCCGAGCGACTGCACGAACGCGATATCCTCCGCGGCGATGTTC
>SFFS01000157.1 GCA_004557805.1 Clostridiales bacterium | reverse complement strand
GAACCTCACCGATAAGCGCGAAAGCTACGTGGACGTGCTCTCGCGCGGCATGAAGCAGCGGCTTTGCCTGGCCCGCGCGCTCATTCACGATCCGAAGCTGCTCATCCTCGATGAGCCGGCCTCCGGGATGGATCCGCGCGCACGCGCGGAAATGAAAAACATCCTGCGTACGCTCAAAAGCATGGGCAAGACCGTGCTCATCTCATCGCATATTCTGCCGGAGCTTTCCGAAATGTGCGACGCGCTGACGATCATCGATCACGGAAAGCTCGTGTTTTCCGGAACGGTGGAAGCGCTGGGCGAGTATATGAACGGCAACGCGCCCGTCGTCATCCGGCTGGCGGGCGACGCCGGCATGGAAACCGTTCAGCGCGCGACGGCGCTCATTCGCCAGCAGCCCGGCGTGACTGGCGTGGGCCGTGAGGCCGAGAACACGCTGACCGTCGCCCTTGAGGGCGGAGACGCGGAGGCCGCGCAGCTGCTGCGTGCGCTTTCGGCCAGCGCGCCTGTGGTCGATTTCCACCGCGCGCCGCTGAACCTCGAAAAGGTGTTTATGGAGGTGACGAAGGATGAATAACCCGATTCTCGCCTTTTCTGCGCGCAGACGCATGCGCTCGGTGCGCACGCCGCTTCTGATTACGATCTATGCGTTCGTGCTTTCTCTCATCGGCTATTTTACGATTTACGCCTGCTTCCTGCGGCCTGCGTTCACGCTGCGGAACATGCAGCAGACGCTGTACGGCTATATGGCCATTCTGACGCTGCAGTTCGTGCTGCTGGTGCTCGTCGCACCGGCGATGACGGCGGGCAGCGTCAGCGGCGAGCGCGAGCGGCAGACGCTCGATCTGCTGCTGGTGACGAACATGGGCGCGGGCCGGCTCGTGCTGGGAAAACTGCTGGAGAGTTTCGGCTTCCTTGCGCTGCTGGCGCTCTCGTCGATGCCTGTGCTTTCGCTGGCCATTGTGACCGGCGCGGCTGAGCTGGGACAGGTGCTCGCCGGCGTAGCGTTCCTGCTGCTGACGGCGCTGCTGGCGCTTTGCATCGGCATGTTCTGCTCAACGCTGTTCAAACGCACCATCACCGCGACGGTGGTCAGCTATCTGGCAGTGTTCGGCGTGGGCGTGCTGACGCTTCTGCCGCTGATTCACGATGTGAAGCAGATTTCCGCGATGTACGATGCGATGAGCTATCCCGGCGCTGCGGTAACGCAGATCGACTATATTCCCGTCGCGTTCGTTCTCAACCCGGCGCTGGGGCTTATGGCGCTTCTGCAAACGCAGACGGGCAACATCGGCAACACGATGTTCCAGTTCAGCTACACGATGGGCAATACGGTTTCGTACATGCGCTACGACCTGATGTACCAGTACAACATGGCGGTTATGGCGGCTGCGTCCGCCGTGCTGACGGCGCTGAGCGCGCTGAAAATGCGGATGTATCGCGGCGGCGGGATGAAGGGAAAGCGGCATGCGTGAGATGAAGCGGGCGCTTGCACCCGTCAAAAGAAGAATTCGCGCGCAGCGTGCGTTCGAATGGGGCGCATGGGGCGCGCTGGTCGCGGCGGCGTGCGTCGTGGGGCTGCGTGCCGCGTCGTTTCTGCGGATGTTTGAGTCGATGTGGCTTTGGGCCGCTTTCGCGGCCGTGGGGCTGACGGGCGCGGCTGCGCTGATTGCCGCCGCATGGCCCATCGCGGATCTGACCGCCGCCAGACGCGCCGATTCGCTCGGCCTGATGGCGCGCGCGCAGACGGCTGTGGCGCTCGCGGGCGAGGAAAGCCCGATGGCGCAGATGCAGCGCGCCGACGCGCTGGAAAGTCTGCGCGCGTTTGAACCGCGCCGGGCGATGAAGCTGCGCGCGCCGAAAGGGACATGGATCGGCGTGCTTGCGTGCGCGGCGGCGGTGGCGCTGAGTTTTCTCATTCCCAACCCGCAGGATGCGCTGATTGCGCGGCGCGAGCAGTTTCGCGCGGATATGGCCGCGCAGGCGGAGCGCGTGGAACAGGGCGCGAATGCGCTCGACGCGGATAAGCCCGAAACGCCGGAAGTCAGACGGCTGCTGGGCGAGCTTTCGCAGGCGCTGCGCCGAAGCGAGGATACGCGCGACGCGCTGGAGGCCGTGGATCGAACGGAACGCAGGCTGCTTTCCATGCAGCAGCGCACCGCGGGCGACGCGATGAACGCGCTCAACGGCGCGGGGCTGCAATCGATTGCGCAGGCGCTGGAAAACGGAAACGGTCAGACCGCGCAGGAAACGCTGGAGGCGATGGACGCGCAGAGCGCCGCCGACGCGCTTTCCGACGCGGCGCAGCAGGCGGGCGATGCGACTGCGGCGCAGGCGCTTTCTGAGGCGGCGAACGCGATGCAGGCCGGAAACGCAGCGCAGGCGGCGCAGCTTTTGCAGGCCGCGATGAGCGGCCAGAGCGGCGCAGCCGCGCAGGCGATGGCGATGGGCGCGGGGCTCGGATCGTCCGACGGGGACGGCGGAACCGGCCCGAAAACGCCTGCCGGGAACCAGCAGGGAACCGGCAACCCGCAGAAGCAGACGGGCGAATATGAGACGATTTACGATCCGACCCGGCTGGGCGGCGCGGGCGAGACGGTGAACGAAAGCGGAGAGATCGGCAAGGGAACCGTCACCGAGGCGCAGATTGGAACGGGCATGGGATCGATCGACGGGAGCGTGCCGTATGGGCAGGCGCTTCCGGAATATCAGCAGCAGGCCGTGGAGGCTGTGCAGAACGCCGCGCTGCCGGGATACGCTCAGCAGTGGGTGACGGACTATTTTGAAAGCCTGAAATAAGAAGAGGCGGGAAAACGGAGAAGGCGCTATGGAGTTGCGGCGCAAAATGAGCATTCGACCGAAGGGGAATCCAGAGATTTAGCGGTGGAACGAAGTTCTGCTGGGGCGCTGCAAAGTTCCGACGCTTGTGTGTTTTTGCGGATGCCGCTAAGTCCCCGCGGCAATGTTTGCGTACTTTTCACATGTGCCCGCCGCGTGAAGAATAAATGGTGCGGCAGGGAGATAAGCGGTTATGCTCTAACCCCCGAACTTTTAAGCGAGAGGTGCAGACACTGAAGAAAAATGCAGTCTGTGGATGAAACAGCCCCCGAAGGCGCGGCGCAAAACAAGCATTCAACCCGAAGGGAAATTCAGAGACTTAGCAGTGGAACGGAGTTCTGCTGGGGTATGGACAAAGTCCTGACGCATGTGGTTTTGTGAATGCCGCTAAGCTAAGTTGGTGTGGCGATGTTTGTACGCTGTTCACCCGTGCCCGCCGCGTGAAGAATAAGTGGCGCGGCAGGGAAATAGGCGTTTCCGCCCACCTCTGAATTCTCAAGCGGGAGGCGCGGATGCTGAAGAAAAACGCAGTCTGTGGATGAAACAGAACCCTGAAAGCGAAATGCGAAACGAGCATTCAACCGAAGGACAATGCGGAAATTTAGTGGTGGAACGGAGTTTTGCTGGGGTGTGGACAGAGTTCTGACGTTCATGATGGCGTGAGGTACGGATGTTGCTAAGTTTGTATGGCGATGTTTGCGTGCTTTTTACCGGCGTGCCTGCCACGTGAAGAATAAATGGCAGGGCGGGGAAATAAGCGGTTATGCTCTAACCCCTGAATTTTCAAGTGGGAGGCGCAGGCGCTGAAGAAAAACGCAGTCTGTGGATGAAACAGAACCCTGAAATGCAGAGATTTTGCGGCTGCCGCTTCCCCTCTGTGCCCGATGCACGAAGAATAGCGGCGCAGCAGTGAGACAGGCAGAAAAATCCTAACCGGGAGGTGCAGGAACCTCAGGTTCCTGCTGGGGGCGCGGGGGCAAAGCCCCCGCCGTTCCCCGCCGTCCTCCCGCCGTTCCCCGTCGTTTTCACAAAAGGGCGGCATAGCCGCCTGAAAAAAATAAAAAGGAGCCGAGTTCAGATGATCGATCAGAGCCAGATTCAGCAGTTTGCCGAGCGCGCGGCGGAGATCAAACGCGAAATCGCAAAGGAAATTATCGGGCAGGAGGCCGTTGTGGATCAGCTGCTGACCGTGATGATTGCGGGCGGCAACGCGCTGCTTGAGGGCGTGCCCGGGCTGGGCAAGACGCGGCTGGTGCGCACGCTGTCGCAGGTGTTCGATATGCCGTTCAGCCGCATCCAGTTTACGCCCGACCTGATGCCCGCCGATATCACCGGCACGAATATTATCGTCAAAACTGAGAACGGAAACGAGTTCCGTTTCCGCGAAGGGCCGCTTTTCGCGTCGATCGTGCTGGCCGACGAAATCAACCGCGCCACCCCGAAAACGCAGGCCGCGCTGCTGGAAGCCATGCAGGAGCACTCCGTTACCGTCGCGGGTGAAACGCACGTGCTGGCTGAGCCGTATTTCGTCCTCGCAACGCAGAACCCCATGGAGCAGGAGGGCACCTATCCGCTGCCTGAAGCGCAGCTCGACCGCTTTATGCTGAAAATTATGGTCGACTTCCCGAGCCTGGAAGAGCTGGGGCAGATCGTCGGGCTGACGACCGTGCCGCAGACCGAGCATGCGCAGAAGGTCGCCGATGCGAAAACGCTGCTGGAAATGCGCGCCGTGGCGCAGGAAGTGCCGATCGCGCAGGCTGTGCGCGATTTCGCGCTGCGGCTCGTGCTGGCGACGCATCCGGAAATCGAGTCCAGTCCGGAAAACGTGCGCCGGTTCGTCCGCTTCGGCGCAAGTCCCCGTGCGGCGCAGGCGATTATCGCCGCGGCGCGCGTGCGCGCGCTGATGGCCGGACGCTATAACGTCGCCTATGAGGACATTGAAGCGCTTGCGCCCGCCTGCCTGCGCCACCGCATTGCGCTCAGCTTTGAGGGCATGGCCGAGGGCGAAACCGCCGAAGGCGTAATCGCCGGGCTGCTGAAAACCCTTCCGCGCGAATGAAAGGAGCGTTGAAATGCTGAGCGACGCATTTCTCACCCGGCTCGACGCGCTTGCGCTGCGCATGCGCCATCCGGCCTCAGGCGGAGCGGGCGGGCTGCGCAGATCGAAGGCGCTGGGGAGCAGCGTGGAGTTTTCGGACTTCCGCGAATACTCCATCGGCGACGACGTGCGCCGCATCGACTGGAACGCCTACGCGCGCTTTGAACGGCTGTTCCTGAAGCTTTTCATGGAGGAGCAGGAGCAGCAGGTGCACCTGATTCTCGATGCGAGCGCGTCGATGGGGTTCGGCAAATGGGAGCCGGCAAAGCAGCTGATTGAAACGCTGGGCTATCTGTGCCTGTGCGGCGGCGACCGCGTGACGGTATACGCCGTTTCGGACGGCGCGACGCGCCATACGCGCCCGCTGCAGGGCCGGCACAGCTATCCTGAGCTCGTCTCTTTCGTGGAGGAAACACGGCCTGCGGGCAAAACCGCGCTCTACGAAAGCATTGCGCAGACGATGCTGCCCGCAGGACGCGGCATGACGGTTCTCGTCAGCGATCTGCTCGACGAGGGCGGATATCAGCGCGCGCTGCAATCGCTTTTGTATCGCAAGCAGGAGGTCAGCGTTTTGCAGGTAATGAGTCATGCCGAGTGGGAGCCGCTTCTGGAGGACGTGGTGGAGCTGTGCGACGGCGAGACGGGCGCGCGGCTCGTCCTTTCGGCGGGGTATGAAACCCTGCGCCGCTACCGGGAAACTGCGCGCGCATACGTCGGCGAAATCGCCGCGTTCTGCCGCAAATACGGTATGACGCATATTTTTCTCCTGCCTGAAGAGCCGTTTGAGGAACAGATGCTGCGCGAACTGAGCCGCCGCGGGCTGATCGCATAGTACGAAAGGATTCGCTATGGAATTTCTTCGACCCTCCGGCGCATGGGCGCTGCTGGCGCTCATCCCGGTGATTCTGCTGTGGATTTTGAAAAAGCGCGCAAAGCGCGAGGACGTCCCCAGCCTGCTTTTGTGGAAGCGCATGGAAAGCGAAGCACCGCAGAGCAAGCCGTTTCAGAAGCTGCGCAGCCGGCTGCTGCTCTGGCTGCAAATTCTGATGGTTGCGCTTTTGACCTTCGCGCTGATGCGCCCGGCTACGACCGGCGGCACGCAGGGCGACGCGGTGCTCATCTTCGACCTGTCGGCCAGCATGCAGGCGGTCGATTCGCAGGGCGTAAGCCGTCTGGAACGCGCGAAGAAGAAGGCTCTGCAAATGCTCGACGGCCTGCGCGACGCGGACGCGGTGACGATCCTCGCCGCCGGCGCGGCGTTCGAGCAGCCTGTTTCCCGCACGAACGATCACGCGCTGGCGCGCCGCGCGATTGAAAATTTGCAGCCTGAAAACGGCGGGAGCGACATGGAGGGCGCGCTGGCGCTGGCGCGCGCGATGCGCCGCGACATCGAGGGTCTGCGCGTATACGTGTTTACCGACGACGCATCGCTTTCGCTTTCCGACGGCGCGATTGCCGCCGTGGGCGAGCCGGGCGAGAACCGCGCCCTGCTCGATGCGACGATGCAGCCCGAAAGCGGATCCGCCTTCGCGCGCGTGAAAAATTACGGCGCGGCGTGCGACGCCACGCTGGAATGCTATTCCGACGGCGCACTGTGCGACGTGCGCACCGTGTCCCTCGCCGCTGGCGAGGAAACGGGCGTGCGCTTTTCGCTGCCGGAAAACGCGGAAACAGTAACCGTTCGCCTGGCGGACGACGACGCGCTTGCCGCGGATAACGTGCGCTATGCCGTGCGCGAGGTTGCCGCGCAGCGCAGGGCGCTGCTGGTCACTTCGGGCAATATCTTTCTGGAGCGTGCGCTCGGGCTGGACGCGCGCATGACGGTTGATCTTGCCGCGCCGGGCGACGCGCAGACGGCCGCCGCCTACGATCTTTACGTCTACGACGGCGTACTGCCTGAAACGCTGCCGGAATCGGGCGCGATTCTCGCAGTGAATCCCACGGGCGAGGTGCTCGGCGTTTCAACTTCGTTCCGCGAGGCGCTCCTCAAGGGGCTGACCGGCGCGGGCTTCCAGATGAAGAAAAAGGGAGCGGTGCTCATTTCGGTGCGCGATTCGGACAAGCAGGAGGCAATCCGCATCGGTGAGCGCTTCGAGGCTCTTGGCTTTGATATTTACGCTACCAGCGGCACTGCGAACGTGCTCAACCGCCACATGGTCGCAACCAACTCCATCCGCAACTGATTGGCGTCAATATGCTGACGATTTACCAGAATTCAGCGCTTTATCAGGAAATACAACGGGGCAACTGGAAAGAGGCAGGAGAAATTGAAAAATATAAGGAGATTCGCACTTTACTTGAAAACTTAGAGATCCCCACTCAATTTGCCGCTTTGGGCGCGTCAAATGCGTTTCAATTTCAAGGCACCCTGCCAGAGGATAAAGCTGCCCTTGCTGCCGCGCTTGATAAAATGATGGAAACGGTACCGGAAGAGGATTTGCGGGAGTACCGCGTCAATCTGCGGCACCTGTGACAGGTGCTGGGTTAGGCTTTTTGTGGTCATTTTCTCTTCCCCCCGATTCTATTTGGTTGACGTTACAAAAAGCGTTGGGAGGAGCTTCCTTGCGAAGCTCCTCCCAATCGGTACGCTCATTTTTTGCCTGTTCAGATGCCCCAGCGGTCGCTCATATCCACGATCTCGTCGTACTCCTCCACCGCTTCAAAGGGGTTGAAGCCGTCCCGCTTCATAAACTCCCGGATCTCGGCCTCCGCCTGAGAGATATCCAGGCTGCGATCCTTAAAGTAATCCACAAAGGACTGGAGGTTTGCCAGCATCCGGTCAGCTCGGGTACTGTACTCCGTGTCGATGCGATACTCCCGGTTCAGCTCCCCTTTAAAGCGCAGGGCGGAGGCTTCGTCATAGATGACATAGAGGAACAGGCTGAAGAGATAGCCCAGACCCCCCAGGTCGTGGTAGCCGTTGTACTTCTCCAAGTCCTTGGGCTCCTTCACCTCCGGGCAGGGAAAAACGGCGTCGGGTAACTGGCCGCCGTTTTGGCCCTTAACGGCCTCCACCTGGTCATAGGGGATACAGTCGATGGCCATGTACCGGCTCATCCAGTCCTGCACCATCTGCTCGGCGTCCTGCAGGTTTTCAAAGTGCTCAAAGCGGGTCTCGTGGCGGTCGTTGCCGCTCATGGCCTGCATCACCACATAAAAGCGATCATTCATGGTTTTGGTTCTCCTTTGTGTTCAGGTGTTGCTTCCAAGGTACAGCCCAACAGGCGGACCTCCGGCTCCAGGGTGACCCCGGTCTCTCGAAGGACAGTCTCCCGCACCAGCCGGATGAGAGCTAAAATGTCCCGGCAGGTGGCGCTGCCGGTGTTGATGACAAAGCCCGCGTGC
>SFFS01000006.1 GCA_004557805.1 Clostridiales bacterium | reverse complement strand
CGCATATTGCGTCTTACCGTTCAGCCGCCAGGCGATTGTCGAAACGAGGCCGTTTTCGCTCTTTACGGGCTGATCGCCCGTATTCATCAGCAGGAAGCAGCCCGTCCCGTATGTGTTTTTCATCATGCCCGGAGCAAAGCACGCCTGACCGAACAGCGACGACTGCTGATCTCCGCACATCGCCGCGATGGGGATTTCCGCGCCGAGAATCTCCCTGCGCAGCACGCCCATTACGCGCGCGTTATCGACGACCTCCGGCAGCACCTCGCGCGGAATATCCAGCGCCTGCAAAAGCGTCTCGTCCCATTCGAGCGTGCGGATGTTGAGCAGCATTGTGCGCGAAGCGTTGGCCGCGTCGGTCACATGTGGGCGGCCCTCCAGCAGGTTCCACGCCAGGAAACTGTCGATGGTGCCGAAGCAAAGCTCGCCGCGCCGCGCGCGTTCGCGCACGCCCGGCAGGTCGAGCAGCCATTTCAGCTTCGTCCCCGCGAAATACGCGTCGGGGATCAGCCCCGTCGTTTCGCGGATATGCTCGCCCAGCCCGTCGGCCACGAGCTTTTCAACGATCGGCGCGGTGCGCCTGCACTGCCAGACGATCGCGTTATAGACCGGTTCGCCGGTTTCGCGATCCCACAGGACGGCGGTTTCCCGCTGGTTCGTAATGCCGATTGCAGCGATTTCCTCCGGGGCGATTCCCGCCTTGTTCACCATCAGCCGCAGCGATGCGGTAACGGTATTGAGGATGTCCTTCGGGTCATGCTCCACCCAGCCGGGCTGCGGGTAAATTTGCGGAAACTCAATGGAGTGCTGCGCCAACAGCACTCCATTCAGTCCGAACAATACCGCGCGGGAGCTGGTCGTTCCCTGATCCAGAGCCACAAGGTATTTCTTCTGTTTCATCATTTCACCTCAACGCCGTGCAGCTGACCATCCTGCGTGGCCACGACCAGCATGCCGTTGAAGGCCGCGGGCGAACCGGACACGCCGGAGGAAAGCGTCAGGCGAGTTACTTCCGTACCGTCGTTGCCGTTGAGCAGAACGAGCTCGCCGCTGTCGCTGCCCGCGACGATCCACGCGCCGGTCGCTTCGCCGGTCGTCTCGTCGGCCGCGCCGTACAGCGCGATGGGCGAGGACAGGGTCGGCGCGTTCAGCGCGTAGGACCACACCTCGGAACCGTCGTCCTTGCTCAGCGCATACACCGTCGCGCCGCTTTCGCCGCTGACGGTAACGATCACCATTTCGTTCAGGCTGTCCGTGCCGATAACCGGCGCGGAGACGAAGCCCGCTTCGAATTCCTTCGTCCAGACGACGTCGCCGGTTTCCGCATCGATGCACTGGAGCGCGTTCACCGCAGCGTCGCGCGTACCGGCATAGAGCCGCACGCCGTTGTAATCATCCAGCGCCAGCGAAGCGCCGTAGCGCCCGCTCTCGCCGATCGCCCAACGCGACTGCATCGTGTTGAGATTGACGCAGCAGAGCACGCCGCCCTTAGTGGCGTAATAGGCGTATTCGCCGCAGGCGGCCATAACGGTCTCTACCGTCGCGTCGGAATCGCCCGCAGCGGCGCGGTAGAGCGCCATGGAAGGCGTGGTGATGGAGATATCGTCGATGACGGTCACGCCGTTGGTATCCTTGGTCTTGACCTCTTTGTTGAGCGTAAGCGTATACAGCCCGCCGTTGTTGCCGGCGGCGATGATGGTATCCGCATCCGCATCGATCACCGCCGCGCCGAGGAATCCGCGGTCGGTCGAGGTCGCGGTGGTATCGGAACCGTCGATGATGCAGCGGAGCCGGCTGCTGACGAGGTTATACACGTACATGCCGCCGTTTTCAACATCCTTGCCGCCCACGGCCAGCAGGGGCAGACCGTTGGAATAGATGCTCGCCGCGCCGCTGAGCGCAATGGTGCTCTCGTCGCTCTTGCGCAGGCGCACCTCGATGGCGTCGCGCGTTTTCGCGCCGGTATCCAGGTCAAAGAAGTAGATTTTGCCGTCGCCGGAAGCGTAAACCACTTCCTTCAGCGCCGATTTGGCCATGGCGCTCTGATCGAGCGGCATGCTCTGGCGGATGTTCTGGTTCCACTTGGAAATCAGCGGCTGCACGCCCCAGCCCTCGTCGGCGGCGATCTGCGCGCCGGTCTCGGCGGACCAGACCTCCGTCATGCCGCCCGCGGTTTCAACGTTGCCGTATGCCGCGTTCTGACGCATGCCGCTGGAGCGGTAGGTCAGCACGCCGGCCATGTAGCGGTCGTTGCCCTGGCGCATGTACGTGGAAGCGTCGCCGAGGTTCACGGCGTTTTCGCGGCTGAAGCTTTCCTGCTGCTGGCCGCCCACATAGATGCTTTCCGTCACATCCACCTGCCCGATTCCGCCCGCCGCCTGCGGCGCGGGTTCGGCCGTCGGCTCGGGCGTGACGGTGGGTTCGGGCTGCGGTTCGGTCGCCTTTACGTAGATGCGCGCCGCGCCGCTCTCGTTCCAGCCGGAAACGTTGCCCGGATACGCCTCGATAATGTCCTCGTAGGGCGAGGCGAAATAGTACATCATGCGCCACACGCGGCCCTCGGGCGAATCACTGTAGCCGTCGTTGAGGAGCATAAGCTCCTGCCCGTTGTTATCCACAATCTGCACGAAATCGGTCTGCGTGCTGGTGACGACCTGCAGCGTGACCGGCTTATCGAGCGAATCAACCACCGCCGGATCGGCCGTAAAGCCGATCACGCGCGCCTCGCTCGCCTCCGGAACGGGCGCGGGCGTAGGCGTGGGCACGGGCGTGGGCTCGGGCGTAGGCGTGGGGGCCGGAGTCGGCGTTGCCATCGCGCTGCGCACGGCCGAAACGACCGGCTCGATCACGCGCGGAATGGCAATATCCGAATGGCGCGCAAAGAAGAACGTCACGCCGGCCAGCAGCGCGGCCACAAGCACGACGATCAGCAGCCAGACCCACCAGCCGGAGCCGCCGCGGCCGTTTTCTTCGTCCTCGTCGTACGGCTCGTACGCTTCGTCCTCATAATCGTCGTATTCTTCGTCCTCATAAGGGTCGCG
The DNA here is from genome assembly GCA_004557805.1 of Clostridiales bacterium. Lineage (GTDB taxonomy): Bacteria > Bacillota > Clostridia > Christensenellales > Aristaeellaceae > Aphodomonas. The sequence continues at coordinate 24,962 of SFFS01000006.1, read as the reverse complement.
CGGGGCGGGCTGCTGCTTGCGCGGCTGCGGCGCGGGCCGTTCGTCCTCGCCGCCTACGTCCCAGCTGCGGGGCTTGCGGCTCATGGGCGGGATATTGCGCGAGCTGGAAGCATACGCGCCCTCATCTTCCTCGTCGCCGTAGCCGCGGCCCGGCTGCGGGCGCGCGTAGACGTTCTGTGGCTGTTTGGGCTCGCTGTTATCGCCGCGCAGGCGCGCGGCCTGCGTGCGCCTTCTGCGGGGAGCCTGCTCCGGCTCGGACGCGGTATCAGAAAAATTGCGCACAGTACGCTCCTGTTCATCACGATTCATTGCTTCACGCTCCAATTCTATCCATACGTAGCTATGATATATTATACAGAGTCCGCGAAACAAACTCAATACCAAAAATTCAAAAATTCGTAATAATTTCGTTTTTTCCGGCTACAAATAAACAAAAAAAGGAGCGAGCAGCATGACGCATCCATCGCCTTACGACCTCATCCAGAAGGCCTCGCGCAACCCCGGCGCGGCAGACCGCTGGGCGGCGCTGCAAACGAACACACGCGCGTCCTTCGCGCCCGTAACGCCGCCGCAGGAGACGGCTGCTTTCGCCGCGCAGGGCGCGGCTGAAAAAACGTATCCCGCAGCGCCGCATGAGCCGCCCTCCCGCCCGGCCAGCCGGCCCGAGCTGATCGACCCGCCTTTTCCCCCGCCGCAGCCGCGGCACGCCGCGCTTGACGATATCGCCCTGCGCCACCAGCAGGCACGCAAGGCCGCAAGCCGCTCAATCGAATGGAAAAAAGCGGAAAAAGAGCAGAAAATCAGCGCGCCGATGCAGGAGGAAAAGCCCAAACCGTAGCCTTATCGCCCCGGAAGGAACGCCCTTCCGGGGCTTTTTTCGTCGTTTTTACATATGTAATATATTTTATCGTTCGCGCGTCGCCGTCCTGAAAAAACTCGTATTTGACGTTTCTGCGGAAAAGTGCTAATCTGATACTCGATATCAGATAATATTCGAGGTGTTCAGCGTGTTCTCGATTTTTACAGATACTTCAGCGAATCTGGATTGCCGTCTCCTGCAGGAACGGCAGATTCGCGTCATCCCCTTTACGTTCACCGTTGACGGCGTGGAGCAGACCTGCACTGACACCGTTGCTTTCGACGGCAAGGCGTACTATGACGCCATTCGCAACGGCGCGAAGGTGCGCACCTCGCAGGTCACGCCGCAGACTTACATCGACGCGATGACGCCGCTGCTCTCCGCCGGACAGGACGTGCTGTTCGTCGGCATGTCGTCGGGCATCAGCGGGTCGTACGCATCGGCGCAGACGGCGGCGGCGCAGCTGTGCGAAGAGTTCCCTGAGCGCAAAATCTGCCTCGTCGATACGCTGGGTGCCTCGCTGGGCGAAGGGCTGCTCGTGCTCGACGCGGCCGATTGCCGCGACAGCGGCATGTCGATCGAGGATACAGCCGCGCTGCTCGATGAGAAGCGCCATCGCATGGCGCAGGTATTCACCGTGGAGGATCTGAAGCATCTCCGCGCGACGGGCCGGCTTTCCAACATCGCTGCCCTCATCGGCATGGTGCTGCAAATCAAGCCGCTGCTTAAGGGCGATCCGGAGGGCAAAATTGTCTGCTTCGAAAAGGTGCGCGGGCGCAAGCGGTCCATCGCGGCCATCGCCGAGCAGTACGACAAAATGGTGAAGGACGCGCCTTCGCAGACGGTAGGCATCGCGCATGCCGACTGTCCCGAGGACGCGGCCATGCTCGAAGCGCTGCTGAAGAAAAACCATCCGCCCAAGGCGATCATGAACGTGTGCTACGAGCCCATGACGGGCTCGCACGTCGGCCCGGGCGCGCTGGCGCTGTTCTTCTTCGGCGGCGACAACGTGCGCAGCGAGCTGTAATTTCCGGCGCGCCTGCGCGCTGAAAAAACAGAGGCGCTTCCCGCAGTTTATCAAAGCGTCCATACAACGGCAAATCCTGCCCGGGATTTTATCCCCGGCAGGATTTTTCACTCCGCATCGCGCAATCCGCTATTTCCTGAAAAAATGAAAATCACAGCAATCTCCGCCGTACCCCAATGTTTTCGTGCGCGCAAAGCCGATTTTCTTCAGCCCACCGTATGTTACGTTGTCAGCGTCGCAAAACAGGCGGCACAGCTCCGCGCAGCCGTTTTCCGCGCAAGCCGTATGCCAGAGACACTTTTTTATCGTAACGTCAAAGGAGCCCTTCCCGCAGCTCTGTTCACTCTCCCATAGATCGGCCGTGCGCATAATTCTCAAAAATACGCTGCTGTAGATCGCGTAAAACCCCGGCACGCATTCCATTTTTTCCATGGATGACCGCTTTTCTGCCGCGACTTTATCAAGCATGTATTTCCGCATATATTCATACGCGTTCTTTTCCGAACATCCGTCCTCTGACAGCGCTTTATACAGCGCTATGCAGGGAAGAATCGTCCGGGCAAGCGTTTTCATCTGGCTTGCCGTTTTGTTCCTTTCGTTTGCAATCAGCGTGCGGAGCGTTCTCTCCTGTATGTCGAACAGCGCGTTTCCTCTGCTCTCGCCGAATTTTTCGAGCAAAAACGCCCTTATTTGCTTTTGCCGTTTGATTTTCACCGGCATAACATCCCCCTGCATTTCGCTTTCTTTTCGGACGCCACCGTCATCTCGTCGCGCCTCCGGAAAAGAATTCATTATTCACTATACACACCCGCCGGGCAAAAAGCAAGCAGCGCTCCCCCTCTCTGGGAAACGCCGCTGTTTTTTCCGCGCCCTGCGCGGGAAATTCAAACCGTTTCTTGCCTTCTCTTCGCAGCCGTCCGGTTCCGTCACAGCACCTTCGTCCAGCCGTGCGTATCGGGCAGGCGGCCGTACTGAATGCCGGTCAGCTCGTCGTAGAGCCGCCGCGTCACCGGGCCGATCTGGAAATCGTTGATCGTATACGCCTTATCGTGGAACGACAGTTCGCCGATGGGCGAGACCACCGCGGCAGTGCCGCAGCCCCAGGCTTCCTGGAGCCGCCCCTCCGCCAGCGCCGTGAAGATTTCTTCCGCTGCCAGCTGGCGCTCCTCAACCTCGTAGCCCCAATCCTTCAGCAGCTGAATGCAGCTGCGCCGCGTAACGCCCGGCAGCACGCTGCCCAGCAGCGCCGGAGTAACGACCTTGTGGTCGATCATGAACATTACGTTCATCGCGCCCACTTCCTCGACATACTTGCGCTCCACGCCGTCGAGCCAGAGCACCTGCGTATAGCCCTTCTTTTCGGCGTACATTCCCGCGCGGCTGGAAGCGGCGTAGTTTCCGCCGCACTTGGCGTAGCCCGTGCCGCCTCGCACGGCGCGCACGTCGCGCGTTTCAATCATAATCTTGACGGGGTTAATGCCCTCGGCATAATAGCTGCCCGACGGCGAAAGGATGATGCCGAACTGCGTATGATGCACCGTATGCAGGCCAAGGAACGGGTCTGCGCCAAACTCAAAGGGCCGGATATACAGGCTCGTCCCCGGCAGCGACGGCACCCAGGCCTCATCCAGCCGGATCAGCGTCTCCAGCGCCTCCTGTGCAAACTCGGTATCGAGCTGCGGCAGGCACAGGCGCTCGGCCGAATCGTTCATGCGGGAAAAATTATCCCACGGGCGGAACAGCTGCACCCGGCCGTCGGCGCGGCGATACGCCTTCAGCCCTTCGAAAACCTCCATTCCGTAATGCAGCACCGTGGCGGCGGGAGAAAGCGCAATCGGCCCGTAGGGCACGATGCGCGCGTCGTGCCACCCTTTTTCGGGCGTGTAGTCCATCCAGAACATGTGATCGGTAAAATATCTGCCAAAGCCCAGCTGCGATTCATCAGCATGCGGCTTGGGCTGCGCCGTCCGTTCAATCCTGATTTTCATCTTGCTTTCTCCCTTCTTTTTTCACGGCAGCGTCCGCGGGAAAACAGAAATCCCCCGGACTTCTCCGTCCGGGGAACGATACCGCTATCGCTTCGAGCTCGCCGTCATTTTCCGAAATTCGCAGCGCATCTGCAAATTTCTTTCATTATTCCGTTCTCATTGGCGATTATAGCGTTCAAAATGCAATTTGTCAAGCGTTTCATTCATTTTTCTGTTCGTGAGCCCGTTCCAGTACCTGGTTGAACGCCGCCTGCAAACCTTCCAGCGTTTCGGCGGCATACAGCGCCGGGCGCATCTGCGCCGCGCCGTACATTCCGCGCGTATACCACGCGGCGTGCTTCCGCATCTCGCGGATGGCCACGGCCTCGCCCTTCCATTCGGCCAGCATCCGCGCATGGCGCATCGCCGCAGCAATGCGTTCTTCATCATCCGGTTCCGGTGCGGGAAGGCCCTGTTTCAGCCGCGCGAAGCGCGAAAAAATCCATGGATTGCCCGTCGCTCCCCGCGCGATGCTCACACCGTCCACGCCGCTTTCCCGCATGCGGCGCAGCGCTTCCTCGGCGGTGTTCAAATCGCCGTTTCCGAAAACGGGAATGCGCACGCTCGCCTTCACGCGCGCAATCGCGTCCCAATCGGCCCTGCCGGAGTAGAACTGCACGCGCGTGCGCCCATGCACGGTAATCGCGTCCACGCCCTCCTCCTGGCAGATATGCGCAAGCTCGTCCGCCACGATGTGCTCTTCATCCCAGCCCAGCCGCATTTTCACCGTCAGGGGCAGCTCCGTCGCACGCCGCACCGCGGCGATCGCCTGCCGCGCCGCCGTAAGATCCTTCAAAAGCGCGCTGCCGTCGCCGTTGCCGACGATTTTCGGCGCAGGGCAGCCCATATTTATATCAATGCCGCAGAACCCCTGCTCCGACAGCATGCGCGCAGCCTCGTACAGCGCATCCGGCTCATGCCCGAAAATTTGCAGGGCCACCTGCCCTTCCGCCGGGTCGCGCCGCAAAAGCTCGCGCACTGCGCGGCTTTTTTTATGGCCGCACAGGTACCCGCGCGCGGAAACCATTTCCGTCGTCGCCCAATCGCAGCCCTGCTCGAAGCACAGCAGACGGAAGGGCATGTCCGTCACGCCGGCCATCGGCGCAAGCGCCGCGCTGCCCGGCGCAAGATATTTCTTCTGCTCCATCATTCAACCGTTTCCAGCAGTTTAATCGAGGCGATTTTCCAGCGCCCGTTGATTCGCTCCAGCGTAGCCACATAGCGGCCGCTCGTCCAGTCGGGCGGATACAGGCGCGAGGGATCCGTTTCTTCGGCCTGCTGGCGCAGGCTTGACTTGATGCGGCCGTCGATCTTCGGCACGCGCTCGACGAAGTTCGCGCTGGCGGTGTTATCCCACGGCCAGCACCAGAGCCACTCGAGCGTCAGCCGGTGGTCGATGCCGGTGATGTTATAATCCTTATACGGCGAATTCTCCGACAGGCCGACCTTCAGCGTCGTATCGACCTGCAAAAAGTTTTCCTCGAAGTATTTTTCCAGCTGCGCTTCATCCTCCTGCTTCATGATGACCTCGGCGCGCATGGCCATGCCGTCCTTGAGGAGGATGGTAATATTGGCCGTGTTCATCGCCATATAAAACGCGATGATCAGCACGCCCAGCAGAATCGTCAGCCCCAGCAGCCTTTTTGCGATATACCATAAAAAGCGGCGCAGATATTTCAAAGCCGTTCTCCTTTTCCTTGCGGATTCTGATCAAATCCATTATACTACGAGTAGCGAAATTACGCCAGTCGGAGGAAGTATGTATTTTCAACGGGATTATATTCTTCGCATGATCGAGATGCTGGGTGAATTCATGCGCGAAATTCTTGATCTGGCGCGCGACGCCGACGCGCAGGCCGAGCTGGACGAAGTCAGCCGCAAGGCGAGCGGCATGCCGCTCAAGCTGCTCAAAACGGCGGGCGTGCCGACGCTGGAATCAATCCTCTCGCCGGAGCAGCGCTACCTGTGCGCGGAGCTTTTGCTTCTGAGCGCGCAGGTAGACGCGCGCACGCGCCCGGACGACGAAACCGCGCCCACGCGCGCGCAGGCGCTGATGCTGTTCTGCACGCTGCAAAGCCCCGATTTCGTTCCCCGTGCATGCAGCCGTGCGCGCATGGTGATGGAGCCGATGCTCGACGCGCTCGCCCCGCAGGAGCTGCTCGCCCTCGCCGGGCTTTTTGAACGCGGCGGCGATTACGCCGCTGCGGAGGACGCGCTGTACGCAGCCGGCGACGCGCCCGCGCGGCTCGCGTTCTACCGGCGGCTTCTTTCGCTGGACGACGGAGCGCTTTGCGCCGGAAACCTGCCGCGCAGCGAAATTCTCGAGGCCGCGGCCCGGCTGAAATGAGGGAGGGAAAGGGGGCTTGCCCCCGTACTCTTGCAGGAAATCGATGCTTCCGCACCTTCGGAGAAAAGAAGACGATTCTTCAGAAAACAACGCGGTAAGCATAGAAACACAGCTATACAATTCGGGTTCATTTGTATAGGGCGTATCTAAAAAAGGTTCAGTTTCAGTTCTGGAAGGGATACCGAAGGTTTCGCGGGACTGAACCGAGGTTTCCCAACGCAGAAACGTCGGAAAGGCTTCATGATAGAATCTCATGCAATTTTTCAGATGTCCCCTGATGGAAGACAGAATAAAAGCCGTATCCCGCATGGGGCACGGCTCAGTCTGTCGAAAAATTCCCTGAGAGAGTTCGAGAGGGCCGCAGCCCTCCCATTTTTAATCATTTTTGGCAGCATACGCCTTCGCATCGTCCATGACAAGGTCGTGCCGGCGTTTCGGGGCTATGGAGCGCTTCGCACTGTTCTCGCCCCTTCAATTCTCCGTTTTTCGTCGGCTCTCCGGAGTGCAGCAAAACGACATTTTCAAAAGATCAAATCTTTGATTTGCGGTCGAAATGCATTTTCCGCCCGCCTTCACCCCATTCGCCCGCGAACTGCGCTGACTCTTGTCCGCGGGTACACCCTTTGCGGAGCGCTTCGCGTTGCCCTTCGTTAGTTTTTGACGGTTTGGGTCGCGCCCACATGCGGCACCACTTTACTTATTGCGAGGCGTCTGCTGCACAATCCCTTCGCAGTCGAACGCGGCCAGCATCGGGCGAATATCTCTTTTTTCCAGCGTAATACGGCAGTTTTCAAAGCGCGCGTCCTGCACGTAGCGCAGCGTAAACGCATGTCCCGCCGACAAACCGTGCTGATCGTATTCCGGATATCGCTCGTTCAGCGGTTCCGGCGCAGCGTTCTGATGTTCCGCACCGCCCGGCAGACGCAATTCGCAATCTGCGAAGGAAATTTCCTCGATGCGCTGCTCTGTGCTTTGTCCCACGATCATAATTTCATGAATCTCTCCTGCGCGGCTATGACAGTATTGATATGGCTTTTCAAACCGCATATGTGCAAAGCGCACGTCCCGCATAGCGCTGCGGCGTTCCGGGAACGCGCCCTGCGGCCGCCGTCCGCGGCTTCCCACGGTCAAATACGCCGCCGCTCCCACGTCCGTAATCTCCAGGTTCTCCAGCCGCACGTTCTCCACCCGCGCGCCGTCCGTCGCTTCCAGTGAAACCGCGCAGCGGTTGATATTCTTCAGGATGCAGTTTCGCACCGAAACGTTTTCCAGGCTATGGTAGCTGTCCGTACCGAATTTGATCCCGCTGGCGAGCGATTGAATGACCATATCTTCAATATCAATATTGCGGCATCCCATGTCGTCCGACGATTTCATGCACAGCCCGTCGTCCCCGGCAATGATGCAGCAGTCGCGAATCGTCATGTCCACGCAGTCCACTGGATCGATCCCGTCGCGGTTAGGCGTATTGCGGCAATCCACATTCAACCGTTCAATCTGCACGTTCCGGCTTGAAAGCGGTACAACCGACCAGAACGCAGCGTTAACAAAATCCAGGTTTTCAATCGTCACGCCATCGCAGCAGGCGAGATACGCCTGATCCGGCCGCGCATCCCTTTGTCGGTTTGCAATCGGGTCGTTCATTTTGAAGCGGTAGCAGCCGTTTCCGTCCACCGTTCCGCCGCCGGTCAGCATGATATTCTCCTCGCGTTCCGCATACAGCAATCCGCGTCCCAGCTGCCTGTTGGCGCAAAGGCTCGAGCAGGGCGTACGCAGCGGATAGCAGGCATGATCCTGCGTCCCCAGCAGCGTCGCCGTCCGGTCGATCCAAAACGTCACATCGGAACGCAGGCGAATCTCGCCCGAAAGGAACACGCCGTCTCTGAGCAGCACCGCACCTCCCACGCGCGCCGCTTCCTCCACCGCCCGTGCAATAGCGGCAGTATCAAGAGTTCTGCCATCGCCGCGTGCGCCAAAGGCCCTCGCATCCATTATAGGTACAGGCGGCAGTTCATCCGGCGCAAAGGTGGTCCGGTCGTAAACCTTCAGCTTGCTCACACGCAGTATGCCTCCGCACGTCATACCGCCGGCCTGCGCAATTTCCACCGCGTCTGCCGCAAGTGGGAATCCCTTTGCGCACAGCGCGCCGTCGATATACAGATCATACGTCCCCCTGACAAGGTCGATGTTCATCGCAAGCCGGTACCAGTTGCCGCAGGGATAATACATTCCGCTGATATGGCCGCCGTAAATCTGTTTCCATTCCCTGCCAAAGGATGCAAACAGGTTATTTTTATACATGGCCGCTCTCGCGGCGATCCTTCCCGCCGCGTCGCGTGCTTCCAGCAGCACACAGAACGCATCCGTTTCGGGCCTCGCCGTAATTTCCAGGCGCATTTCTTTGCTAATCGCATCGAACGCCCGGCTCCATCTGCCGCCTTTTTCCAGCCGCAGGCAATTCCAGTCCGGGAAGGGATAAACCTTCGCGCAGGCGTTTTCGCTTGCCAGCCGCGCGCCCCGCGCCGTTTCAAAATCTTCGATATCCATGGGAATGTCCGTGCGATCGCGCAGTGTCAGACGCTGCAGCTCCGCTTCGCCGTCCGCGTCCGTCTGCAAAGCGAACACAGCCTGTTCCCCCGCCGTGCAGCGCGCCACAGCCGCTTTGCGGCAGTTCAGCCAGATTTCACACCAGCCGCCGTCGCGCAAGAAGCGCAGACGGAATCGTTCGCCAAGCTCCTGCCCCAGCGCCCGGCCGCTTTCCCCTTCGGCTTTTCCCTTTCCCAAAGTGATCTGCGCCCCGCAGAAGGAAACCCGTGTTCTCCCCCGCAGCGTCCGAATCACGGCCTCGCATTCTTCTCTTCCAGAAGCGTTCGTCCGCCGCTTCAGCGATGCGCCGCCACGAATTCGCACCGCCAGCCGTTCCGCGCACCCCTCCCGCGGCAGGATTTCGCACACTCCATCGATTTCGTACTCTTCCGCAGGCACACCCTGCCGCGCCGTCAGGAACGTTTCCTGCCAGTACCACCTCGCAAGGCGCGCCACATGCCGTTTTTCGTGTTTCGGTGCATCCAGCGGCTCCCGCAGCGCCTGCGGCGCGTCCGTATCCAGTGCGCGCACTACCGTCACATAATGGTGGAACTCGCCCCGTGCATCTGGAAGGCAGATCTTCTCCCCTGCTGCACAGCCGCGGCTAAAAATGCGATAGCGCGTGCCGTCCGTGGCCGTCATCGTCATTTCAGACGGCAGAAACCCCTTCAGAAACGCTCCGTCCGCACGGCAATCGAGCGCAATGAATACCCTCGCAGGGCGTTCCACGACAAAGTTCGCGCCCTGCTTATCGTCGAACCCTTCGGAAAAGGAATCATATACGACGATATACTCCCCGCCGCAGAGCTCCGGCGGGACTTCCCCGGCGCAGATTTCCACATTGGAATACAGACGTTCGCCCGTGCAGAACCCAGGCGCAACATAATACCAGCCGCTGGTATCCCACGGCGCGACAAACCGGCTGACGACCGGGCATTCCGGCATCCGATCGATCGTGCTGCCGCCGTTCATATTCTTTCCTCCCGCATGCTCTTTTCAACTCTCAGCGTTACAATCTCAAACGGATGCATAGCGATTTGCACACTCCCCCGTTCAATTTTTAGCATCTCGTTTTTCGTTTCATCCAGTCCACATCTCCAGGCTGCCGCAGTATTTTCAGGCACCCGCACCGATACGCAGCGCGCGCCGTTCATGCTTTCATACAGCCGCAGGATCATATCCCCGCCGCCATCCTCAGCCAGTTTGACCGTCTCCAGCACGCATGCGGGGTCGGAAATCTCCAGCATCGCCTCTCGACCTACCGCGCCTTCCGCCTTCCAGACGGGCGCGTTCAACGCTGCCGCTTCATAAACGACGCCCGAAGTTTCAAACGCGCCGCGCCAGACGAAATAGGCGTAGCGGTACTCGTGCGCGCCCTGATCGGCCGCGGGGTCGGGGTGCGTCGCCCCGCGCAGCAGGGAGAGCGAAATCACGCTGCCCTCCATGCTCACGCCATACTTTCCATTATTGAGCACGGCCGCGCCGTGCGTCGCATCATACAGCGCCGTAAAACCGTGATTGCATACCTCGAACCTGTCTGCGTCGAACGCACGGGAACGATGCGTGGGGCGCATCACGTGCCCAAACTGAATCTGGTTCGCCGCTTCATCCGTCTGCACGGCCGTGTCAAACGAAACCTTCATCAGTTTATGACGCTCATGCCAGTCAGCCTGCACGAAAAAATCGAGCCGCATGGCGTTGGCGTCGAGCGAGACGGTCTGTACAATCGTCGAGTTGAGCACGCGCAGCGTAAACCGCACTGCCGCGCGCAGCCCGCAAGTCTCCGTGATTTCGCTCTCCGCCGCAATTTCCGGAAAAATCTCCCGTGCTCCCGTCTGACTGTCGATATCCCACGCGTCATAGGCACGCGGCACGTCGCGATAAAAATGCAGCCGGTTCGACGCACCTGCAACGCACCGCGCACCGGTTGCCGTCGCGCGCAAGGATGTTATTTCTCCGTGCAGGTTCAGTTCCGCTTCCATGCAGGCATTGCGCAGCCGATAGCCGTTCTCGGTCCTTTCAGCAGTTGCAGGAGGCGCTTTCGCGCCGCTCCCGGCAGGCAGCAGCGTCACACGGCCCACTGCGGGCAGTTTCACCAGCGCGAACGCGCCGGTTGAACAGGGCGTGCAGGGGACGAGCTCTCCCTCGGCCGTCACAGCGCCCGCAGCGAACCGCTCGTCCAACTCGACTACCCGTTCCGCTTCATGCGAAAGCGTATGATACAGCGTCACGCCCTCGCCGCCTGTTCCAAGCGCCGTCAACGTTTTTTCACCCAATACCTTCACGCCCGCAAGCACTTCTTCATAGCGTAGGCGCGCTTCGTCGTATACCTGCCCGATCGCGCTGCCAGGAAGAATATCATGGAAATGGTTCAGCAGCACTTTCTTCCATAGCGCTTCCAGCTCAGTCGCCGGATACGTCGCTTTTCCCCGCCATGCGGCGAACGCCGCCCACATCTCCAGCGCACGCAGTTCGTTTTCGCTTTGGCGGTTGAGACGTTTGATTTTCGCCTGTGTGGTATATGTGCCGCGATGGCACTGGAAATACAATTCGCCGCAGTAAACCGGGAACCCCGCCTTTTCGCGCTTTTCAAGAAAGTCCGCAGGCGTTTCATAACTCATTTTCGGTACGCCCTGGATATCCTTTTCCCGGCGAATCTGTTCATAGTCGTCGCGCGTCGGGCCTCCTCCGCCGTCTCCATATCCGAACGGCAGAAGGAACTCGCCCGTTCCGTCGCGATCCACGCGGTCATGCCAGCGCTTTGCAAGCGTTTTCGCATCGACGAACGACTCATAGAACATATGCAGATAGCACGGGATTTCCGTCCCATCCATGCCGCGCCAGCGAAAAGCATGATGCGGGAATTTCTCAGCGTCGTTATAGGTCCAGAAAATTTTCTGCGTGGTCAGACCACGCATGCCGAAGCCGACGATAATCTGCGGCAACGCCGCCGAATAGCCGAACGAATCGGGCAGCCAGACGATTTTGCTCTCCACACCCAGTTCTTTCTGGAAATAGTTCAACCCATACAGCAATTGACGAACAATCGCCTCGCCGCCCGCGAGGTTCGTATCCGGCTCCACCCACATGCCGCCCTCGGCGATCCACTGCCCACGGCGAACAGCCGCGCGAATTTCCTCAAACAATTCGGGATAGTTTTCGCGGCACATCTCATACAGCACGCATTGGCTCTGCAAAAACAGCGCCTCCGGATATTCCTTCAAAAGCCGCAGCTGCTGGGCGAACGTGCGCGCCGTTTTGCGCCGCGTTTCGGCCGTCGGCCACAGCCACGCCACGTCAAGGTGAGAATTGGCGATGGCCGCCATAGAAGGCGCAAAAGTCCCGTTTTTCGCCGCCATGAAGGGGGCAAGCTGTTCGCGCGCGGCCCGATATGCCTGTCGCCTTGCGGCAAAGGGCTGTTCTAAATCAAGGCTGTCGAGCAAGCGCTCCAGCGCATAGCCGATCGCTTCGCGCAGATACGCATCCTCCGGCTGCGTTTCGTGTATATCGCGCAGCATCGATGCATCCAGCCAGAGCTGATACGCATCCTCGTTCCAGACGCCAAACGTGTTCCTTCCGATGCGCGCGCGCGGCAGCGGTTCCATCCGCACGCCTTCCTCCGGAAAAACCGGCCCCGTCGCACAGCGCCCGCGCGGCGCGCAGGGCAGCGGCGTGCCGCCGTAGGCTTCCATGGCCAGCGCAAAGCGCTCGCCTTCCTTTGCGCAAAGCGAAACAGTCTGATCAACCAGATAATGGTGGCGTTTCTCCACCCATTCCGCGCGGCGCGTGCCGAACGGCCGCCCGTTCAGAAAGAGCGTGCTTTCCCCGCCGGGTTCGAGCGAGAGAACAATCCGCTCGCCCTCCGCCTCCTGCGGCAGGGCGAATTCTGCAAATAACCACGCATACTGCCATGCACCGCCCCATACCGTTCCCTCCGGCATAGGGCTGCGCGGATGCGCCGCAGCCTGTTCCAGCGTATAATCCCGATCCGCCGTGAACCCGCTCAGTTCCACTGAGCCCAGCGGATGATAAAAATCCCGCTCCAGCGCCAGCAAATACAGCGCCAGCTGATCTCTCGTTTCAGCGTTCATGAAATCCCCTCGCTCTTGTTCAGGCGTTCATTTTGAAATCCCATTTTCCGCAGGGAACGGTAAGCTGCACTTCCCCGCCTTCGCGCCGCAATGAAACCATTTCGCATTCGTTTAGCGGCACACCGGATTCCGTCAGGCGCGCCGCTGTGAAACAGCCGTTCCATTTCGCCGGCAGACAGATTCTGCCCGTGCAGGATACGGGAACCGTTACGCACACCTCAAACCCCCGTTCGGTTTTCTTCCATTGACAGGCGGCTTCGCCGCGCACAGTACGCACGGAAGCCTCCGCGCTCTCCATCGTGCCCGCAAGCATCGGACGGAAGCAGATATGCTTATAGCCCGGCGCTTCCGGTAGAATTCCGGCCACATGCTTATACAAAAATGCAGAAACATCACTAAACATGTGATGATTATGCGACCCTCCGCCATTCCAGCATTCCCATAGCGTCGTTGCTCCCTGCTCAAGCCAGCAACCAATGCTTGGATATTCCGGCCCCTTTACCAGGTCCAGCGCCATCTGCGCATAGCCGCCCCGGCCCAGCGCATTCAGCACCGCCTTCATACCAAGAATCCCGAAATCCAATTTTCCGCCGTCGCGCCGTATCTGTTCCACCAACCGCTGCGTCAGCGGCGCAATCTCTTCCGGCTCGGCCATGCCGAAGGAAATCATCATGCCCGTCGCCGTCTGGCAGTCGCCCGCGACGGTCAAGGTTTTCGTATCATAGAACTTCTCACGGAAAGCGGCGCGGATCTCTTCGGCCTGTGCGGCGTAAGCCGCCGCATCGTCCGGCCGCCCCAGCAGACGCGCAAACAGCGACGCCGCGCACACGGCCGCATAATAATATGCCGTATCGGAAACTGCAACGGGGCATTTGAACGATTCCATGTTTTTTGTAATCGCCGCGCCCTCAAACGGCGCGCACCAGTCCCCCAGACCATAGCTGACGATTCGGTCGTTCGCCATCGTGTCCAGGAAGCCGATATACCGGCACAGCGCATCATAGCTTGCATCCATTTCGCGCGTATCGCCGCAGCAGCGATACAGTTCGAGCGGAATTTCGTACATCGGGTTGGACCAGTCCGGCCCGTTGGAAAAAGTGAACCCCCAGCCGGGCGTGGGAATGATGCACGGCAGCATGCCCGACGGCCGCTGCGCGTCGCGCAGATCGCGCATCCATTTGACGAAAAACGCTTCCGTGCCAAAGTTCGTCAGCATCTGCTCGCAGGAAAGACCGGTATCGCCCGTCCACGAAATCTTTTCGCGCGTTGTGTCGGAAGCCATGACGCTGAAGCACATCGACCGGCTGGAATTCACGGCCGCCTGCTGAATGCGGTTAACCATCTCATCCGAACAATGGAACACACCGCGCTGCTGGAAATCGTTGCAAAGCGACCAAACCTCAACGTCGTTCAGCTCCGGCTCCCAGCCGTTGCCGCTGATCTCAAGGTATCGGAAGCCGTGATAGGCGAACTTCGTGCGCCACCATTCCGGTTCGTCCGTTCGCTTCGTATACATATCCGTCTGGAACCGATAGTTTTTCACGAACATTGAAAGGCTCTGCTGGTCTATTTCGCCGTTTTTATCGAGCAGATCGCTGTAGCGGACGGTCAACTCGTCGCCAGCCTTTCCATGGAAGCGGATATTCGCAACGCCCGACTGAGACACGCCGATATCGAGCATCCAGCCTTCTTTTGTCCGCCATTTTTTTACCGGCGCAACGCGCCGAAACACACGGATCGGCTCCATTTCCATCACAGAGAGCGTGCCGCCGGGCGCGCGGCAAAGGCGCGCACGCTCCCAGCCATCCGCAGTAAAGCCAGGCAGATCCCATCCATCCTGCGTCAGGCGCGCGTCATAGTATTCGCCGTGTCGCAGGCCGTTGAGCGTGTTGGGACCGCGCGAGGTAAGCCAGCTCGTATCGCTGCGGACCACCGCCTCCGCGCCTGCTTCATCAAACAGATGCAACTCGCACAGCAGCTTGGGCACATCACGCCAGATCGCCGCATTCGTCGCCCAGGCGTCCTGCGTAAAGCAGTTATACAGCCCGTTGCCGAGGATTACTCCCAGCGCGTTCTCGTCCTGGCCCAACATCTCCGTTACATCAAACACGCGATACTGCACCTGTTGGTCGAAAGCCGTCAGCGGCGTAGAGAGAAAATCGTCTCCCACTTTCTTGCCGTTGATCCGCGCTTCAAAATAGCCCAGCCCGCAGATGACCAGCAGCGCTTTTTTCAGGCGCGCAGGGCGCGCAAATTCTCTGCGCAGCCACACCGCACCCAGCACATTTTCACGCCTGTCGCAGAATTGGCCGGTAATCCATTTCGCCTCGAATTTCCGTCCGCGCATCGCTCCAGTGAAGCCTCCCTCTCCGGGCTGCGCCTCACATCCGCGCTCATCCCGCGCCCGCACGCAGAAACGATATTCTGTCAACGGCTGCGGTTCAACCGGCAGCGGCACGGGCAAACAATCCTCCGATTCGACCCAACCGGTGTCGCACACGGGCGCACCGTCGGCCGCTCGGCGGCAGGTAATGCGATAAGCCGTCTGGCGGCTGCCGCGGCGGTCGCTCTCAGGAATCCAGGAAATGTACGGCTCCCGATCAATAAACGGATTTTCCAGATAATTCACTCTGCAATGCGTAATGCGCATATCGCTTTCCTCCGCAAACGCTCATCCTTTCAGGCCAGATGTAACGACGCCCTGCGTCAGATATTTCTGCATCGTAACAAAGATCAGGAAAATAGGCAGCAGCGACAACGTGGACATTGCAAACAGCGCGCCATAATCCGAACTTGAGGTTTGGTCACAGAAGAGCTTCAGCGCCAGGCTGATGGTGTATTTTTCTGTGCGCTTCAAATACAGCAGCGGCCCCATATAATCGTTCCAGCGGTTCATGAACGAGAAAATCGCAACGGTTGCGATGGCTGGAGTGGAGAGCGGCAGGATGATGCGCGAGAAGATGGAATAATACGAGCAGCCGTCGATTTTCGCCGCTTCGTCCAAATCCTTGGGGATACCATCCATGAAGTTCATCAGCAGATAGACGAAAAAGCCCTGTGTAGCAAAGTAAAATTCAGCAATGAGCGGGCTGTATGTATTGATCCATCCCAATTGATTGTACCACAGGTATTGCGGGATCATCAGGATCTGCCCCGGCAGCATCATGGTGAGAAGCACCAGCGCAAACAGCAGGCCCCGCAGCCGAAAGCGCAGGCGCGAAAGCCCGTAGGCCACCAGAAGTGAAGACACGATGGAGCCGACCGTTCCCATGGCGGCCACGAAAAATGTGTTTTTGAAGAAGGTGGCAAAGGTCGTGTGAGAAAAGCCTTTCCAGCCGTTGGCGTAGTTTTCCAGCGTGGGCTGCGTGGGCAGCAGCTGTCCCGCAGTGTGGAAGATCGTGCTGCTTTCTTTAAAGGAGCTCATCACCATCCACAAAAGGGGATAGATCATCACAAAACCCACCGCGAGCACTATGGTGTGGTAGGCAATGCGGGAAATTCTTTTTTTTGCGCGCATGTTGTTATTCCCCCTTCTTATTCATAGACCCAGTATTTTTTCGTCTTGAACAGGAGGCCTGTGAACAGCGCTACCAGCACGAGCAGGATCCAGCCCATGGCGGCCGCATAGCCGACCTTGCTGTACTCAAAAGACTGCTGGTACATGTACAAAACGTAAAACAACGTGGAATTCATGGGTTTCCCGTCTGTGATGATCTGCCCCTGGGCAAACACCATAAAGCCGTTGATGAGCTGCATGACGAGGTTGAAGAAGATCGTGGGCGTAAGCAGCGGCAGCGTGATGCGGAAGAAGGAATAAATGCCGCCGGCGCCGTCCACGCGCGCCGCCTCATAAAGTTCCGGGGGGATCTGTTTCATAGCGGACAGAAAAATGAGCATGGAAGAACCGAACTGCCAGACTGCCAGCAGAATGATGACCCACAGGGCGGCCGTGGTGCTGCCCAGCCATGCGAACTGGATGCCGAGGAGCTTGTTGACAAGGCCGTCCACCGCGAACATGCGCTTCCACAGAATGGCAACGGCCACCGAGGAGCCCAGGATAGAGGGCAGATAATACGCGGCGCGGTAAAACGGTGTCAGCTTGGTGCCTTTCAGCAGAATCAGCGCCACGATCAGCGCAAACACCAGTTTGAGCGGCACGGAGATGAATGCGAATTTCAGCGTGACGCCCAGTGCCTTGTAAAATGTGGGGTCCTGGAAAATGTCGATGAAGTTTTTGAGCCCCACCCAACGGGCGGGCTTTAGAATGTTGTAATTGCAGAATGCGTAATACAGGGATGTTGCCACCGGGACGATGACAAAAAACAGAAAGCCGAAGATAAAGGGAGCCGAAAAAATATAGCCTGCTGTTTTTTCTTTATAAAGCCAGCCGTTTTTTGCGTACCCCAGCTTGGAATTTCGCTCTTTTTTCATGTTGACCCTCCGCGTCGTTTGATAAAAATGCCAGCCGGACTTTTGGAAAAGGCCGGCTGGCGGTATAGATTCCTTACTGGGCGGCTGCCTCGCTCATAATGCGGTTGCCTTCTTCAAACAATTCCTGTGCAGCCGCTTCAGCCGTGATTTCGCCGTAGTACACTTTTTCTTCAAGGTCCGTGATCAGGCTGGTGACCTCGCTGCTGCCGGCGCCGGCGGGCGGGTTGGCCGGAGAGCAGTTCGGTGTGATAACGTCGTTGATGTAGGTGAAAATCTTTTTCTGGATATCGGACAGGTTCGGCTCAATGGCTTTGGCAGCCTCGCTGGAAGCGGGCACGCCCGGCTCGGCCATGATGATCTCGTTCGCTTCGGGAGAGTTGATCCACCAGTTCAGCAGGGCGACGGCCTGGTCGATGTTGCCGCCCTGGTTGGGGATGCACCAGCTCATGGCCTCGCGTAGATAGTTGGATTCCTTCGGGTTGTCCAACGGGCAAGTGGTCAAAGCAAGCTCCATGCCCTCCGGCGCGGCCTGCTGCATAGCGTCGGCCTGATTGGAGTTAAAGAAGCTGCACCAAGAGCTCGTTTCCGGGGTGGTGCCGTAAATGATCGGCTGCTCTTCGGTGGCATCCAGGCCGACCGTCAGGCTGTAATCCATCAGCCATCCCTCTTCACGGCCGCGCTCAAGCAGGGCGAAATAGGGCTGCAGTTCTTCGGCGCTTTCCACGCCGAGCTTATCTGTTTCGTACAGGATTTTGCCTTCGCCGCGCACCAGCATCTCGATCATCTGCGAGGGATTGCTGATGAAGCTGCGGTAACCTGTTTTTTCGTAGATCTCGGCGCACTTTTCAGCGAACTGATCCAGGTTCATATTGTCCTCAATGGTGATGCCGGCTTCGTCCAACAGGGTTTTGTTGTAAATGACAGAAGGCGAGTTCGTGCCCGCGCATACACCGTACAGTTTGCCGTCGATGGTCGTGGCGGCAAGAACGGATTCAGACACATTGGAAAGGTCCAGCGCGCCGCTTTCCACATACGGCATCAGGTCGACGAGCAGGTCGCCGTCCACAAACTGCTGGTAATAAGCGCCTTGCAGCATGGCCATATCCGGCATGTCATTGCTGGCGGCGGCTGCGGACAGCGCCGTCAGATGGTCGCTGAAGCCGTTTGTCTGGCTTTCGATGGTGACGCCGGGGTTCTGCTCCGCGTAAAGGTCCAGAGCGCTCTGGAATTTTTCATTGCGTCCCTGGCTGCCCCACCAGGCTACGACAAGGTCGCAGGGTTCAGCCGCCGTGCCTGTGCTGGAAGCGGGTGCAGCGGAAGCTGCGGATGTGCCGGTGCTGCTGGACGTGCCGCCGCAAGCGGCCAGGCCCAGGGCCATCACGCAGGCGAGCGCCATGGCGGTGATTTTTTTCATCTTCATAACATTGCTCCTCCTTTGTTTCTCTGTAACGTTTTTCCCGAATTGGGTTTAATTTAATTATATATTTTGTATATGTTTTTCCTATTTGCAAAACCGAGGAAAAACGTAAAAAAACCTACTTTTTGCAGAAAAGCCCGGCCTATTTCCAATAGGACCGGGCCTTTCTGTGGGGAGCGTCTCAATTTCCGCAGCCTCTGGCGCAATTTTTACTTTTTGCAGTCCGCGCAGGCCTGCGCGCCATATTCTTTCATCAGCGCTACATAGGCGCGGTAATTTTCCAGCGGCGTGCCCGGGGGCGTCTGATGGTCCATCGCCGGCAGGTATTTGCCTTTGCGGATCGTTGGCAGCAGGCGCTCCAGCTCCGCGCGGATCTCTGCCGGAGTGTGGAACATACACATCTTGTCAAAGCTGCCCATCATGAGGAAATCGGGGTACAGATCACGGATCTTGGCCACATCCACGCCGGACTGGCGCTCCAGAGGCAGGATACCGTCGATACCCGCCTCGATGAACCAGGGCACCGCGCTGGTAATATCGCCGTCGGAATCAATGAACACACGGGTGCCGTGTTTCTTGATCTCCGGAATCAGGCGACGGTAATATGGCAGAAGAAATTCATCAAAAAGCGCTTTGGAGAGCATGGGCCCGTGGTTGTAGCTCATGTCCTCCGCGATGGTCATGAAATCAGGCTTCACATATTGCGCCATTTCGTCCACCATCCGTACCTGCCACTCTACAAGCTCGTCACAGATGCGGTGGTACAGTTCCGGGTAGTCATAAAAGGAATAAAAATGCTGTTCGATGCCGAACAGGACGCGCGGCCACCAGAAGGCGCCGTCCAGCGTATACCATACAAGCGTGTCGCCGCTTTCGTGCGGAGCGCGCAGCGCATTCAGCTGGGACGCAAGGCGGGATACTGCATTTTCAGGCAGCAGATAGGGGCGTACGGCGTCATAGTCTGATTCATCCGTGATGATGCCGCTGCCGTGCGAAGCATCCTTGGGGCAGCCCTCTGCCTTGTGGGCCAGCCAGAACTGTTTGTGGTGTGCCAGGCCGAAATAGTCCTGCATCTGACGGTCATCCAGCCCCTTCGGCAATCCTTCGCCGTACCAGCCGTCCAACGTTTTATCCCACCAGTACGCCCACTCCAAGACGGGCATCCCATCCACCGGCGCTCCGTCCATAATGGCATGGAATTGTTCTCTAACATTCATAATGCTACCTCTTTTGTCTCAAGTTGATATCTGTGCGGCAGAAGAATACTGCGGCAGCCAGTGAAAACGGCGGTGCTCCGGCAGAAAATGTCCCCGCTTCCAAAAGGAGGCGGGGAATTTTCTGTAAATGCTGTTTACAGGCCGGCCGTTTTTCAGCCGTTCGCAGCTTTGTAAGCGTTCATGGTTTCGATATAAGCCGCCTCGGCGTCTGCAACAGAGGGGAAGTATACGTCATTCAGGAAGGCTTCCAGATCTTCTTTGGAAATCTCGCCCACTACGTAGCTGACTTCCATCTGCTCTTTCTGGGAGGCGATATCGGGGTTTTCTGCAGCCCAGTTGTCAATCTCGGGGCATTTCACAACAGGGATGTCGATCTGTTCGACAGCAGCCTGGAACGCCGTCAGGCTGTTCATGGCGAACTCGTTCAGTTCAGGCGTATTGGCAAGGGAAAGAGCCTGTCCTTGGTAAGCATTGGCGAAGTTCATATAAGTGCTTACATCGGCGGTGCGGTTCTCCTGCTGCTCAGCAGTAACGATCAGCTCGCGCTTCGAAAGATCGTAGGACTCATAGTCGGTGCCCTGCACGCCGGCGGCGATGGTGACAAAGCCCTCTTCGCTGTTGGCCCAGTCCAGGAAGGACAGGATACGCGGCAGCTTTTCGGGGTCCACATCAGCGTTGATCATCCAGCCGCCCCAAGTCGCGGCAGCGGCTTCATTCCGGGGCTTTTCGTCGTTTTCGCCCTTGAGCGCGGGATGGAAGCTGTAGATCTCCGCGGCATTGGGAACGTCCTTCGCGGCAAATTCAGGAATATTGGTAATGCCGCCATGCAGCAGCGCAACGCGGCCCTGCTTGAACTTGGTCTGGTCGTCGTAATATTTGTTGGTGAAGAATTCAGGGTCAATGATGCCTTCAGCATACATTTTGCGCATGAAATCCAGATAGGGCATGTAGCCGTCCATTTTTTCCTTGATCTTGTATTCGCCGTCGCGGTCGGGCAGGTAGGACGCGGCGTGCTGCAGGGAGAACGGCAGGAAGGGGAAGATCATCCAGCAGTCCGCCCACAGGCCGTACGGGGAATACAGGAACGTATCGTTCTTGCCGTTTCCATCCGGGTCCTGTGTAGCGACCAGCTTGCCGTATTCATAGGCTTCCTCCGGTGTGGTGGGCATGTCCACGCCGAGTTTCTCCAGCCATTCGTCATTGGAGATCACGCCCCAGGAGGCGCTGCCGGTGGGACGGGGCACGGCATAGATCTGGCCGTCGGCGCCGCCGACACGGGCCTTGCCCCACTGGCCTTCGCTGATGTTGGCCATCAGGTTGGGATAGTCTTCAATGTACTCGTCCAGCGGGAGAATCAGGCCGTCATTGGCCCATTTTTCGTAGTTCTGGTCGAATTCCCAGGTGTAAATGATGTCGGGCAGATCGCCGGAGGCCATTACAAGCTGCAGGCGGTCGGTATAGTTGCTGATCGGCGGTGCTTCGATCTCCAGCGTGACGCCGGTCTTTTCAGCCACGGCCGCCAGCATGGGGTTGTCGTCAAGAACGATTTCAGCGTTTACGCGGTTCAATACGGTGATCGTGATGGGAGAATTATCCGGCTCCGCGGAAGCCGTGGAGCTGCTGCCCGTGCCGGCCGCGGACGCGGAGGCGGCGGGGGTGGAAGAAGAGCTTGACGAACATGCGGTGAAGGGTACCATCAGCATGATCGCGGCAAGAGCCAGGGCTAAAATGCGCTTTTTCATGGAACATCCTCACTTTCTTTCATTTGGGGTTCTATTATTTCTGCACTGCCCGGTGCAAAATAATACAGGAAGAATATACAGGCGGACTCAGCCTTTTACAGAGCCCATGAGCATCCCTTTCATGAAATACTTCTGCACGAAAGGATATACGCACAGGATAGGGATGATCGTAAAAATGATGATTGCCATTTGCAGTGTGAACGGCTGCGCCAGATCTTCTATCGCAGTGGCGGACTGATGCACCATGCTGGTGCCGCTTTCCGCAACCATCTCGCGGACGATCAGCATCAAGGGCCATTTGTCACGGCTGTTGATATACATGGTGGCATTGAAATATCCGTTCCAGTGTCCCACAGCGTGGAACAGCGTAAAGGTGGCCAGCGCGGGCTTGCACAGGGGGACGATCACCTTCCACAGGATCTGCAGCTCGTTGGCACCGTCGATGTAGGCGGCTTCTTCCAGGCTGGGAGGGATGGCCGCCACAAAGTTGCGCATCAGAATCAGGTTATATGCGCTGATGGCGCCCGGCAGGATCAGCGCCCAGTAAGTGTCCAGCAGCTTGAGATTCCGAATCAGCATATAGTTGGGGATCATACCGCCGTTGAAGAACATGGTAAAGGTGATCAGGGCCATGATAACATTGCGCCCCTTAAGATTGCGCTTGGAGAGCGGGTAGGCGGTGATGCAGAGCAAAAAGATGTTGAGCGCGGTCCCCACAACGGTGACAAAGATGGTGGAGAAATATCCCGTTTTCATCAGGGGAAAGGTGAACAGCTCTTTGTAAGCGGTGAATGTGACCTCCGGCGGAAAAAGGCGCAGAGGGTCAGCCAGATAATCTTCATAGGGGGTGATGGAATACATGAATACATAAAACAGGGGGAATATGCAGACTGCTGCGCAGAAACCGAGGAAAAGGTGGTTGAAGATGGAAAATGTCCTGTCTCCAAGCGACCGTTTGATTTTGTTGGAACGTTTTGCCAAAGCAAGCATGCCGGGGCGCCTCCTCTCAAATTAGAAAATCGTTTCTTCACCCATTTTTTTGGAGATGAAGTTTGTCGTCAACAGGAATATCATGCTGATAACAGACGCGAACAACCCGACGGTGGTGGCGAAGGAGAACCGGCCGCCCAGCAAGCCAACACGGTAGGTGTATGTTTCAAATACCTCGGACACGGCAAGGTTTTGCGTGTTCTGCAGCGTATAGATCTGTTCAAAGCCGTTGGACATGATGCTGCCCATGCGCAGGATCAGCATCAGGATAACAGTGGTCTTTATGTTGGGCAGCGTAATATGGATCAGGCGCTGCCAGCGGTTTGCGCCGTCAACTGTGGCGGCTTCATACTGTTCCACGTCAATGCCTGTAATGGCCGCAAGGTAGATGATGGTGCCCCAGCCTGCTTCTTTCCAGATGGAGGAGATTACCGCGGTGGTGCGGAAATATTTGGGGTCGCCCAGGAAAAAGATGGGGTCAAATCCCAATTGCTGGATGATCTGGTTCACCACACCCCACGTGGGGGAAAGGAAGTTTACCAGAATGCCGCCAATCACCGCCCAAGAAAGAAAATGGGGAAGATAAATGGCGGTCTGCGTTATTTTTTTGAACCGTTTCCCGCTAATCTCGTTCAAAAGCAGAGCCAGAATGATGGGAATGGGAAACTCGAATACCAGCCGGAGGAAACTGAGGCAGAAGGAGTTCCAGAATACGCGGTAAAAATCGTTGAGACCGAACATATATTCAAAATTTTCCAGCCCGATCCATTCGCTGCCCAGAATGCCTTTTTTAAAATTGAAGTCCTTAAAGGAGATGATAACGCCGTACATGGGAAGATAATGAAAAATCAAAAAATACAGAACGGCGGGCAGCAAAAGCAGATATAAATATTTGTACCGCCAGATATACCGCATGGAAGCCTGGAACCGGCTGTGCATCGTTTGCGGCTGCAACCGGGAGTGTCTCATAAGGTGACCATCCTTCCTTCAAGCGCGCGTCTGCCGCGCACCGTGTCTCTTTTCGAGTCTTATTGTACGGCATGCCAATGGGATTTGAATATAGCAATTTGATTAAATGCACAATAAATTTTTGATAGTGGATTGGTTTTTGTGCAAATGGCGGTATAGTATTATTCAAAAAATAAATTTATTATTGCAATCCTGTAAATAAACCGTAAATGGCGGCAAAATTGCCGGGTTCTGGCAAAAAGCAGCGGCAAAAGAGGAGGGCGGCGACGCCCCTTTTTACTGCGGTATACCGGCAAAATACCGCTTCTGCTGCAAAGAACAGGCCGTGTTGTGCAAGGCGCACAATTAATATCACTGGCTTGGCTATTTTACTATTGCTTTAAACGGTGCGGATGCTTTATCATGCAAGTGAAAGAAGGCGCCCCGATGTTGGAATGGGCCGTCTTCAGAGTACAAACCACGAGGGATATTAGGGAGTGAGAAATATGTTGAAGCAGGAATACGCACAGCATATTGCGGAAATGTCGCAGCGGGTACGGTGCGAAGAATGGGCGGAGCTTGAAAAAAACAAAGAAGATTTTTTCGAGACAGGGAACACGTGGGCCCTTTCCTGGCTGGGGCATCTGACGGTGCTGGACGCGGCAATGTATCATTATACAGGAAAAGCGGAATGGCTGGAACGGGTAAAAGAATGCCTGGGAATATTTTTCTCCGTGCAGGATGAGCTGGTGCAGCGCTATGAGGATGGCTCCTTACCTTTTATATATAAGCAGGAGGATGGGAAGCCCATCGAAGGTCCCTCTAAAAATCCGCTGGAGGTGTTGGAGGAAAATGATACGGACCCCTGGCATTTCCAGGTGGTGGAAACGATTTTCTCATTTACTCCGGTGCTGCGCGGGCTGTACATCATCGGCCGCGACGCATTCACGCAGGCGGAATGGAACAGGCTGGAGACCTTGTGCTATGCGGAGATCAACCACATCTTCCGCGACTGCGAATGGGGACGGCACAACCGCGCCACATTGCGGGCCATCGCGCTGCTGCTGTTTGCAAGGCTGTTCCCGCAAAACGCGTCCGCCGCGCGCTGTCTGAAGCTGGCGGATATGCTGTTTGAAGACAGCCTCGGCAATTGGTCCATCGAGGACGCCACAAGCTATCTGGGCCTGTGGGTGAACAGCATCGCGGAGTACACTCAGTACCGCGGTGTATGGAATTTCCGGATCGAGCAGATCCTGAGCTATTACTGCCATTACTATACG
>SFFS01000156.1 GCA_004557805.1 Clostridiales bacterium | reverse complement strand
TCTCGCATCCAGCGCGTTCGCTTCCCCGGCGATCACGTCGGTAATCTCCTTCACGGCGTCGCGGCCGCCCTGCGTGAACAGTTTGATGCCGTTATAAACGGCCGGGTTATGGCTCGCCGTTATCGCGGCGCCATAGGGCAGCTCCATATGCGCCACAGTAAACATAATCTGCGGCGTCGGCGCGGCCAGATTGATAAAATACAGCTTCACGCCCTCGGCCGCCATCACCTCGGAGAACCAAATGGCGCTCTCGCGGCTGAGAAAACGGTAATCATACCCGATGCAGATGCCCTTCTCCGCCGCGTTCTCCCGTTTCATCCGGCGGCACATCGCCAGCGCTACGCGCTGAATATTCTCGCGCGTAAACTCGTCCCCGATAATGGCGCGCCAGCCGCCCGTACCAAAGCTGATCATGCTTTATGCCTCTCCTTCCGTAAATCGCGATCCGCCGTGCGCGCCGGTTCGCGCCGTGCATCCGCGTTTTTTCCTTCGCTGCGCCATTCTTACCGGCGCAAAGGAATATTTCGCCATGAATTCAGATTTCCCTGTTTCCCGCGCGTTTTCGATGCGCGTTTTCCTGCGGAGCCGTTCCCCCGCCGTTTTGGCTTGCATTGTTTTTCCTGCGGTTGTATACTTAGCTATACTTACCGCCGCAAAAGAATTGGAGGCGATATGATGGGTATTTTCATCGGTATTCTTGAGGAAGGCCTGATTTACGCAATCCTCGCGCTGGGCGTGCTGATCACCTACCGCGTGCTGGATTTTCCGGACCTGACGGTCGATTCCTCGTTCCCGCTGGGAGCGGCTGTCACGGCCATCCTGACGGTGAAGGGCATAAACCCGGCGCTGACGCTGCTGGCGGCGATGCTTGCCGGCGCTGCGGCCGGACTTGTAACCGGCCTGATTCACGTCAAGTGCCGCGTGCGCGATCTTCTCAGCGGCATCATCACCATGACGGGCCTGTATTCGATCAACCTGCGCATCGCAGGCCGCGCGAATCTTCCGTTTTTCAACATGGATACAATCTTCGACAACGCGTTCGTCGACAGCTTCCCGGCGTTTTTGCAGCCGTATTCAAAGGTGATCGTGGTGCTGGCGATCGTGCTTGTCGTTAAAATCCTGCTCGATCTGTTCATGAACACCAAAGCCGGGTTCCTGCTGCGCGCCGTGGGCGACAATCACGCCGTGGTTACCACCCTTGCCCGCGACAGCGGCACCGTCAAAATCGAAGGCCTGGCAATCGCCAATGCGCTGGTCGCGCTGGCGGGCGCGGTTATGGCGCAGAAAAACCGCGTGTTTGAAATTTCGATGGGCACGGGCGCAATGGTCTTCGGCCTGGCGGCCGTCATCATCGGCACCCGCATCTTCACCAACCGCCAGAAGGTCAACAGCTCCACCGCCGCCATCGTCGGCAGCATCATCTATAAAGCGTGCGTGGCGCTCGCGCTCTCGCTGGGCCTTGTGCCGCAGGATCTGAAGCTGGTCACGGCCGTTCTGTTCCTGCTCATTCTCGTGCTGGGCGGCGCGCGCCGGAAGAAGGTGAAATTCAATGCTTGAGCTTCGAAACGTCAGCAAGGTCTATTCCCCCGGCACCGTCAATGAAAACTGCCTTTTCCGCCATTTCAGCCTGACCATTCCGGACGGGCAGTTCGTCAGCGTCGTCGGCTCCAACGGCAGCGGCAAGACGACGATGCTCAACATCGTCTGCGGCTCCATCCCCGTGGACGAGGGCGGCATCCTCATCGGCGGACAGGACATCACCAAAATGCGCGAGCATAAGCGTTACCGCAACATCGGCCGCGTTTACCAGAACCCTGCCATGGGCACCTGCGGCACGATGACCATCCTGGAAAACATGGCCATGGCCGACAACAAAAACAAGCCCTACAACATCACGCCCGGCGTGAACCGCAAGCGCGTGGAGTATTACCGCGAGCTGCTCAGCAGCCTCGGACTTGGGCTGGAAGACAAGCTGCACGTTCCCGTTTCCTCGCTCAGCGGCGGTCAGCGGCAGGCCATGGCGCTTTTGATGGCCACGCTCACGCCGATCGAGTTCCTGATCCTCGACGAGCACACCGCCGCGCTCGATCCGAAGACGGCGGAGATCATCATGCAGCTGACGGGAAAGCTCGTGCGCGAAAAGGGCCTGACGACGCTCATGGTCACGCACAACCTGCGCTACGCGCTCGAATACGGCGACCGGCTGCTGATGCTGCACGAGGGACATATTGTGCTCGATAAGTCGGGCGAAGAAAAGGCCGCCCTGAAGCTCGACGACGTGCTCGGCCTGTTCAACGAAATCAGCATCGAATGCGGCAACTGAAGAACGCCTATACGAAAACGGAACCCGATTCCCGTCGGGTTCCGTTTTTTTGTCATTTCCGTTCCCGTGCACGCTTTGCGTCAAGCAGCGCGTTGGCCGTCTGCCGGGCGCCCCGCTCCATGGTTTCGTGTTTGGCGCGCGTTTCCTTTTTGGGTTTTTCCGGCGCTTTCTGCGCCGCGGGCCGCGGCGTTTCTTTCTCCTCTTCTTTCCGTTTCAACAGCCGCGCCGCCGCTTCTTCCCATGGCAGCTTGCGCAGTGCGATATCCAGCAGCATCAGGCACAGCGCGAGCACGCACAGCGCGCCCTGCAGCGGCCGCCTCGCAGAAGCTGCGCGCACGGCGGTCTGCCAGAACCCATCCGCATCGCTCAGCACGCGGCCGCCCGTCGCCTCGCACAGCTGCGCAAGGCTGCCGTCGGGTTCGCTGCGCAGATCGTATTCTCCGGAGAACCCGCGCACCGCGCCGCCCTCCTGCGTATGCAGCGTCTCCCCATTCGCATTCGTCTGCGTCACATGCAGCGCATACGCGCCCTCGGCGGTAGCTTCAAGCTGGCCTTCGTAACGCCCCGGAGCCGTTTCCGTCAGCGCGACGGCCGTTTCCGTTCCGTCCGGCGCAATCACGCTGACCTCGGTCTTCGCAGGCTGTTCGCTTTCGGTTTCAACGGTATACGCAATGCGCAGCGTTCCGCCGCTCACAGCTGCTTCCAGCGTCCCCTCGCGCTCTTCGCCGGACATCACCTTTGCGGCCATGCCGCCGAAAAACGCGGGCGCTTCATCCCATTGCAGGAAGCCGCCCGTCCACGCTCCCTCCGCGTCGCTCGTCCAGGCAAGCACCTTTCCCGCCCCGGCGTTCCACCAGGCAAGGATAGGATCCTCCATGTCGCTCACGAGCGACACGGTGGCGGTGGGCTTTTCGGTGCAGGCCAGATAGCCGTCGAGCGACGGGAAACCGGCGAAGTTCGTCAGGCTGCCCGTTTCGGTAATCACGGGCGTGAAGGTGCGGTTCTGCACATAGCTTCCGCCGACGAGCATCGTCTCCTTCGTGAAAATCTTCGGGATATTGTCGAACTCGCCCACGCTGTAATTGCGGCCTCCGCCCAGCTGCGCGATGCGCTGCATCAGCGGCTGATCCGCATCCGCGCCCACGGCCACCGTCGTCACGGTCACGCCCGATTTGCGCATCGCCGCGACAATGTTCTCAAATCCCATATCGGCCGGCTGGCCGTCGGAGAGGAAGATGACGTGTTTTTGCGGCGTATCCGCCGCAAGGAGCGTCCGATACGCTTCTTCCAGCGCGGAATAAAACGCCGTGCCGCCGTCGGCGCGCAGGGTGCCGATCTGCTGTTGAATCGCGGCCACGTCCGTCGCGTTCTGGAACGGCACAACCCACTTGGCGGCCTCGTCGAAGCCAATCACGCCGATAAAGTCCTGTTCGTTGAGCACCTCGGCGGCGCTCATGGCGGCCTCCTTCGCCACCTCGATGCGGGAGGAACCGTACTGCCCCGCCGTCATGCTGCCCGATTTATCGATGCAGATCACCAGCGACAGCGCGGGCATACGCAGCTTTTCGCGCACGTCAATTTTAACGGGCAGCAGTTCTTCCAGCAGCGTCCCCCGATAGCCGCCCAGCGCGTAGCTGCTGTCGCCGCCGAGCACGCAAAGGCCGCGCCCGAGCGTGCGCACGGCCGTATCGAGCGCGCGCCACTGCTTTTCGGCTGCGGAATCGTAGTCGATATCGTTCAGGATAATCGCGTCATAGGCGAGATACCCCTCCGCCGCCAGCGGCATTTCGCCGGGAGAAAGCGTCTCCACAGCCATTCCCGCAGCCCGGAAAAGCCCGGCCACCGCGTCGTTTTCCGTAATGAGCGCCACAGCCGCCGCGCCCAGCACGCGCACATATGCCGCCGCACTGTTGTTTCGCGGCTGCGCGTCGTCCTCGCCCACGAACCGCGCTTCGTATGTCACCACGCCGGTTTTCGCCGCCTCATCCGAAAACGCAAAACGGTTTTCGCCTTTTTTCAGCGTCACCTCGCGCGTCGCGGTCGGTTCACCGTTCTGATAGAGCACCAGCGTGCCGGTCATCTCGGCGTTCGCGTCGAGCACGGCCGTGATCGGAATGCTCTGCCCCTGGCGCAGCTGCGCGGGCACGATCAGTTCGCTCACCTGTGCATCCGCGCCCCGCGCGGTTTCAAGGATCAGCGCGTCTACCTTCGCGCCCTGCGCAAGCAGGGTTTCGATCGTCGCCTGCGAAACCCTTGCGCGGCCGTCGGTCACAACGGTTATGCCGCCCGCTCCAGAGGGCGTGAGCGCCGCGGCCAGCCGCAGCGCGGAGTCGAGGTCGCTCGCTTCGCCGCCCACCTGCGCGTGCAGTCCGGTAAACGCAGGCGACGCGCTCAGCGGCGTTTCCACCATGGCGTTCGCGCCAAAGGCGATCACGCCCGCCGTCTCGCCTTTGGGCAGGTTCGCAAGCTCCCGCGCCACGCGGGTCTCCGCAGCGGCGCGCTGCTCCTTCGCCGAATCGGACGCGTCGAGCAGCACCCAGCGCGCCGCCCGCCCGGAGCTGAGCAGCACCGACGGCGCAGCGACGGCCAGCGCCAGCACCGTCAGCAGCAGAATCCGCGCCGCGCGCGTCGCACGGCGCTTGAGCGTCGGCCTGCCAAGCGCATAGCGCCTGTCGATCCACCATACGGCGAGCGCTCCCACGGGGATCAGCGCAAGCGCCCAAAGTCGTTCCATTTCAAGCCCCACGGCGGCCCACCTCCCATTCCACAAGCGCCAGCGCGAAAAGCGCAAGCAGCGCCCAAAGCGTCCATTCGCGGTAGCCGCGCCCCGCCGCGCCTTTCTGCGCGTTCTCAGACGCCTGCGCGACGTTCAGCGTGTCGCTCTCTGCGGCGGGAACATGCAGCGCAAAGCGCGTTTCGCGGCTTTCGCCGGAAGCGAACGTCTCGCGCAGCGTATACACGCCGATTTCCTGCGTATCGTCGAAAACGCCGCCCGCAAGCGGAACCGTTCTGCCGCCGGGGGTAACGACCGCCGCGTTCACGCTGCGCACGTCCGCCGTAACGGCCACGCTTCCGCCGCACGCCGCGCCTTCGATTTCCGCCGTCGGTTCGGGCAGCAGCCATGCCAGCAGGTTCTGAATCAGCACGGGAAAATCTGCCTTCAGCGGCAGGTTGCTGTCATGCACGTCGAAGCCGAGCACAGCCGCGCGGTGCGAAGCGTCCTCGCAGACGGAAAGCAGGCTTGCGCCGCCCGCCTCGAGCACGTACTCCTTCCTCTCCCAAAGGTTCGAGTGCGTGCGCCAGGTATACACCGTCTTTTCGCCCGCCTGGCGCACGTCGAAGCCCAGAACCGGCACAAACGAATCGTCGCAATCCCTTGTATCGTTCGCGTCCACGGCGATTCTCGCCGGACAGTCGAACCAGACCTCCCCAAAAGCCGAGACGGTAAACCGTCCCCGCTCGTCAGCCTTTACCTGAAGCATCTTCTTTTCCTCCCGAGGCGCTCGCTGCGCATTGATTATACTGTGCGGTCATTTCCCTGTCAAGAGAAAACCCGCCCGCTCCGGACGGGGCGGACGGGTCGATGTGCGTGTTTTTCT
>SFFS01000155.1 GCA_004557805.1 Clostridiales bacterium | reverse complement strand
CGCGTCCGCCGTCTGGCCGAACGCGTCGCGGTTTTCGTCCTGCGCCGCAGGCTGAACGTTCGTTTCCGCGGCCTTCTTTTCTTCCTCAGGCAACGAAATCCCACCTTTCCATCGTTTTTGTTAAGAAACCGTAAATCGGTATCGGTTCAAAAAACCGGCGGCGCGCGGTGCGCCGCCGGTGCAGGGGTTGTGAAGCGGAATCGCTTAGCGGGCGTAGCCGAACTGCTCGGGGCTGTTCACACCGGCGCCGCTGTCGTAGAGGATCCAGCCGGCGTCATGGGCGGCGGTGTCCTTCAGGGCGTTGGATTCTTCGAGATTGTAGGCGGTCAGCATGACGCCCTTTTCGGTGGCGAACGTCTTGGCAGCGTCAGACTCGCAGGCCTTGAGGTAAGAGGCTTCCAGCACGGTCTTGGCTTCTTCCGGCACGTCGGACGGGAAGAGCAGACCGAACGCGTCGCCGCAGGGCAGCACGGACTCGGCTTCGGGGATGAAGTTCTTCAGGGACGGGATGGCGTAATCCACGCCGTCGAGCACGAGGTCTTCTTCCGTCAGCGCGGCCAGAGCGACCATATCGCCGGAGCGGAGATAGTCGATCATTTCGTTGGACAGCTGGGGCGTGAAGTCGACTTCGCCGGAGATGACGGCGGTGATGGCGGCGGCGCCGCCGGAGTACGCGATGTGCTTATACGCGCCGGAAGCGGGGTTGAACGCCTCGTCCAAGGACGCGAGGATGCACAGGTTGGTGTAGCCGGTGGAGCCCAGGCCCGCGGTGCCGCAGGAAACGGTGCCGGCCTTGATGGCTTCGTACAGCTTGTCGAAGGTGTCATATTCGCTGCCGGCCTTGACGGCGATGATGCCCGGCACATAGTAGGCGGCGAGGAAATCCCAATCCTTGGGGGACCAGTCGGCCAGACCCATCACGCCGTGGCTGTACGGAGTGGCGTTGGCGATGAGCGTGTAGCCGTCGTGGGGAGCGAGCATGCAGTCGTTCATGCCGACGGTGCCGGTGGCGCCGGGGGTGTTGACGACGGAGATCTTAACGCCGAGGTCCTGTTCCATTTCCGCGCAGAGCAGACGGCCGATCAGGTCGGAAGAACCGCCGGCATTCCACGGCACGATCAGGGTCATGTTCTTCTCCGGGAACGCAGCGAGAGCCGCAGTCGCGCTCAGCACCAGCGTCAGCGCGAGCAGAATGGCAACGAGTTTTTTCATGATAGAATCCTCCTTGCAGTATTGGCACATGGATTTGTGCTTTTTTTCATTATATCAAAAACATTGAAAGATTGCACGCAAAAGTATTTGTTTTTTGTAAAAAATATTTGTATAGCCAACTGACAAAATCCGTGCTATAATCATTTGTTAGTTTGATGGACGAAATTGCCTTCAGCGGTTCCGGGCCATTTCCTCAAGCGCTTCCGGCGCGGCGATCTGCTGCGCGAGCACCTTTTCCAGCTCCCGGCGGCAGCTGACGTTCATGGCGCGGTAGAGCTTCTTGGCGCGATAGTTGACCGTGCCGAGCGCCACGAACAGATCCGCGGCGATTTTTTCCATGCTGCTGCCGCGCGCGATGCCGCTGATGATGCGCAGATCGAGCGCGTCGCAATGGAACAGGCAGTTCTCCAGCCGCTCGACGTTATCGCGCATGGCGTCGGCGATGGGGTTTTCAGCGGCGGCCGCGCCGCTGGAAAAAACGTCCTCGTCCGGTACGGGCAGACAGGCCGTGCTCCCGCGCGGAATGAGCCGGTGCTGGATGGTGACGGTCATGGCCTTGACGTCCGGCGTTTTATCGATATACTGCCAGATGCCGACGGTTTTCCTGCCCATCTGATAATAATCCAGATCGGTTGTCGTCAGCGCCGGGCGGCACAGCTGACCTACGAGCAGATTGCCGGATCCGGAAACGAACAGATCCTCCGGCACGCGCACGCCCTTTTCGCGCGCGAGCGCGATCAGCCGCACGGCGACCTGATCGTTGACGCACAGCGCGCCGTCGTATTCCCCGGCGCGCTCGAGCATGCGGCGCGCGCATTCGTCGATGCCGTGCCCGGCGGAGAAAATATCGTCGCCGCGCGATTTCAGGCCGGCCGCGCGCATGGCGTTATGGAACGCGGCCACGCGGATGGCGTCGTTGACGTCGGAGGCGACGCTTCCCAGGCACGCCAGCCGCCTGCGCCCGTGCGCGATAAAATAGCGCACCGTATCTTCCATCAGCAGCCTGCGGTCGATGATCGTGCCGCTCACGCCGTAGAACGCGTCCGGCTGCGCGCCGGCCAGCACGCTGCGCACGCCGCGCGCGTACAGCGCCGCTACGGCCTTGCGCACCCAGCGCACGTCGGAGCAGAAGAGCACGCATGTGCGCACGCTCGCGCCGGCGGGTATCTGCTGCGCGTCCTCGACCTTGATAACGGAAACGTCGCATCGCGCGGCTTCGGCGCGCAGCCCCGCAAAGCACCTGGTGAACCAGCTGCTCGATTCGTAAATGGGGTCTGCCAGGACATACATTTCACCGCGCGCCATTTTTGCACACCTCCCGTACCAGCGCCACATTTCGACGGAATACATGCGGTTTCCTATCAAACCGCTAAATTTTTGAGAATTTCACCAAACGGAGGGATCGTCATGCGCTTTGGATACTGCACGGGATTTGCTTCCAATATGATGGGGGAGGTGAACTACGCGCTCCTGGACGACATTGCCGCGGCGGGCTACGATTACGTCGAATTCCCGCTGATGCAGCTGGAGGCGCTTTCGGCGGAAGAATTCGCCGCGCTCTGCGCGCGCGTTCCCGAAACAGGCCTCGCCTGCGACGTATGCTGCAACATGTTTCCCGCCCGCGTGCGGCTGACCGGCCCGGACGAGCGCGACGAAGCGGTGCGCGCTTATCTGCATACGGCGCTGGAGCGCATGCGCGCGCTGAACGCCCGAAAGGTCGTGCTGGGCAGCAGCGGCGCGCGCAATCTGCCCGAGGGCATGACGCACGCCGAGGGCGTGAAGCAGCTTTCGCGCGTGGTGGGCGAGGTGATCGCGCCGATGCTCGACGAATATGAGATCCAGCTCGTCATGGAGCCGATCGGACGCGGCGAGGCAAACTTCATCCGCACGCTGCCGGAGGGCATGGAAATCGTGCGGGCGGTGAACCATCCGCGTGTGACGCTGCTGGCCGACAGCGTGCATCTGTTCACCGAGCGCGAGCCTGCGGAGGATATCGTAACGTACGCGCCGTATCTCGATCACATCCATCTGTGCGAGGCGGGGCGCGCGCTGCCGGAGGGCGGTATTTCCGAAGGGCTTGCGGAAATCCTGGCCGCGATGCGGCGCATCGGCTACGATAAAACCGCCAGCTTCGAACCCATGCCGCATGGGCTGGAAGCGATGAAAAAGGCGCTCGTCAACGTAAAGGCGGCGCTGAAGGGGTAAAATTTGGGGGCGCAGACGCGCCCCTTTTTTTCTTTTGCGCCGCGGATTAGCGCCCTTGCGGCAAGCCAGATGCGGCGGTTGACTTGATAATTCAAAGCGCCTGCGATATACTTATATATAACTTAAACGAAGCTGAAACTGTGCCCGAAGAGGAGGGGCGAAAGCGGGGGCGACAGCGCAGAACGGAAAAGAACGGAGGAGAAAAGCATGAAAAAGCATGGCGTTCGTATCGGGCTGCTTAGCATGATGCTGGTGATGATTGCGGCGCTGCTCTGCGGGTGCGCGAGCCAGAAGGCTTCTGCGAGCGGAAAGCAGGATGACCGGCTGGTGGGAAAATGGTGCGCGGAAGAAATCATTCCTATGTATTACAACAAAGGAATTAGAATTGTCGACGCTTTAGATCGTTATGGTAGTAGCTATGCGATTCAGCAAATTGAGTTTTTTGATAACGGAAAGTTTGTTGCGTGGGGAAGAAATTACGACGGCGGATATACAACCATGCAGGGCGACTATGCGATCTGCGACAACTACACGGTGATCCTGAGCGGCGCGTTCGGCAGCGAGGCGCTCCATTTCAATGTTTCCGGCGAAGCGCTTTCGCTGTGGGGCTATGGCGCGCAGGCGCGGAAGGAAATCATAGGCGATAAGGATATTGAGATCGTGCAGTACATAAAGCAGTAAGAACGCGCACGCTGCCTTTGCGCTGCTTCATTCGCTTCCTCTTAGGCGGAAGTTTTCCGGCCGCCTTCGCCGGCTTGAAAAAGCTGCACGCAGGCGAAAATGAGAGGAACGGCAGAAACAGAAAGGACAGAGCGGCGCGCGGCGTACCGCAGCCGCGGAAAAGAGCGCAGGGGATGCGCTCTCAGCTTGTCGAAAAAGTCCCTGAGAGAGTTTGAGAGGGCCGCAAGCCCTCTCATTTTCAATCGTTTTTGACGACATGCGCCTTCGCACCGGCCACGGCAAAGGCGTGCCCGGTGTTCCGGGGCTGCGGAGTGCTTCGCACTGTCCTCGCCCCTTCAGCCCTCCGCTTGTGTCGGGCCTCCGGATTTTCGCACCGGCCACGGCAAAGCCGCGCCCGGTGTTTCGGGGCTGCGGAGTGCTTCGCACTGTCCTCGCCCCTTCAGCCCTCCGCTTGCGTCGGGCCTCCGGATTTTCGCACCGGCCACGGCAAAGCCGCGTCCGGTGTTCCGGGGCTGAGGAGTGCTTCGCACTGTCCTCGCCCCTTCAGCCCTCCGCTTCGCGTCGGGCCTCCGGAATACGGCGAAAATGCATTTCCCGTCCCGCCTTCGCTCCATTCGCCCGCAAACTGCGCTGACGCTTGTCTGCGGGTACGCCCTTTGCGGAGCACTTTGTGCTGTCCTCAAGGGATAACTGTCGCTTCGCTCCTTCCTCCGGAAATCCCGCAGAATTTCAGAAGGCGGGTCTTCCCCATCAAAAAGCGATAGTTTTTTGACGGACTGAGAGCGCAGGATATTGTGCTCTTTTCTTTTTGCAAGGCGGATCGATTCCCGCGCCGCTTTTAGAAGCGATAAAAGCATTTCTGCACGGAGCCGCGCAGACGAAAGGGGCGCAGACGCGCCCCTGAAAACCGTCCCTATTCCCGCTGATCGAGCAGCAGCTTTTTCATTTTTTCAACCACCTCGCCGCAGAGCTCCTCGGCCGTTTCGTTCAGCGCGGCTTCGCCGCAGACGACGAGCTCCGGCTCGCCGCTTTCTCCCGAGACGGTGACCCAGCCGCCGCCGAGCGGAAGGCGCAGGCTGCCGTCGAGCGCCGCGCCGGGCGCGTCTTCGTAGAGGCGGCGCAGCAGCCGTCCGCGCTCCGGAAGCGAGACGGAGACGCGCGCCGCATGGCGGCAGGTTCTGGGGAGCGTTTCGAGCAGGCCGCGCAGCGTCGCGTCCGCTTCGGCGAGCTGAGCGCACAGCCGCAGCATGCGGAAAATTCCATCGCGCTGCATGGCGTATTGCGCCGGGCCGGCGCGGAAAAGCGCCGCGTCATAGACGGCCGCGTCGCCGCCCGTTCGAAGGAGCGGCACGCCGCGCGCCTGCGCCAGCGCGTCCAGCGCGGCGGGCGCGTCGAGGCGGCAGGTCCAGGCGCGCTCCGCCGCGGGCAGGGCGGCATAGGCGAGCAGCGTCTGCTGCGTTTCGCCCGGCATGCCGCGGCTGTCGAACACGGATGCGGTTTCGAGCGCAGGCGAGAGAAGAAAGCCTGTCTCCCAGCTTTCGAGCGCGGGCAGCGCGTCCTCTTCCCACACTTCCGCGCGGCCGGAAACGCCCGCGGCCGCAAGCGCGCGGCTCGCAAGCGCGGCGGCGCTTTCTTCCGGCGCGAAGGCGCGCACGCGCAGCGCGGATTCGGCAAACTTCCCCGCGGCGACCGACACGACTGCGCCGAGATAGAGCGCTTCCGCGCCGGAAAGCGGCACCGCTTCGCCCGCTGCGCGGGTGAAGGGCGCGGGATAATCCTGACGCGCCAGCAGCGCTTCGGCCTTCCGCTCTGCCGCGCGCGAGGGAACGCGGCCGTCCGCCGCTGTCAGGC
>SFFS01000154.1 GCA_004557805.1 Clostridiales bacterium | reverse complement strand
CAGACTGTCGAAAAAGTCCAGCCCATGCTGGGCTTTTTCCATTATCTATGCTATAATAATCATGGGTGATGAAAAATGCTGGAACGCGGAAAAATGGAACGAGGAATATACGAAATCGTGGACACCGAGAGCTTGGTGCCTGCGGAGCATTTGCTGCGCAAAATTGATGCAGCAATCAACTGGAACAAGCTCTACGATATAGTGGAGCCGTTGTATTGTGAGGATCATGGCCGACCCAGCATTGACCCGGTTGTTCTGTTCAAAATGGTGCTCATTCAGCATCTGTATGGTCTACCCTCTTTGCGCCGGACAGCGGAAGAAGTTTCGCTGAATGTGGCATATCGTTGGTTTCTGGGCTACCGGCTGCAAGAAGAGACACCACATTTCTCCACAATCAGTTATAATTTCAAGCATCGTTTCACCCTTGATACTGTAAACCAGATATTCGACTGGATTCTCAGCGAGATTGCTGAAGCCGGGTATCTGTACACCTATACCGTCTTTGTAGACGGCACCCACATCAAAGCCAACGCCAACAACAAGAAAGTGGTCAAGGAAGAAGTTGAGGTGGAAGCAAAGCGGTATGCCGAAGAGCTGATGGAGGAAGTGAATACTGACCGGATCGCCCATGGCAAGAAACCCTTTGCCACGGAGGAAGAAGAAACGGATGAGAATGAAGACAACGATCCGCCCTCTAAATCCAAGAAGAAAAGGGACAATACATCCAAAAAGAAGCTGAAAAAGCGGAAAAAGGAAGCCAAGAAGAAAACCGTCACCAAGAGCACCACCGACCCGGATGCGGGGATGTTTGTAAAAGGCGACCACAAGAAGCAGATGGCTTACGAAGCCCATACCGTCTGCAACCAGCACGGTTATGTTCTGGAAGTAGAAGTAACTCCCGGCAATGTACATGACAGTGTAGCTTTCGACGACGTATATGACAAACTGGTAGAAAAGCACCCCGAAGTCAAGACCGTAGTAGCTGACAGCGCCTACAAGACCCCGCATATCTGCAAGAAAGTATTCGAAGACGGAAGAGAACTATATGCCCCCTACACACGGCCGAAGACCATGGAGGGCGGACATGAATGGTGGAAGTATGTGTATGATGAAATACTCCACAACCAACCGTGACGGCTACCGGGAGTATAAAAGTAATCCACAGGTCTGTGCGAACTGTCCCACCAGGGCGTTGTGTACCAGGAATAAGGACTTCATTAAGACAGTAACGCAGCACATCTGGAAGCCGTATGTGGATATGGCGGAGGAGCTCCGCTATACGGAGCGACACAAGAGATACTACAAGATGCGCAAGGAAACCATTGAACGGGTCTTTGCGGATGCCAAGGAAAAGCATGGCATGAGATACACAAGATACACAGGCCTGGCCCAGGTAACGAATTGGGTGAGGCTTAAATTTGCTGCCATGAACTCATCCTTTTGCAAATCCTTATATTTCCTCTATTTTTGTCCAAAATCGATTCAAAACCCCAGTTTTGCCTGACACAAAACTGGGGTTTCTCGACGGTCTGAAGCGCCCCGTATTTTTGAAACGGGGCGCTTTTTTCGTCCGCGCGGCGAAAGCCGCCGCAGAACAGAAAAACGCCGCCGTGCTGCAGGAGCACGGCGGCGTTGTTTTGAATGCGAATCAGAATTCGAGCTTCTCCTCGATATATTTGCGCAGCTCGCTGCGATGGATGCGCACCTGCTCCATCGTGTCGCGGTCGCGCACGGTAACGGTGCCGTCCTCGACGGTGTCGAAATCGACCGTGATGCACAGCGGCGTACCGATTTCGTCCTCGCGGCGGTAGCGCTTGCCGATCGATCCGGTTTCGTCATAATCGACCATGAAGTACTTGGACAGCTCTTCATGAATCTCGCTGGCAAGGCCGCCGAGCTTGTTCTTCTGCAGCGGCAGCACGGCCGCCTTATACGGCGCAAGCGCCGGATGCAGATGCAGCACCACGCGCGTATCCTTTTCCAGCTCCTGTTCTTCGTAGGCGTTGCACAGGAAGGCCAGCACCATACGGTCGACGCCCAGAGACGGCTCCACGCAGTAGGGCACGAACTTCTCGTTCGTCACCGGATCGAGGTATTCCATGCTCTTGCCGGAATGGGTCTGGTGCTGCGTCAGGTCGTAATCGGTGCGGTCGGCCACGCCCCACAGTTCGCCCCAGCCGAACGGGAAGAGGAACTCGAAGTCGGTCGTCGCCTTGGAATAGAAGGCCAGCTTTTCGGGCTCGTGATCGCGCAGGCGCAGGTTTTCGGGCTTGATGCCGAGGCTGTAGAGCCAGTCGCGGCAGAAGGAGCGCCAGTAGTTGAACCATTCGAGATCCTCGCCGGGCTTGCAGAAGAATTCAAGCTCCATCTGCTCGAATTCGCGCACGCGGAAGATGAAGTTGCCGGGCGTGATTTCGTTGCGGAACGATTTGCCGATCTGCGCGATGCCGGCTGGCAGCTTTTTGCGCGTAGCGCGCATGACGTTCTGGAAATTGACGAAGATGCCCTGCGCGGTTTCGGGGCGCAGATACAGTTCCGCCGCGGAATCCTGGTTCACGCCCTGGAAGGTTTTGAACATCAGGTTAAACTGGCGGATGCCGGTGAAATCCTTCTTGCCGCAGACGGGGCAGACGATATCGTGCTCGGCGATATATTTTTCCAGCTCTTCGTTCGTCCAGCCGTCGCCGGTTTCGTCGCCGTGCGTGAAGTCTTCGATCAGCTTGTCGGCGCGGAAGCGCGCCTTGCAGGCCTTGCAGTCCATCAGCGGATCGTTGAAGCCGCCGACGTGGCCGCTGGCGACCCATACTTCGCGGTTCATCAGGATGGCCGCGTCGAGGCCGACGTTATATTTGCTCTCCTGCACGAACTTCTTCCACCAGGCGCGCTTGACGTTGTTCTTGAATTCGACGCCGAGCGGGCCGTAGTCCCAGGAGTTGGCGAGACCGCCGTAAATCTCGGAACCGGGATAAATAAAACCTCTGCCTTTGCAGAGCGCAACGAGCTTGTCCATGGTAAGCTCCACGAATATCAACTCCTTTGTTTCCAATAGAAAGAATGATAGCGGCAGAGGGGGATTTTGTCAAGAAAATTCGGGACGAAGGGGCGCGGCGGAAGAATCCGGCACGCGCGCCGGTAGTTTCCATTGCTTTTCGCCCGGACGAAACCCTATACTGGACGCATAGAAACCGCACGCATGAAAGGCTTTTTATATGCGCAGACGCTTTTCGTTCTTCGCGCGCCGGGCGCGCTTTTTTCTGCCGCTTCCCGCGGCGGCTTTGCTTCTCGCGGCCTGCCGCGCGCATCCCGGCTGGGCGGCGGCGCTGACGGCGCATGTCTACGCGCCCTGCTGGCGGCTGCTGGGACGGGCGGCGGCGTATCTGCCGCTGCCGGCCTGCTGGGCGCTGGCGGGCGGGTTCGCGCTGTTTGCCGCGCTGTGCGTTTTCCGGCGCAGGTTCGGCCGAGCGCTGGCCGCTGTGCTGACGGCGCTGGCCGTGTTCCTCGGCGGCTGGGGCGTAAGCTGCCAGAAAGCGCCGCTTGCGGCGCAGATCACATCGGAACGCATCTCGCTGGAGCAGCTCTGCGCTCAGCTGGCGGCCGCCGCCGAGGAAAACGCCTGCGCCGCCCCGGACGCGGACGCGATCTTCGCCGCGGTTCCGGCGTCCCTCGACGCCGCGGCGGACAGGCTTGGGATCCCCGCGGGCGGGTTCGCCGCGCCGCGCGCTTCCGGGCTGTCGTCGCTGCTGACGCGGCTGTTCACCGAAGGGATTTTCATTCCCTTCACGGGCGAAGCGCTGGTCAACGAAGCCATGCCCGCCTGCTGCCTGCCGTTCGTGGCCTGCCACGAGGCGGCGCACGCGCGCGGCGTCGCCCGCGAGGAGGACGCGAACCTGGCGGCGTATCTGGCGTGCAGCCTTTCGGACGACGCGTTCTTCCGCTTCAGCGGGGCGGTATGCGCGCTGTCCTTCGCCCTGGACGATCTGCGCGCCGCCGACGCGGCGGCCTATGCCCGCGTATGCGGCGCGCTTTCCGGCCGGACGCGGGACGCACTCTGCGCGCGCAGCGCGTTCTGGGAGCCGTATCGCGGCACCCGCGCGGCGGCGGCCGCCGTCAGCGTAAACGAAGGATATCTTTTTTCCATCGGCGCGCAGGAGAGCGGCACGGCGGCATACGGAGAGTTTGTGGAGCGAATGCTGGGAAACGACTGACCGCCCTTTTTGCGCAAACAGGCATGTTTCATCGCGCCGAATCATATGAAACCCCAGAAAAGGAGTGATTCGATGCGCATAAAGACCGTAAAGCTCAAGCTGAAGCGCGAGCATCTGGAGAGGCTGATGATCGGGAGCGCGGCGGCGCTCGTGCTCTTTCTGGCGGCGCGCGGGGCGGAAGTGCCGATGGTGGAGGTGCCCTATTCCGAGGCCGCGCAGGAGGTAAACACCACGATCGGGGAAAAAATTCCGACGCAGCAGACGACCGTCTATTATAAGGACGGCAACGGCTATCTCGTTCCGATGACGATGGAGGTGCCGCAGCAGGAGGGCATCGCCCGCGCTACGCTCGGCCTGCTGACCAGCAGCCTGGTCAACGATGTGGAAGCGTCGTCGCTCGGGCTGCTTACGGTCGCGCCCGCCAACACGACGTACGAGCTGGATATTTCCGGCGGCCGCGCGCGCGTAAACCTGAGCGCGGAAGCGCTGACGGCGGCTGACGCCGCGCAGGAGGCCGCGATGGTTGACGCCGTCGTGGAAACGCTGACGGGATTCGACTCGGTCGACAGCGTTGAATTCCTCGTCGCCGGGCAAAAGCGCGGCGCGCTCACGCACGGAACGCCCGTGGGCGGCGTCTATACGGGCGGCAGGATCAACCTGGAAAGCGTCGACGCTTCCGCCGATATGACCGGCGCGGAAACGGTGACGCTCTATTTCCCCGACGAGGGCGGACGGCTGCTCGTGCCCGTCACGCGCACGGTATGGGGCGAGGCCGACGTGGAAACGGCCGTGTTCGAGCTGCTCAAGGGGCCCCGGCAGGACAGCGGCCTGGAGCCCGCGCTTCCGGGCGACTGCGCGCTCATCGGCGTAACGGT
Source organism: Clostridiales bacterium (assembly GCA_004557805.1). Lineage (GTDB taxonomy): Bacteria > Bacillota > Clostridia > Christensenellales > Aristaeellaceae > Aphodomonas. The sequence continues at coordinate 2,328 of SFFS01000154.1, read as the reverse complement.
TCGGGACGGCGCGGCGGTAATCAATCTCTCCAAGGAATTCGAGCAGGTGCTCGGCCAGTCGGATGGCGGCAGGCGCGCCCTGCGCGCGATGATGCTCACCTGCACGCGCTATCCGGGCGTGAACCGCGTGGAACTGCAGGTGGAAGGCAAGCCGTATTCGCTCGAGGGACTCGATACAAAGCCCACGTTCGTCAACGAAGCGCAGGAGGTAATGGCCTGGTTCCCCGGCGTGATGGAAGAAGAATAGAGGACATTTTTGTGAACATTTATTCGGCAGCATTCGTAATTTGTTCGTATTTTAACTCGATTTTGCATTGACATTCGCCGTAATCCGCGGTATGATGAATCTGTTCGAAAGAAAAAAACGAACAAATTCAATCGCAGATAGGAGAATCTTCCATGAAAAAGGCTCTCGCTTTCCTGTGCGCTCTGACGCTCTGTCTCGGCATGATCCCCGCCGCAATGGCCTCCGAGGCCGGTTACACCGAAACCGTCGTCTCCATCCCCAACGGCGATCACGAAATCCCCGCCACGGTCTGCATGCCTGCCGGCGAAGGCAAATTCCCGGCCGTTGTGATGCTGCACGGCACCGCCTCCAACCGCGACGAAGCCGGCAACGGCTATAAAATGGCCGCTCCCGTGCTTGCCGAGAAATACGGCGTAGCCACCATCCGCATCGACTTCATGGGCAACGGCGACTCCACCGCCGATTATATGGGCTATACCTTCGAAAGCGCCGTGAGCGACGCCGTGGCCGCCGCCAACTACATGATGGCGCAGGAAAACGTCGACGCCGAGCATATCGGCGTGATGGGCTGGAGCCAGGGCGGCACCGACGCGCTGCTGAGCGCCGCGCGCCATCCGGAAATCTTCAAATCCGTCGTGACCTGGGCGGGCGCTCCGGACATGATGCTCGACGGCTTCTTCACCGAAGAGCTGTATGAGGAAGCGAAGAAGAACGGCTACTTCGTCATGACGTTCGACTGGCGCGATTCCCTCAACGTCTCCCTCGCCTGGTGCGACGACGTGGCCAACACCGACGTTCTCGGCGAATTCGCCGCCGGCTATACCGGCCCCGTGCTCGCCATTCACGGTACGAACGACGATACCGTCGACCCCGAATGGAGCAACAACATCGTCGCCGCCAGCAGCAACGAAGCGTCCAAGACCTACTTCATCGAGGGCATGGACCACACCTTCAACGTCTTCTCCGAGGAGGATTTCCACTCCCTTTACAACGCCGTCGACGCGACGGGCGCGTTCTTCCAGGAGACGCTGGCCAAATAAAACCGCATACGCAAAAACCGCCGGTGCAGCCGCACCGGCGGTTTTTTCTGTCTGATATGCGCCGCCTCAGGCCGTTCATCCTTCAAGCAGCGTCCGCTCCATGCATTCGCGCAGCGCGCGGGCGTTCTCTCCCATATCGGAAAGATACGTAATCATCAGCCCCGCTTCGGGCAGGCAGTAACATCTCTGTCCGCCCTTTCCGGTGATGCTGAAACCGTCGCGGTATTTCCAGATGAAATACCCGTAGCCGCCCTCCCGGTTCATCTGCTGAACCGACGTGGCCGTCCGCACGTATTGTTCGGAGAGCAGCCGCCGCCCGTCATACACGCCTCCGTTGCAGAGCAGCATGCCGATGCGGCTCAGCTCGTTCACCGTCAGCTTCATCCGCGACGCGCCGTAGAAGTATCCCTCCGGGCAGCGTTCGTAGGAGAACTTCGTAATTCCAAGCGGCGCGAAAAGGTTCCGCTCAATGAACGTCCCCACGTCCTCGCCCAGCGCTTCCGTCAGCGCCACGCCCACGAGATACGCGCTGACGTTTGAATAATTGAACGTCTTCTCCTCTGGCCTTTGCAGCGCGCAGCCCAGCGCGAAGTCCAGATAGCTCTCGCCCGCCGCCTGGAACGGCAGCTCTCCGACGGACATTGTCAGCAGCCGGCGCAGCGTAATCTTTCCGAACGCCTCCCGCTGCGCGGGGGACATTTTCTCCTTCTTCTCCCGCGGCAGATATTTCATCAGCAGGTCGTCCGGGCTGATCTTTTCCCGGTCGCACGCCATGCCGAAGGCGATCGACAGCACCGTCTTGGTGACGGAAAAAACGTCGTATACCGCGCCGTCCGTATCGCCCCAGCGGCGCGTCAGCTTTCCGCGCTCGTAAACCTCTATGCCGTGAACGTCCCAGCCGTTCTCTTCAATCTCCGAAACAAACGCCTCAAAATCCAAGCGAATCTCCTCTCCGCCGCACGGCGCAGAACGCCTGCGGCCGGTGCGCTCAGGCGCGCCCTGCGCGCCGAAAAATATCCGTCACTCTTCCCGGGGCATGCG
>SFFS01000153.1 GCA_004557805.1 Clostridiales bacterium | reverse complement strand
CTAAGTCCGTTGTTTCTCTTCCTTGGCATATCATAACGCCTCCTGTGTTTATTCTATCACAGAAAGCCCTTCTTTACAGAAAATTCTGAGCAGGCTCAAAAAGTCAACCGACATCCGCTAAAATCATCCTTGCTTCTCGAAACAGTATAGCAAATGCCCGCTTCCAACGAAAACCAACAGCACGGAACATCTCAGCGCAATTCCAACACACCTCAACAGCGCTTCTTCCATACGCATGAACCCGCATAATCGGCAATACTGCGCGATAGCACGCGAGATGCGTTCCTTTTCAACCGAGCTTTACTTTGCTATTGGCATGTCTGAATGACTCTCTGCCCCGCCTCTCTTTCGTAGAGCGCAAGGAAGCACGCTCGTTCCCCTGCCCATTAAGGAACACGCCGCGTCCTTCCCTGCATATCGCGCCATCCACGCCCCCTTCCTGCCTCGGCCCATATCGCCTTTCTTTCGCAGAGCGCGAGAACCCTTTCTTTCCTCACGGAAAGAAAGGGTTCTCGCAAAAAAACCTCACTCCAAAAAGCTCTCTTACGCCCCGTCACTTCGCGGCGCAGTTGCTCGTCGCCACGAGGTTCACGCCGGCGCCCGCAACGTTTTCAATCACCACGTCACCGATGGCGAGCGGCGCTCTGGCATGGCAGGCCGCAACGGCCGCCAGCACGTCGGCAATCTTCGCCTTGGGAACGGTGTTGATCGTCTTTACCGAGCAGACGGGGCGCACGCCGCCGTCCACGCGCACGGAGCTGGTCACGGTGCGCATCGGGCAGGTGAACTCCTGCTTGCCGTACACTTCGCCGCGCTTGCAGGTGAAGCCGGTCACGGTCACGTTGCCCGCGTCGTCGCGGCTGACCGTCAGATGGCAGCCCATCGGGCAGGAGATGCAGGTCATCTCACGAACTTCGCTCATTGCTCACGCCTCCTTTTTCACGCACACATGCACGTCGCCGGTAAGGCCGGTCGCGTCGATGGTAATCTTTTCCATTTCGCCGGGGGTCATAACCTGCTTTTTGCGGTTGACAAGCTCTTTGCCGTCGCAGGTCACGGTCAGGCGGGCAGGCTTGTAAGCATTGCCCACGCGGAAATACAGATCGATTTTTCCTGCTGCGCCGGTGGAGAGCACCTGCGGCACTACATAGCGCACGCCGCCCTCGGGCACGACCTTAACGGCGGGCGTTGTCACAACGCCTTCCAGCGCGAAGCGCGCCGCAGCCGTACCGGCCACCTCGGCCTCGTGGCTGACGTTGTCGACCAGATCGTGCACATGCAGCACGTTGCCGCACGCATACACGCCGGGGATGCTCGTCTGGCGCGTTTCATCGACGACCGCGCCGCTGGTAATCATGTCCATCTTCACGCCGGCCTGGCGGGTCAGTTCGTTTTCGGGCAGCAGACCGACGGACAGGAGCAGCGTATCGCACGGGATGGTTTCTTCCGTGCCCGGGATCGGCATGCGCGTCGCCGGATCGACCGACGCGACCGTCACCGCCTCCACGCGCTCGCGGCCATGGATTTTCACAACCGTGGTGTTGAACCTGAGCGGGATGTTGTTATCCTGCAGGCACTGCACGATGTTGCGGTTCAGGCCGCTGGAATACGGCATCAGTTCGGCCACAAGCTTCACCTTCGCGCCTTCCCAGGTCATGCGGCGCGCCATGATCAGGCCGATATCGCCGGAGCCGAGGATGACGACCTGACGGCCGGGCATATAGCCCTCCAGGTTCACCAGACGCTGCGCGCAGCCCGCAGTAAACACGCCTGCCGGGCGGCTGCCGGGAATATTCAGCGCGCCGCGCGTGCGTTCGCGGCAGCCCATCGCCAGCACAACCGCACCCGCTTCTACTTCGATCAGGCCGTACTTGCTGCTGACGGCGACGATGTGCCGGTCCTCCGTGAAGGAGAGCACCATCGCGTCGCAGATGATTTCAATGTTTTCATCCTGCATCACCTTCGCCAGGAACCTGCCCGCATATTCGGGGCCGGTCAGTTCCTCGCCGAAATAGTGCAGGCCGAAGCCGTTATGGATGCACTGCTGCAAAATGCCGCCCGGCTGCGTATCGCGCTCGAGCACAAGCACCTTCGCGCCGGCCTCGCTGGCCTTCAGCGCCGCGGCAAGGCCAGCCGGGCCGCCGCCGATGATCGCAACGTCAATTTTGCGTTTCATGTCAATGCACCTCCTTGAGCTTTCCGAAAAGGAGATTCGATTTGCCGCCGAACTTGGTCAGCGTTTCCATGGGCATGCCCGTCTCGCGGGAGAGCAGCTCCATCACGCGCGGCGAGCAGAAACCGCCCTGGCAGCGGCCCATGCCGGCGCGGGTGCGGCGTTTCACGCCGTCAATCGACCGCGCGCCGCGGTGAATCGCCTCGACGATTTCCGCTTCGGTGATCGTCTCGCAGCGGCAGATCACGCGGCCGTACTGCGGGTTTTCCGCAATGGCGGCGGCGCGCTCTTCGTTGGTCATTTCGGCAAAGCGGCGAATGGCCGCGCGATGCGGGTTGAAGTCCGCCTTGTCTTCCATTTCAAGGCCTGCCTTCGCCAGCACGTCCACGATATAATCGGCGATTGCGGGAGCGCTGGTCAGGCCCGGAGAGCAGATGCCCGCGGCATGGATGAAGTGCGGCGCGTTCTCGCTTTCGCGCAGGATAAAATCGCCCGTAGAAGGCTGCGCGCGCACGCCCGCAAACGACGTGATAACCTGACGCAGGTTCAGCGTCGGCACGGATTTGAGCGACATCTTCTTCAGTTCGGCAATGCCTTCGTCGGTGGTTTCGGTGTCGAGCTTGTCGTCGACGTCCTTTGCGGTGGGGCCGGCGAACACGTTGTTATCGACGGTGGGGCTGACAAGAATGCCCTTGCCCATCTTGCTCGGCGTCTGGAAAATGACGCGCGTCATGAGGTTGGCGGAATGATCCATGAGCATATATTCGCCCTTGCGGCCATGGATAGAGAAGCTTTCGTCGCCCACCATGCGGGCCACGTCGTCGGCGAACACGCCGGCCGCGTTGACCACATAGCGCGCTTCGACGGCCTTGCCATTGCCAAGGGAAACTTTGTAGCCGTCGCCGGTCTTTTCAATGCCGGTCACAGGCGCGTCCACAATGATCTCCGCGCCGTTGGCCTTCGCGTTTTCAGCGCAGGCGATGGTCAGCTGATACGGGCAGCAGATGCCGCCGGTCGCCGCCCACAGCGCGGCCGTAACATCCTGGGAAAGCTGCGGCTCCAGTTCGCGCGCGCGCGCGCCCGAAACCAGCTCCATGCCCGGCACGCCGTTTTCAATGCCGCGGTCATACAGCTTCTTCAGCTCTTTCTCTTCTTCCTCGTTGAAAGCGACGACCAGCGAGCCGCAGCGCTTCAGCGGCACTTCCAGCTCCTCGCACCACTGATCGTACATCGCGTTGCCGCGCACGTTCAGAAGCGCCATCAGCGTTCCGGGGGCCGCGTCGTAGCCCGCGTGAACGATCGCGCTGTTGGCGCGGGAAGACCCCATCGCCACGTCTTCTCTGGCCTCGGCCAGCGCCACGCGCAGCTTTTTGCGCGCAAGCTGACGCAGGATTGCGCAGCCGGTCACGCCGCCGCCGATTACGAGCACATCATACAGCATTCCGTTTCCTCCCCTTATTTTGGCATAAAAAAGCCAAGACAACAAAGCCCTTTTTACAGGCCGTGCGTCTTGGCTCTCTCAATCTCTGCCTTAACAAGGCTTATTGTGGCATTTTTCGAGCCGGTTGTCAATAGGTTTCGCGGCGATTATTCGACATTTTCTTCCCACGCCGCGGCGCTTTTTCCCGCCAGCGCGCCGGTAGAAAACGCAATCTGCAAATTGAACCCGCCGGTATGCGCGTCCACGTCGAGCACCTCGCCCGCAAAAAACAGCCCGGGGCGCTTTTTGCTCATCATATCGCGCGGCGAAACCTCGTTCACCGGCACGCCGCCGCGCGTGACGATCGCTTCCTCGACGGGCCGCGGCCCCCTGATCGTCAGCGGAATTTTCTTGAGCGTTTCGGCGATTTTCCTCCGGTCGGCGCGGGAAACCTGCGCGCAGAGGGTTTCTCCGTTTACGGCGCACAGCGCCGGAAAAACGTCGGCCATCCGCGCGGGCAGGAGCGCCGGCAGGATGCTTGCGACGCGCTTTTTCGGGCTTGCGTCGAACTCGCGCTGGAGCCGCGCTTCCAGCTGCTCGACCGTCAGCGCGGGCTTCATATCGAGCGTAACGCGCACGGCCTGCGGCGGATCGTCGGCGATATGGCTGCTCATCGAGAGCGTCAGCGGCCCGGAAATGCCAAAGTGCGTAAAGAGCATCTCACCCTGCTCCTCATAGCGCTTTTTGCCGTTCACCTCAGCACGCAGCGTTACGTTTTTCAGGCTCAGGCCCTGCAGCGCCTTCGGCCACTGCTCGCGCGTTTCCAGCGGAATCAGCGAAGGCTTCGGCGCGATAAGCGAATGCCCGGCCTGCTGCGCGAAGCGATAACCGTCGCCCGTCGAGCCGGTCGATGGATATGAAAGCCCGCCCGTCGCCACGACGACCGCTCCCTGCCGCAGCAGCGGCTCGAGCGATGCGGCCTGCGCGTTCAGGCGGATTTCCACGCCCGCCTCGCGCAGCGCACGCTCCAGCGCCCGCGTCACGTCGCTCGCCTTTTCGCTCACGGGGAACACGCGCTCGCCGCGCTCCTCCTTCGTGGGGCAGCCGTACTGCGCAAGCAGATCGCGCAGATCGTCCGGCGAGAAGCACGCAAACGCGCTATAAAGAAAGCGCGGGTTGCGCGGAATATGGTTCATCAGGTTTTCGGCGGCGCTGGTGACGTTGCAGCGCCCCTTGCCGGTGATATACAGCTTTTTGCCCAGCTTTTCGTTTTTCTCCATCAGCACGGCGTGCGCGCCCGCGCGGGCCGCAAAAAGGGCCGCGGCCATCCCGGCCGGGCCCCCACCGATTACGAACACGGTTTTGCTCACGTTTTATCTCTCTCCAGATAGATGTGGTTCTGCTGCCAGATTTCTTCCAGCTGGCGGAAATGATCGCTCAGCTCTTCCTTGCGCTCCAGGCCGATGGCCACGATCAGCGCGTTGATGAGCGACAGCGGCGCGGCCAGCGAATCGACGAACGAAGCCATGTCAGTCGAGGCGATCAGGCATTCGTCGGAAGCCTCCACCAGCGGCGACATCGGGCCGTCGGAAATGCCGATCACCTGCGCTCCGCGCGAACGCGCGAAGTTCATCGCCTCAAGCGTGCGGCGCGAATAGCGCGGAAAGCTGATGCCGACGAGCACGTCGCCCGGGCCGATGCGCGAAATCTGCTCGAAAATGTCCACCGACATATCGGTCGGCAGATGCACGTCGTCAAAGACGAAATGCAGATAATACGCCAGGAAGTTGGCCAGCATCGAAGCGGAACGGACGCCCACGACGTAGATGCTCTTCGCGTTTACGATGCGGCGCACGACGCTTTCGAAAGCCTTTTCATCCATTCCCTCGATGGTGGAGCGGATGTTCTGCATGTCCGTGCGCAGCACGGTCTGCAGCACTTCCTCCTGCCGCAGCTCCGTCGCCATTTCAAAGCGCTGCGAAGCCGTCAGCCGGTGACGAACAAGCTCCTGCATCGCGCGCTGCAGCTGCGGGTACCCCTCATAGCCCAGCGCGCCGGCAAACCGCACCACGGTCGATTCGCTCACGCCAACGCTCTCGCCCAGCGTAGACGCGGTCATGAAAACCGCCTTGTCGTAATGCTGCACGATGTAATCGGCAATTTTGCGATGTCCCTTGCTCAGGCGTTTGCCCGACTGATTCAGGCGATGAATCAGATCCGCCATATCCTGCATGAAACATTGTCCCCCAATTTCACATAGTAGGGCCATTATAGCAACGTTTCCAGGAAAATGCAAGATGTAATTCTACTCTTGCAGGATAAACCCGCATTTGTCCGGCATCGTCCAATCCAGGTTAAACGCGGTGATCGTCGCGTAATCGCGGCAGAGCCAATACAGGTCGGTGCCCTCCGCAAACCGCTCGGGGAGCATTTCGCCGCGCAGCCAGTAGGCGCTGTGATCGACTCCGCGTTCGAGCTGATCGT
>SFFS01000152.1 GCA_004557805.1 Clostridiales bacterium | reverse complement strand
GGCGGTGTTTTTCGCGAGCACGCAGCTGTTGGGGCAGGCGTTTTCCAATTTTGTCGGCGGCGCGCTGATGGAAGGGCCGCTCGTGCGGCTGGAGGCGCTGAACCTGACGATGGGCGGGCTGCGGTTCGACCGGTACGATTATATTTTCGTGCTGTCGGCCGTGCTGCGCTGCATCTGCGTGCTGGGGCTGCTGCCGCATCTGCGCGCGCAGCGCGAAACGTCCGCCTGGCAGATGACGCATACGCTGACGCTGGAAGCGCGCGAAGCGCTGAAAAGACGGCGCATCGCCGCCAAGGCGCGCAGGCTGCGCAGAAAGTTTAACCGCTGAAAATTTATTTTTGCATAGCGCATTATACATGAATTCACTATGGCGCAAACCGGAAGACTATGGTATAATCAGTATCTATGGAGCGAATCGCGACATTTCCATGCGATGGAAATGTTCGGTATAGAAAAAACGGAAAAGCAGGCTTGGCAGCGGCGGCGTTATTTTGCCGGCGCTTGGGGGCGAGTTGGAGATTTTTGCGGGGAAGCGAATTGGGTTGTGCAAAGGGACGAGCCGCCGCATTCATTTTCAACGCTGCGCCCGGTTGTTTTCGTTCCGAACTGAGGAGGATATGAATGTCAGAAGAGATGAAATTGAAAATTATTCCTTTGGGCGGCGTAGACGAAATCGGTAAAAACATGACCGTTTTCGAATACGGCGACGATATTGTGGTGGTCGACTGCGGACTGATTTTCCCGCAGGAGGACATGCTGGGCATTGATCTGGTCATTCCGGATATCAGCTATCTGGAAAAGAATTACGATCGCGTGCGCGCGTTCCTGATTACGCATGGGCACGAGGATCATATCGGCGCGACGCCGTACGTGCTCGAACGTATTCCCGTGCCGGTTTACGGCACGAAGCTCACGCTCGGCCTTGTCGAGCATAAGCTCAAGGAGCGCAAGGTGGGCAATATTGAACTGAACGTGGTCGAGCCGGGCGACGTGGTGCAGCTGGGCGCGTTCACGGTGCAGTTCATCCGGGTGAGCCACTCCATCGCGGGCGCGGTGGCTATGGCCATCACCACGCCCGTGGGCACGGTGCTGCATACGGGCGACTTCAAAATCGACTACACGCCCGTCGACGGCGAGGGCACCGATCTTTCCACCATCGCCGCGCTGGGCAGCAAGGGCCTGCTGGCGCTTCTGGCCGACTCCACCAACGTTGAGCGTCCCGGCTTTACGATGACCGAAAAGAACATCGGCAAAACCTTCCGCGAGCTGTTCCGCGACGCGCAGGGACGCATCATCATCGCAACCTTCGCCTCGAACGTGAGCCGCATTCAGCTCATCGTCAACGAAGGCGTGCGCTACGGGCGCAAGTTCTGCTTCATTGGGCGCAGCATGGTCAATATCGTTAAGCTGGCGGGCCAGCTGGGCGAACTGACGATTCCCGAGGATGCGCTGATCGATATCGACGACCTTGACCGCTATCGCGACGATCAGATCGTGATCGTCACGACCGGCAGCCAGGGCGAATCGATGAGCGGCCTGATGCGCATGGCGTATGGCGAACACCGCAAGGTGACGATTCGCTCGACGGATCTGGTCATTCTGTCCTCGTCGGTCATCCCGGGCAACGAAAAGCTCGTTTCGCGCGTTATCAACCAGCTGTACCGCTGCGGCGCGACGGTGATTTACGAAGCGCAGCAGATGGCCGAAGTACACGTTTCCGGCCATGCGCGGCAGGAAGAGCTGAAGCTCATTCACAAATTGGCGCATCCGCGCTATTTCATCCCCGTGCACGGCGAATACCGCCATCTGTGCCAGCATGCAAAGCTGGCTGTGGCGATGGGCGTGGAGCCCGATCATGTGGTGGTGCCGGATCTGGGCTCGGTGATTGAGCTGGATCAGAAGGAAATCAAGGTGACCGGCACGGTGCCCAGCGGCAGCGTGCTTATCGACGGCCTGGGCGTGGGCGACGTGGGCAACGTGGTGCTGCGCGACAGGCGGCATCTTTCGCAGGACGGCCTGATTATCGTGGTCATGGCGGTCGACAGCGAACAGGGCATGGTCGTCGCGGGGCCGGAGATCATCTCGCGCGGCTTCGTCTATGTGCGCGAGGCGGAGGAACTGATGGACAGCGTGCGCAACGTGGTGCTGCACATCCTCGCCGATTACGACCGCATCGAGCCGTGCGACTGGAACCCGATCAAGGCCCGCGTGCGCGAGGAGCTGCGCAAGCACCTGATCGAGAAGATCAAGAGAAACCCGATGATCCTGCCGATTATCGTGGAAATTTAAGGAGAGCGGCATGAACGTATATGACAGCGCGAACGCGCTGGCAAATGAACTCCGCCAATGCGACGAGGTGCGCGAATACGCACGGCTGAAGGAAGTCGCCGAGGCTGACGAAACCAACCGCCGCCTGTTGGCGGAATTCCGCAAGATGCAGATGAAAATGCAGCTTCAGGCCGCAAGCGGCGGACAGGCGGACGCGGAGGAAATGCAGCGGTTCCAGCAGATTGCGTCGCTGCTCTATATGAACAACGACGTGCAGGCGTATATGCTGGCCGAAATGCGGCTGCAAAAGCTGATGGCGGATATTTTCAAATCCGTCACCGACGCCTGCGGCATGGATATGGGCATTCCCGGAGAATAATAGACTTCGCAGACCAAATCAGGAAAGGAAAGAACTTTGAAGAAGCTGCGCAAGCGCTATGATCGTCAGATGCTGCAGGAAGAGCGGCAATACGGCTTTTTCTGGTACGACTGGCTGTGGAAGCTGGTGCGACCGGTGCTGGTCGGGCTGGCGGCGTGCGTGCTGGTCGCCGGCATTTTGCTGACGGGCTGGCAGAAGCTGGGGGAGAAGTTCTTCTTCCCGGTTGACGAGACCGATCAGACGCCCGTTACGTTCGTGGTGGAAAGCGGCAGTTCGCTCTCGCGCGTGACGGCGAACCTCAAGGAGCGCGGACTGATCCGCAATGCGGCCGTGCTGCGCTATTACATGGACTTTCAGGGAATGAGCCAGAAGGTGCAGACGGGCGAATACACGCTTTCACGTTCGATGAGCCTGAAGGAGATTTCTGAGCGCCTTACGGCGGGCGACGGCAACCCCATCACGATGAAGATCACGATCATTCCCGGCTGGAACGTCGAGGATATCGCGGCCTATCTGACGCGGCTGGGCGTGGCCGAGAGTGAGCAGGCCGTGCGCGATATGTGCAACGACGCCGATATGTTCAGCGCCTACTATTATATTGCGGACGTGCTGAGCACGGGAACCGCCGCGCAGCGGCTGTATCTGCTCGAGGGCTACCTCGCGCCCGATACCTACGAAATTTATACCAGCGCGACGCTGGAGAGCGTAATCAAAAAGCTGCTTTCGCAGGTGGAGACGGTGTACGACGCGACCTGTCACGACCGCGCAGAGGAGATCGGCATGACAATGGACGAAGTGATTACGCTCGCTTCGATGATTGAAAAAGAAGCCAAGGCGGAGGACTTCGCGAAGGTTTCGGCCGTGTTCCATAACCGGCTGGACGCTGGGATGACCCTCGGCTCCGACGTGACGGTGCAATACGCGACGCACTCGGGTAAGATGGCGCTGACGAGCGCCGAAACGGGCGTTGATTCGCCTTACAACACCTATAAGAATCAGGGATTGCCCGTAGGGCCAATATGCAGTCCATCGAAGGCGGCGATCACTGCGGCGCTTTATCCGGACGAAACCTATGTGGCCGAGAAGTATCTGTACTTCTGCTCGACCAGTCCGGAAGAGGGCACGCTCTATTTCTCCAAGACGCTCGAGGAACATAACGCCGCAGTGGCGATTTACCGCCCGCTGTGGGAAGCGTATGACCGCGAACGCGGAATGTGACGCAACGGAAAAAGAAACAGGCCGTCCGTTCTTCGCAGAGAAGAACGGGCAGCTTTTTTTATGAAAGGCTGAAAAACGCCTTTTCTTTGGGAGAGCGCGAGAACCCTTACTTTTCTGCTGAAAAGAAAGGGTTCTCGCAAAAAATGTTTTATCTCTCGTCACACCGGCAGCTCCAGCCCCGGCTCGGCGTTCAGATCGAGTGCGGCGAGCTCGCCGCGCAGCAACTGCCAGAAGGCGGCGCTGCCGATCATCGCGGCATTGTCGGTGCAGAGGCTGAGCGGAGGCATGTAGCAGGGGATGCGCAGCTTTTGCGCGCCTTCGGTCAGTTCCTGACGGAGCAGGCTGTTCGCAGCTACGCCGCCCGCAACGGCAAGCGCCTTCGCGCCGTGCTCGCGCGCGGCCAGCAGCGCTTTGCTGACAAGCTGATCGACGACGGCCTTGCGAAACGACGCGGCGATGTCCGCCGCCGGAACGTCCTGCCCGGCCTGGTGCAGCTGATGCACACGGTTGATGAGCGCTGTTTTCAGGCCGCTGAAGCTGAAATCATACCTGCCTTCGAGCCGCGGTTTTGGCAGCGCCAGCGCGTTCGGGTTGCCCTCCCAGGCCAGCTTGTCGAGCAGCGGCCCGCCCGGATAGGGGATCGACAGCACGCGCGCGGCCTTGTCGAACGCTTCGCCCGCCGCGTCGTCAAGCGTGTTGCCCCGCAGGCGGTATTCGCCGTAATCGGTGACTTCCACGACGTGCGAATGCCCGCCGCTTGCGACAAGGCAGATGAACGGCGGCTCCAGATCGGCGTGCGCGATATAGTTGGCGCAGATATGCCCCTCGATGTGGTTAACCGGAATCAACGGCAGGTTCGCGCCGTAGGCCAGCGCCTTGGCGCAGCTGACGCCTACCAGCAGTGCGCCGACCAGGCCGGGACCGTAGGTAACGGCGATTGCGTCCAGATCGGAAAGCCGCACATTCGCATCGTCCAGCGCGCGCTGCACAACCGCGTCGCATGCCTCGATGTGCTGACGCGACGCGATTTCCGGCACTACGCCGCCGTAGAGCGCATGCGTTTCCACCTGCGAGGCGATGACGTTGGAGAGCACCGTGCGTCCGTCCTCGACGATGGCGGCAGCCGTCTCGTCGCATGAGGATTCGATGGCCAGTATGCGCGCATGGCGCGCCGAAATGAGGTTGTCCGCCTTGATGCGGGCCAGTTCCATGTAGCTCATGCCTTTTTCCCTTTACATAAGAATCCGAACAGAAACGCGCCGCAGACGCACGCCAGCAGCATTCCGCCGATCAACTCCGCTGCGGAGACGAAGAACGATTCCGGCATCATCTGAATCAGCGGCGAGGAAGCGTCGAACAGCCAAAGGTCGTTGGAAAACGCCATGCGGTGCATCGCCGTGAACCAGCCGGTAAAGTCGAGCGCAGCCCAGACGGCCAGCGCGCCGGTCAGCCCCGTAAAAACGGCTGCGCCAATCCAGAAATATCGCTTTTCCCGCCAGCCGGCGCAGATGCAGAGCGCGCCCAGCGCGCCTAAAAAAAACGCCGTCCGCCGCCCGAAGCGGAACAGGCCGAGCACGTCGGCCATGTGCTGCCGCTCCTGCTCGCCGAACAGTTCGGGGGAGAGAGCAGCCTGATTTCCGCGCAGATAGGCCGCCGTTTCCTGCGCCATGCGGTCGAACGGCGGCTCCTGCGAATAGACGTTGGGGTTGAACGCAAACGCGGCGATGCAGAGATACAGACACGCCGTCAGCACGAAAAACAGCGCCGCAGCGGCACAGAGCCGCCTCATTGCATTTGCAGATACGCGCGCACGAAGCCGTCGATTTCGCCGTCCATCACAGCGTCGACGTCGCCGTCCTCGTAGCCGGTGCGATGATCCTTGACCATGGTATATGGCTGGAAAACGTAGGAGCGAATCTGGCTGCCCCATTCGATCTTCTTCATTTCGCCCTTGATTTCGGCCATTTTCTCTTCTTTTTCGCGTTCGCGCAGTTCCAGCAGCTTCGATTTGAGCATGCGCACGCAGACTTCGCGGTTCTGAATCTGGCTGCGCTCGTTCTGGCACTGCACCACGATGCCCGTCGGGATGTGCGTCATACGCACGGCCGAGTCGGTACGGTTGATGTGCTGGCCGCCGGCGCCGGTGGCGCGGTAGGTATCGATGCGCACGTCGTCCCAGTTAATGGTGAACTCGTCGTCTTCGATGATGGGGGAGACGTCGAGCGAGGTGAACGACGTGTG
>SFFS01000151.1 GCA_004557805.1 Clostridiales bacterium | reverse complement strand
CCGCTCCCAGTAGGCGTATGCGTTTTCCACCTGCTGCTTTTCCATGCGCAGTTCGCGCGCCATGGTATCGAGCGACGCGCTCTCCACCGGGTGATAGCACTGCATCAGCCCGTAGAGATACACCTTGACGAAATCGCCGTTCGCTCCCGGCAGGTATTCCTGCAAAAACATGTTTTCGACCGGAGTCACATCGAACATTCCGAACCGGCCGTCAAACGAAAACAGCGCCATAATCAGGTCTTCTTCTGCCCTGCGAACGTCTCGTCGGGCAGCGGCGGCAAGTTCTCCATCAGGCGATGGTAATCGCACACATAGCGCGCGGGCACGGCGTAATCCCCGCTCTCCTGCCGGTGATGCACGGCGCAGCAGCCGCACTGGGCGTAAATTTCGCACGTTTTGCACGGCTCGGGCAGCGGCTTCCCATCGGCAAAATTGCCGATTTTTTCCCATGCGGCGTCGAAGCCTTCCTCGAGCGGGCGCGCGATTACGCGGTTCGGATCGTCGTCCATGTTGCAGGCGACCATATCGCCGTTCCACTGGACGGTATAGGTAACGATTCCCGCCCCGCAGAACACGGCGGCGCGCTCGTTCGGATCGACCGGCTCGCAGCCTTCGTTGAAGGGCGTGATGTTCTTTTCATGGCTGAATTTCACCAGTTCTTCCACGCCCAGACGGCACTGGAGCGCCTGCGAGCAGGCTCCTCGCACGGCGGGCAGCGGCTGGATGCAGAAATCCATCGGCAGCGCGCGCTCGGCGGCGAATTTCTTCATCGCGTCGTAATCGTCGAGGCTCTCGCGGATGAGCGTGCCCTTGAGCTTGAGCGAGGGCAGGAATTCGCGCAGAGAATCTATGGCGCGCACGGCGCGCTCATAGCCTTCGGCCCAGCCGCCCACGCGCTGATACGTTTCCGGACTCGCGCCGTACATCGTAATTTCCATCGACTGCGGCGGCCGGTCGCGCATGAGCGCCATGGTCTCGTCGTTGAACATGGTGCCGTTGGTGAAGATGCGCAGCAGGAAGCCCATATCGGACAGCGCGGTGTAAATTTCGGCAAAATCCTTGCGCAGCAGCGGTTCGCCGCCCGTCAGCAGCAGATCGACCGTACCCGCGTCGAACGCCATTTTGCCCAAGCGAATCCATTCCTCCGCCGTCAGCAGCCGGCCCTGCTTCGCCGCCTGCTCAGGGTCGAGACGCATATAGCACATCTTGCACTTCAGGCTGCAAAAGGGCGTCAGCTCGAAGGTTCCCTTATGCGGGATATGCATCGCCCTGGCCTGCGCCAGCATCATCTGCTGCCAGGCGTTAAAAGCCTGCGTCTTTTCGTAGTTCTCCTGCCGGATGCGCAGCGCTTCCTCTTCGGAATACAGGCCGTTCGTCATTCCTTCGGAGCCTCCTCAGACTCGCCCTGCGGATCGTTGTAGATCACGATTTCATGGTTGATCTGCGCAAAAAGGCGGCACTCGGCGCACTGCTGGATGAACGAATCGACGTTCTCGGCGGCTTCCGGTTCGCCCACTTTGTATTCGGCCATGGCCGCGTCGATCAGCGAACGGCGGGACGCGTCGGGTTTCTGCGCCTCTTTGAAAAGGAACGCGCCCGTTTCGTTGAGCGTAATCATGCCGCGGTATTCCTTCATGCGCGGGCCGGTCGGCATGACCATATACGCGTCGCCGACCTTGCGCAGCAGATAGCCCTTGCGCACGCCGACGTTCACCTGCTGGATGGTGAAGGTGCTCTCCATGCCCGGCTCGATTTCCTTGAGCATTTCGGGCGTGATGTGATACATATCGATCAGTTCCTGAGGCACGTTATCCACCGGGAAACGGCCGATTTTATGAAAGAGAATCGCATCGTTCAGATCGATCTTCTGGTTCTGCTGGTTCTTGTTTTCCTCCGCCATGGTTTTCTCCTCCTTATTTTTTCCGGGGTCTCCGGCTTTGGTTGAATTTATTTTTTCCTGCCGCGCATGCCCAGATCGCTCAGCAACCGCAGCCGCTCGTCGGCGATTCGCATGCCCTCCGCGCCCTCCTCGCGCGAGACGCGCCCGGTCAGGCGCGCGACGGCATAGTTGAAAAAGCGATGCACCCATGCCGCCGGCAGCAGCCACGGATGGTTGCGCGCATACAGGTACGGCGCCTTGAGCGTCCGCGCCGACGGGAACAGCGCGCGGCGAAGCCGCCCCTTATCGCCGTCCGACGTTTCAAAACTGCGGTAGACCACCGCCGCGCTGCGCGTGCGTTCCTTCGAGCTCTTGCCGAAAACGCCTGCCGCGAGAATATCCCGCAAAAGCTCGTTCCCTTCGGCGTCGCAGTTCCGTTTCGGATCCCACGGCCCCTCCGGCAGCGACAGATAGCGCCGGCACAGGTTCGTCAGCGCGTCGGTCATCCCCTCGAGCGACAGGCGGCGCATTTCCGCGCGCAGCGCGGGAAAATCAATCTCGCCGCCGCGCTTTTCCAGAAACAGCGCGTAGTCGGCCAGCTGGCGCAGCCCAAAGCCCGTGGTGATGAGGTGCTTTGCCATGTGCAGCAGCAGAAACGCCAGATGCGTCTGCGGCGGGAACACCCACGCCTCGCCGAAATAGACCTCCTCGCGCACGGCGCTCTCGACGCTGAAAAGCGCCTGCTCGTCGAGTTTTGCAAGGAAGCCCTCCTCGGTCTTGTCGAAAAGCCGC
The DNA here is from genome assembly GCA_004557805.1 of Clostridiales bacterium. Lineage (GTDB taxonomy): Bacteria > Bacillota > Clostridia > Christensenellales > Aristaeellaceae > Aphodomonas. Next base: position 3,448 of record SFFS01000151.1, on the reverse strand, counting down.
TCGTGCAATTCCACGCGCAGCCCCTCGGGCGCGCGCATCACGTCCACGCCCGGCTCGCGCTCGACGACCGTATAGCCGATTTCTTCCATGGCCGCATGCGCGGCGGCCTGCTGCGCCGGAGCGACGAGCAGATCCAGATCGCTCATCGTACGCAGATCGGGCTGCGGATAAAGCGCCTTGAGCGCCATCCCCTTAATCATTACGGCCTTTATGCCCGCGCCGTCCAGCGCGGAAAGCAGCATGCTCGCCTGAATGGCCAGCGCGCCCTGGCTCATGGCCGTGTTCATCGCAAGCGCCTGCCATCGCTCGCGCACGTCGCCCGCAGGCGCCATGCCCTCCGGCAGCGACAGCGCCGCGTCAAGCAGCAGCGCGTCGATATGGTGGCTCTGCGCCATCTCCAATACGTCCGCCCAATCCGCGTTTGCGGCGCATTCCGGCGGCAGCGGGGTTTCATGTATCGCGCAGTCGAGCAGTTTCACCAACAGGTTTTCGGTCGGATTCATCCGTTAACCCCTCCCGGCGCATGGCGAAAAAGCGCCGTTACGCCTGATACAGAATACATGAAAACCGCGCAAACGTCAAGGGGAATTGCATTCGCGACGCATGCACGCTCCTTTTTCGCAGAACATAAACTGCAAGCGAACGGGCCGCTGAAAAAACGGCGTTTTCCGGCGAGTCGCGGCCCTTTGTCCCGGCGTGAACGCTTTTTATCGGAAAGGAGCTTTTTCCGTGATTGTTTGCAAGTTCGGCGGCACGTCGCTCTGCGACGCAGCGCGCTTTCTCCGCACGGCGGAGCTTTTGAAAAAAGACGCGCGCAGGCGCGTTGCGGTGCCCTCCGCGCCCGGCCGCCGCCGGGAGGGCGATGAGAAAATCACCGACCTGCTGCTGGCCTGTCATACATGCGGCGCGTCGTTTGCGCCTGTCGCGGAAAGGTTCCGCAAAATCGCGTCGGAACTCGGATTCCCCGGCCTTCTCGACGGGGCGCTCGGCGAAATTGCGAGCGAGCTGCCGCGGCAAAGCCGCGACTGGACGCTCAGCCGCGGCGAATACCTGTCCGGAAAGCTGCTGGCGCGGCTGATGGGCTGGAAATTTCTCGACGCGGCGCAGGGCGTGTTCTTTTTGCCGGACGGCGGATGCGACATGGAAAAAACGCGCTCCGCGCTGAAGGCCGCGCTGCCGCGGGACGGCGGGCTGGTGCTGCCCGGCTTTTACGGCGCGGCTGCGGACGGCGCGGTGCGCACGTTCCCGCGCGGCGGCTCGGACATTACGGGCGCAGTCGCCGCCGCTGCGCTGGGCGCGTCGCTTTACGAAAACTGGACCGACGTGCCGGGCGTATTCTCGGCCGATCCGCGCGTCGTACCCGAAGCGCAGCCCATCGCAAGCCTCGACTATCGCGAACTGCGCGAAATTTCGGCCATGGGCGCAGGCGTTTTGCAGGAGGAAGCCGTGCTGCCCGTGCGCGAGGCGGGCATTCCCATCGTCATCCGCTCCACGCGCGAACCGCAGGCCCCCGGCACGCTCATCCATCCGTTCGGCTCGTCCTCCGGGCAAGCCGTTGCGGGCGTGGCGGCGCGGCGCGGGTTCACGCCCGTCATGATCGAAAAAACGCTGCTGCGCGCCGATCCCGCGTTCGCGCGCAGAGCGCTGGAAACGCTGGAACGGTTTCATGTGCCGCTGGAGCACATGCTCAGCGGCGTGGATACGCTCTGCCTGGTCGTGCCCGAAGCGGCGCTTGCGCCGCAGAAGCAGGCCGTCGTCCGCGCGCTGCTCGACGCGCTCGACGCGGAAACCGTAGAAGCGGGCGTTCCCCTGGCGCTGGCGGCTGTGGTAGGCGGCGGCATGCGCGGCAGAAGCGGCGTGGCCGCGCGTGTGCTGGCCGCGCTGGCGGACGCCGGGCTGCGCGTGCGGATGCTCGACTACGGCGCGGGCGGGCGCACGCTGCTGTTCGGCGTAGACGACGCCGACTGCGACGACGCGGTGCGCGCCGTTTTCCATGGCGTGCTGGGCGAATCGCCGTTCCCCGCGCATTGACCGCGAGCATGACCGAAAATTGAATTCCAGGGCGGCTGTGCCGCCGAAAAAATTGCGGCGTGCATCCTTCAGGCGCGCCGTCTTTTTGCATGTTTATCCGCTTTTAGATTCAAATTGCATTTTTCCTTTTTTGAAATTTCATTGCATACCCTGACAAAGCGGGCGTGATGCGCGCGAAAAACATATTATTTTGCAGCTTTCTGCCATTCCTTATTGCATTTCTAATTTTTGCGCATTATAATACCGTATATTTTATTCCCCCTTCGGCGGAAAGCCGCGAAGGCGCGGACGGGGAGTGACGGTCATGCTTCGCTATGCGCTCAAGCGCACGCTCATCATCATCCCGACGATGCTGCTGATTATCTTCATCGTCTATTTTATCCTGCATCTGATGCCCAACACGCCCGGCCGGATCATCCTCGGCATTCAGGCCACGCAGGAGCAGGTCGACGCGCTGAACGATTCTCTCGGCTACAACGATCCGCTGCCGACGCAGTACGCGCGCTATATCGTCTCCGCGCTGCACGGCGATTTCGGCGAATCGTATCAGTATCACCGCCCGGTGTTTGATATTCTTCTGCCCAAATTCCCCACGACGCTGAAGCTGGCGTTCTTTTCGATGCTGGTGGCGTGCCTGCTGGGCGTGCCCATCGGCGTAACCGCCGCCGTAAAAAAATACTCCGCCGTCGATATGATTACGACGGTGACGGGGCTGTTTTTCGCCTCGATCCCCACGTTCTTCCTCGGCATTCTGATGCTGCTTCTGTTTTCGCTCCGGCTGGAATGGCTGCCCTCCAACGGTATCGGCAGCTTCAAAAGCTATATCATGCCGGTGCTTTCGCTTTCGCTTCCGTCCATGGCGTTCATCTCGCGCATGTCGCGCTCGACGATGCTTGACGTCATCAATCAGGATTATATCCAGACCGCCAAGGCGAAGGGCTGCAGCCCGATGCGCATCATTTTCCATCATGAGCTGCGCAACGCGATGATGCCGGTCGTCACGCAGGTGGGCATGGATTTCGCCGCGCTGCTGGGCGGCTCGGTCATCGTGGAAAACGTATTCGGCCTGCCGGGCTTCGGCAACGTCATCCTCAACGCCATTCACGCGCAGGATGCGCCGATCATCATGGCCTCGGTGGTTCTTCTGTCCGGGCTGTTCATGCTGATTATGCTGGCGGTCGATCTTTCCTATGCGCTGCTCGATCCGCGCGTGGCGGCCAAATCGTTTGCGGAAGGGAAGAAAGCATGAGCCTCTTTAAAAAGAAGAAAATCGCCCTCTCCACTCCGCACGGACATTTCCGCGACGTCTGCCGCAACTTCGCCCGCAACAGGGTGGCGCTGGCGGCGCTGCTCGTGCTGACGGTGATCGTCCTGCTGGCGATCTTCGCCGATGTGATCGCCGATTATAACGACGTGG
>SFFS01000150.1 GCA_004557805.1 Clostridiales bacterium | reverse complement strand
CCGATACGTTCTACGCGCATTTCCGCGAGGAATACGAGGGCGGCATGCTTTACGACGCGCAAGTCTATATGGGCGTTCCGCAGCTTTTGCGGCAGCTGCGCGCGGAGGGCGCGTATGTGGCCGTGGCCAGCGCGAAGCCGCAGGCTCTGGTGCAGCGGCTGCTCGATCACTTCGGGCTGACGCGCTTCTTCGACCGGGTGATCGGCAAGCGCACCATCGACGCGAACGTCAGCAAGGAAGCGATTCTCAAAATGGCGCTTCCGGCGCGATATGCGCGCGCGGCGATGGTGGGCGACAGGATGTTCGATATGGATGCGGCCAAGGCCGTCGGGCTGGATGCGATCGGCGCGGCGTGGGGGTTCGGAACGGCCGAGGAGCTGACGGAACACGGCGCGGACGCGCTGGCGTATACGCCGCAGGAAGCGGCGGAGGTTCTCACCGGCGCGAAAGCGCCCGTACAGCGCGGCTTTTTTATCTCCATCGAAGGGCTGGACGGCTGCGGGAAAACCACGCAGATCAACGCCATCACCGAGCATATCCGGCGGCGCGGCTATGAAGTGGTGCATACGCGAGAGCCGGGCGGCACGCCTATTGCGGAGGATATTCGCGGGCTGATTCTCGATCCCGCCAAGACGATGTGCGCCGAAACGGAGGCGCTCCTGTATGCCGCCTCGCGCTGCGAGCATGTGCGGAAGGTGATTCGTCCCGCGCTGGAGCGCGGCCAGGTTGTGCTGTGCGACCGGTTCGTCGATTCGTCGATCGCCTATCAGGGCGCGGGGCGCGAATTGGGCATGGAAACCGTGGCGCAGATCAACGCGCCCGCCGTCGACGGCACGATGCCCGATCTGACGCTGCTCTTCGCGCTCGATCCGGAAACGGCGTTCCTGCGCCGCAGCTCCGCTACGAAGCTTGACCGGCTCGAACGCGCGGGCGAGGCGTTTTTCAAGCGCGCGCGCGACGGATACGATCTGCTGGCCGACACGAACCCGCAGCGCATCAAGCGCATCGACGCGAGCCACGACGTTGAAACCATCACGCGCGAAGCATGCGCGTATATCGATAAGCTGCTTTCTGGGAGGTAACGGATGCGCATCGTTGTAGGAATGTCCGGCGGGGTCGATTCGGCCGTAAGCGCGCTGCTTCTCAAGCGCGCAGGCCACGACGTGATCGGTGTTTTCATGAAAAACTGGGAGGAAAAGGACGACGAGGGCGTCTGCACCGCCACGGCCGACTGGCAGGACGTGCAGGCCTGCTGCGAAAAGATCGACGTGCCGTATTATTCCGTCAACTTCGCCAGGGAATACCGCGAGCGCGTGTTCTCGCTTTTCCTCGACGAATACCGCAGGGGCCGCACGCCGAATCCGGACGTTCTGTGCAACCGCGAGATCAAGTTCAAGGCGTTTCTCGATTTTGCGATGAAGCTGGGCGCGGAGCGCCTGGCGACGGGGCACTTCTGCCGCCTGCGCGAAGACGCGGACGGCGTGAAGCTGCTGCGCGGTGTGGACGGGAACAAGGATCAGAGCTATTTCCTGTATATGCTCTCGCAGCCGCCGCTGAGCAAAGCCGTGTTCCCCGTCGGCGGGCTGACGAAGGCTGAAGTGCGCGCGCTTGCAGGCGAGGCGGGGCTTCCCGTTGCGAAAAAGCGCGACTCGACCGGCGTGTGCTTCATCGGCGAACGCGACTTCAAACCCTTTTTGCAGAGCTTCCTGCCTGCGCAGCCGGGTCCGATCGTCACGGAGGCGGGCGAGACGCTCGGCCGTCACGACGGGCTGATGTATTATACGCTCGGCCAGCGCCGCGGGCTGGGAATCGGCGGCCAGAAGGGCGGAGACGGCGGGCGCTGGTTCGTCATCGAAAAGGACTTGCAGCGCAACCGACTTGTCGTGGCGCAGGGCGAGGATTCGCCGAAGCTGTATACGACGCATTGCCGCGCCTCGCAGGCGACATGGATTGCGGGCGGAGCGCCGGCAAAGTCGTTCGACTGCACGGCCAAATACCGCTACCGCCAGCCCGATCAGCGCGTGCATGTGGAAACGGATGGAAACGGCGGGCTGCTCGTGACGGCATACGAGCCGCAGCGCGCGGTTACGCCGGGACAGAGCGTGGTGCTCTATGACGGTGAGGTGTGCCTGGGCGGCGCGATTGCCGACGAAACCTGGAACGGCTGAGCGGAAGCTTTCCGCAGAACAGTGCGCGGAAGCGCCGAAAAAAAGCCCGAAACCTTCGCTTTGCCCTTGACAGAAACTGCCGGACGTGGTATGATACGTCTGCTGTAAGTGGAAGCCGCCCGCTTCTCACCCGCCGATCGATGAATCAGGCGCGGTCGTGGCAATTCTTTTGCTATGCTCTGAGAGCGGGTGTTTACCCGCTCTTTTGTATTTTCTTAAGGAGGTGCGTCGATATCAGCGACTTGATGATTAATGACGAGATTCGCGACCGTGAGGTGCGCGTCATCAGCGAAACCGGCGAGCAGCTGGGCATCATGCCCACCAAGCGCGCGCTGGAAATCGCCGAGGAGCGTCAGCTCGACCTGGTGCGCATTCAGGGCAACGCGGCGCCTGCCGTGTGCAAACTTATGAACTACGATAAGTTCCGCTACGAGCAGTCCAAGCGCCAGCGCGAAAACCGCAAGAATCAGAGGGTCATCACGCTCAAGGAAGTGCAGCTCTCCGCCACTATCGAGGAGAACGACGTTCAGGTCAAAATGAAGAACGCCCTCCGCTTCCTGGCCGACGGCAACAAGGTCAAGGTATCGATCCGCTTCCGCGGCCGCCAGATCACGCACACCGAGATCGGCGCGCAGGTCATGAACGACTTCTACGACCGCATGAAAGACAAGTGCGTTGTGGAGCGCAAGCCCCTCGTGGAAGGCCGTCATATGATTATGATCCTGGCCCCGAAGGAAAACAAAGAAGTAAAATAACCGCAAGGAGGAAGACCATGCCTAAACTGAAAACACACCGCGGCGCGGCCAAGCGTCTTTCGCTGACCAAGACCGGCAAGATCAAGCGTTCCAAGGCGTTCCGCAACCACATCATGGCCAGCAAGTCCCCGAAGCAGAAGAGGAACCTGCGCCACGCCGGCTTCGTCGATTCCACCGAAGTCAAGAAGATGAAGAAGCTGATCCCCTACAAATAAGTAAGGGGAACGACTCCAGGCGAAAAAACGACGCATTCTGCGAAAGGAAGGTTCTATAAATGGCAAGAATTAAGAGGGCTGTGAACGCCCATAAGAAGCGCAGGAAGATTTTTAAGCTTGCGAAGGGCTACTGGGGCGCGAAGTCCAAGCAGTACCGCGCGGCTTCCGAACAGGTGCGGCGCTCTCTGCGCTACGCCTACACCGGCCGTAAGCTCCGCAAGCGCGATTTCCGCCGCCTGTGGATCGTCCGCATCAACGCGGCTACCCGCGCCAACGGCATGAGCTACTCCACGTTCATCAACGGCCTGAAGAAGGCCAACGTCAACGTCAACCGCAAGATGCTGGCCGATATGGCGATCAACGACGCCGCCGGTTTCGCCGCGCTGGTCGAGGTTGCCAAGAACGCGTAAGAAACGCGCACATCAAAGGAACGGTTTCGGCCGTTCCTTTTTGCTATCGGAGGTTTTCCATGCTTGAAATTACCAGCGCGCAGAACCCGCGCGTCGCCGCCCTGCGCGCACTGCGCCAGGCGAAGGGCCGCGCGGAGACGGGGCTTTTTCTGGCCGAGGGCCGCAAGCTGTGCCGCGAGGCGTTCGAGTGGGCGCAGGTGGAGACGCTGCTCGTCGAAAAGGAACGGCTCGACGAGTTTTCCGCGCTGACAACGCGGGCGAGAGACGTGCTCGTCGTGCCTGCGCGCATCATGGAAACCGTGTGCGAAACGAAAACGCCGCAGGGCGTGGCCGCCGCGGTGCGCATTCCCGCGCCGCTGGACGCGGCCAGGGCGGAGGGACTTGTGCTTGCGCTCGACGGCGTGCAGGATCCGGGCAACGTGGGCACCATGCTGCGCACGGCCGAAGCGGCGGGCTTTTCCGGCGCGCTGCTTTCGCCCGCCTGCGCCGATGTGTTCGCCCCCAAAACGGTGCGCGCCACGATGGGCAGCGTTTACCGCATGCCGGTATGGCGGGGCGAACTTGCAGGGGCGCTCAGCGCCCTGAAGGAACGCGGCTTCTCCGTCGTCTCGACGGAATTGGGCGGCGAGGATTTTTTTGCCGCGCTGCCGGGGCTGAAAGCGCCGCTGGCGCTGGTCATCGGCAGCGAGGGGAACGGCGTGACCCCCGCGGTGCGCGCGCTTTCCACGCACCGGCTGGCGCTCCCTATGGCGGGGCATGTCGAATCGATGAACGCCGCCGTCGCTGCCGGGATTTTGATGTACTCCATCGGCCACCGGTGAATTTTTAACGAAAAATTGACACGCAGCCAAGCCCTGCGTCTGCACGGCGCGGGGCTTGGTATGCTATAATCAGTGCGGTGATTTATGTGAAGGAAAAACGAGCGCGCTGCGCGGCGGCGCTGCGCGATATTCTGATCTCTGTGAGCATCATGGCGCTGGCGACAGTGCTCGGGTTCATGCTGCAGAAGGTGGAACCCACGGACGCATACGTTTCGATGATTTTTGTTCTGGCGGTGTTCCTCATTTCGCGGCTGACGAGCGCGTATCTTTATGGCATCGCCGCTTCGTTCCTGAGCGTGATCTGCGTGAACTATGTGTTCACCTACCCCTACTTCGAACTGAACTTCTCCATTTCCGGCTATCCGCTCACGTTTCTGGTAATGCTCGCCGTATCCGTCGTCACCAGCGCGATGACGACGCAGATCAAGCAGCAGGAAAGCGTGCGCGCCGAGGCGGAAAAGGAAAAAATGCGCGGAAATCTCCTGCGCGCCATCTCGCACGATCTGCGCACGCCGCTCACGGGCATCAGCGGCGCGGCGACGGCGATTCTCGAGCAGAAGGGACAGATGCCCTGGCCGCAGGAGCAGGAGCTGCTGCATGACATCAGCGAGGATTCGCAGTGGCTCATCCGCATGGTGGAGAATCTGCTTTCCATCACGCGCATCAGCAGCGGCGAGACGAAGCTGGTCAAGCGCGAGGAGGCCGCCGAGGAAGTGATCGCGGCGGCGCTGATGGCCTTTCGAAAGCGCTATCCGCAGATGAAGGTGAACGTCTCCGCGCCGGACGAGCTGCTGATGGTGCCCATGGACGCCATTCTCATCCGGCAGGTGCTCGTGAACCTGCTGGAAAACGCGGCGCAGCACGGCGGAGAAAACGTGACGATCGACCTGAGCGTGCGGCGCGAGGGCGAGAATGCGGTCTTTTCCATCCTCGACAACGGACGAGGCATTCCGGCGGTCGATCTGCCGCACCTGTTCGACGGATCGCTCAAGGTATCGCACAGCGTGGACGCAAGCCGCGGCATGGGCATCGGGCTTTCCGTCTGCGTGACGATCGTTAAGGCGCACGGCGGAGCCGTGCATGCGGAAAATAACAAAACGGGCGGCGCGCTGTTCTACTTCACGCTGCCTCTGACGGAGGAACCTGTATGCCAATCAAAAATGTAATTCTGGTTGTGGAAGACGAGCACAGCATTCGCAGTTTCATCAGCGCGGTGCTGACGGCCAACGGCTACGAAGTGCTGGAGGCCACGCGCGGCGCGGACGCATACATGATGATCACCTCGCATTGCCCCGACCTGGTGCTGCTCGATCTGGGCCTGCCGGACATGGACGGCATGAAGATCATCCGCTCGGTGCGCGAATGGTCGCAGGTGCCGATCGTCGTCGTTTCCGCGCGCACGCACGAGCGCGACAAGGTCGAGGCGCTCGACGCCGGTGCGGACGATTATCTCGCCAAGCCGTTCGGCACGAGCGAGCTGCTCGCGCGCATCCGCACGGCCATCCGGCACGCGCACGTTAAGGGCGTGAACGAGGCCGTCGTGCAGACGGGCAGATACGAGTGCGGCGGGCTGGTGATCGATTATGACAAGCGGCGCGTCTATGTCGAAGGGCGCGACGTGGGGCTGACGCAGAACGAATACAAGATGGTGGCGCTGCTGGGGCGCTATGCGGGCAAGGTGCTGACGTATGAGTTCATTACGAAGGAAATCTGGGGCCCGCGCATGACGGGCGACAACCAGATTCTGCGCGTGA
>SFFS01000149.1 GCA_004557805.1 Clostridiales bacterium | reverse complement strand
AAGACGTGGCCGAGAGCGATTTTGAAGCGGTGCTGACGGACTACGCCCGGCAGAGCTACGGCCTTGTGATCGCCGCCGGCTCCCAGTTTGACGAGGCGGTTGCCGCCGGAAAAATCCGCCTGATCGACCCGCGCGACGATTATCTCGATTCCATCATGGCGCAGATCGACATGCCTGCGATCCGTGCGCGCCGTCCGCGCGTTGTGGTCGATCCGATGTACGGCGTGAGCCTGGCGGGCATTCTGACCATTTTCTATACCGCGCGCTGCGATATCAACGTCATCAACGACCGGCACGACGCTTTTTTCGGCGGGCATCTGCCCGCGCCGAACCCCGAAACGCTGCGCGATTTACAGGCGGCCGTGCTCGATCATCATGCGCTGCTGGGCATCGCGACCGACGGGGACGCCGACCGGCTGGGCATTGTGGACGAAAAGGGCACGTACGTATCCGCAAACGAAGTGCTGGTACTGCTGTATTATTATCTGCTCAAATATAAAGGGTGGCGCGGCGACGTGGTGCGCAATCTTTCCACCACGCATCTGCTGGACCGCGTGGCCGCCGATTTTGGGCAGGTATGCCATGAAGTGCCGGTCGGGTTCAAATACATCTCGGCTGCGATGGACGAATACGACGCGATCATTGGCGGAGAATCGTCCGGCGGGCTGACCGTGCGCGGCCATATCCGCGGAAAGGACGGCCTGTATGCGGCGTCGCTTCTGGTGGAAATGCTCTGCGCGACGAGAAAGACGCTCTCCGAACTGGGAGAGGAGATCTACGAGCGCTACGGCGAGATGCACATGGCCGAATACGATTGGGCGCTGACGGAGAAAAACCGCGCGGAAATCGACCGTCTGCTGATGCAGGAAAAGCGGCTTCCCGCGTTTACGCGCCCGGTGCAGCGCGTCAATTACATGGACGGCTGCAAGGTTTACTTTGAGGACGGCTGGGTGAGCGCCCGCTTCTCGGGCACCGAGCCGCGCATCCGCATTTTCGCCGAAAGCGGCACGATGGAAAGCGCGGTGGAACTGGTGCGGGTGATGGCGCGGTTTACGGGGCTGTCCGAACCCGACTGACGAAGCGGCGCGCCGCGCCGCAAAAAAATGAAAGCAGGCGCTTCCGGGATGGATCGGAAGCGCCTGCTTTTTTCGGAGCAGTTCAGCGCGCTTCCTTTATCCGAAATAGTCGATCTTCATCGCATGACGGACTTCGGAGAGCGTCTTGCCTGCGACCTCGCGGGCCTTCAGGCTGCTCACGCGCAGCAGTTCGGTCACGGAGTCCATATCGCGGGCCAGTTCTTCGCGGCGTGTGCGGATGGGCTCGAGTTCTTCCTGAAGGATGGAATTCAAGAAGCGCTTCACCTTCACATCGCCCAGGCCGCCGCGCTGATAGTGCGCCTTGAGTTCGTCGAGGTTCGCGTAATCGGGCAGATAGCGGCCGAAATGCTCCGGCTTGCAGAACGCGTCGAGGTAGGTGAACACGGTGTTGCCCTCGAGGTGGCCGGGATCGGAAACCTGCACATGCAGCGGGTCGGTGTACATGCTCATGACCTTCTGCTTGATGGAATCGGCGCTGTCGGCCAGATAGATGCAGTTGCCGAGCGATTTGCTCATCTTGGCCTTGCCGTCGGTGCCGGGCAGGCGATTGCAGGCGGCGCGCTGGGGGAGCAGCGCGTTCGGTTCGACGAGCACGGGCGCGTAGATTTCGTTAAACTTATGGACGATTTCCTTCGTCTGCTCGATCATCGGCAGCTGATCCTCGCCCACGGGCACGGTGGTCGCCTTGAAGGCGGTGATATCCGCTGCCTGGCTGATGGGATAGCACATGAAGCCCACCGGGATGCTGGCTTCAAAGTTTTTCTGCTGGATTTCGGCCTTGACGGTGGGGTTGCGCTGCAGGCGGGAAACGGTGACGAGGTTCATATAGTAGAACGAAAGCTCGGTCAGCTCGGGAATGAGCGACTGGATGAAAATCGTGGAAATTTTCGGATCGAGCCCAACGGACAGGTAGTCCAGCGCCACCTCAGTGATGTTGGAGCGAACCTTTTCAGGGTTGTCGAAATTGTCGGTGAGGGCCTGCGCGTCGGCGATCATGATGAACACGTTGCGGTAATCACCGGTGTTCTGCAACTCTACGCGGCGGCGAAGAGAGCCTACGTAATGTCCAATGTGCAGCCTGCCGGTAGGACGGTCGCCCGTCAGAATAACCTTTTCCATGATTTTCAAATCCTTTCTTATTTATACAGCACGAAGGGGAGGTGCCGCGTGCGCGGCGCCTCCCGGGCTGCGGGGTGCGTAAATCAATCGGTGGTCACGTCGATGCCGCGTTCCAGATCCGCTTCGGGGATGGTCACGCCGAGCGCGGCGGCTACTTCCGGATTGTAGCACATATCGCCGCCCTCGCTGGAGTAGAACGGGATGTCTCCGGCGAAAGCGCCTTCGAGAACCTCCGCCGCCATGCGGCCGGTCTGCTGGCCGAGCGCCACATATTCAACGCCCTCGGAAGCGATGCAGCCGTTTTTGACCTGCTCGATTTCGCTGCCGAAAACGGGCTTGCCCGCGGCGGTCGCCTTATCGAGCACCATGGCGAGATAGCTGACGACGGTGTTGTCGGTGAGATTCGTCAGGCAGTCGACCTGCGGCAGCAGGTTGTCGCATGCGAGCGGGATGTCCGCGCCGGTGGAGATGCCGGAGGAGACGATTTCAAACCCGTACTGGCCGGCCAGATCTTCATACAGCTTGAGCTGGCTTTCGGAGTTGGTTTCGCTCGTGGTGTAGAGGATGCCGATCTTCGTCGCGTCGGGCAGGAAGGAGCGGATCAGCTTCAGCTGCGCTTCGACGGGCAGCAGGTCGCAGGTGCCGGTGATGTTCTTGTCGCTCTTGCCTTCGCTGTCGGCAAGCATTGCGGCGACAGGGTCGCTCACGGCGGTGTAGATGACGGGCACGCCGCTGTCCATGCAGGCGTTGAAGGCGGCCTGCGCCATGGGGGTGGCGATGGCGCACACGAGGTCGCACTTCTGCGCCAGCTGCTGCGCGATCTGCTGGGTCATGCCCATATCAGCCTGCGCGTTCTGGATGATGAACTTCACGTTTTCGCCTTCCACGTAGCCCTTTTCGGCCAGTCCCTGGATGAAGCCCTCGCGGCAGTTGTCCAGGCTGGGATGCTCGGCGAACTGCGCGATACCGATGGTATAGGTCTTTTCTTCGGCGGCGGCTGCGGCCGTCAGGGAAAGCGTGAGCGCGAGCGCCAGCAGCAGAGAAAACAGCTTCTTCATAAATCCATCCATCCTTTCGTTTTCCTTTGGGAGAATTCTCCGAAAGTTTTCGGAGAGAATGAAAAACGCCTCAGACGACTTATCAGCGTCTGAGGCGGTCATTCCGCGGTGCCACTCAGATTCCCTGCACATGCAGGCTCATTTCACGCGTACCATCATACGCGCCGCCTTGATAACGGGTGCGGGATCCCGTCGGGAGCTACGGCCCTGCGGCTTTCGCCTCCGCCCTCGGAAGTCCATTCGCCATCACGCCGCATACCGTGGTCCCACTCATCACGGCTCCCTGTGCTGCGACCCTTGACGGGTACTCCTCTTCCTCAACGGTTTCTGGATTGGCTGTATATTACTGCACATCCGTCGATTTGTCAACAGGTTTTTGCAGGAAATTTTCAAAAAAATTCACGCGGCGGGGGAGCGGACAAAAAAAGGCGCTTCGCGCCGCAGGGGGCCGAAACGCCGCTGCCGCCGGAAAGCGGCTATTTCTTTTTATGCTCGCGCCAGACGAACGCCCAGCCCAGCACGCCCATGGCCAGCGCAAAGCAGCCGATTGTATACCACGAAACGCCGCCCGCCATCGGGGAAGCGCCGCGCAGCAGGCCGCCGAAAATGAGCAGCGCCGCGCTGACAATCGCCGCGCACACCTTCAGCGTGATTTCGCGCGCCAGCGCCGCCATGTCGCTGCCGGCGTGATGCTCCAGCCCCACGTTTGCTTCGCCTTTGAGGATCGTGCGCATCATATCGGCCAGGAGCGACGGGATTTCCAGCGATTTGTGCGCGCTCTCATAGACGGCGCGCGCATCCTGCGTCAGCTCCGTGCGCCAGTCGATATTCTTGAACAGGTCGCTGCCCAGCCGGGCCGTCACCACGCTCATGACGTTGATTTCGGGGCTCAGATCGGCGATTACGCCTTCGATCGTCGCCAGCCCGCGCGCGAGCATCGTAAGCCCGCCCGGCATGGCGATGCCGTTGGTCTTCATCACTTCCGTCAGATCTTCGCACACTCTGGCCAGATCCATTGAGCCCAGATCGGCCGAGCCGTATTTTTCCAGCAGGTCTTCGATGTCGCGATAGAGCTGCCGCTTATCGGCTTTTCCGCGGAATTCGCCAAGCCCCAGCACCGCGTCGCGGCAGAGGTTGATGTCGCCGCGCGCCACGCCGGTGATGGCCTTGCCGATCAGCCCGCGCTGCCGCTCGTCGAGCGTGCCCATCATGCCCATATCGAGCCAGACGATTTTGCCGTCGCGCACGCGGATATTGCCGGGGTGCGGGTCGGCATGGAAGAAACCGTCCTCCATGATCTGCCGGATATAGTTGTCCGCCAGCTTGGCGCCGATTTCGGAAAGGTCGTATCCCGCCGCGCTGAGCGCGGCCTTATCGTCAATGCCGTAGCCGTCGATGCGCTCCATTACCAGCACGTGCGTGGTGGTGTATTCGCGATAGAGCGCGGGGGAGGCGACGAACGCCACGTCCCCATTGAGACGGCGGAACTTTTCAAGGTTCGCCGCCTCGGTCTGAAAGTTCATTTCTTCCTGCGCCACGACCCACATTTCGTCGAGCACCTGGTTGAAATCGACCAGACCGCTGGCGGGGGTGTATTTGAGCACCTTGCACGCCTGCTTGAGCAGCATGATATCGCGGCTCATCACGTCGTGAATGCCCTCGCGCTGCACTTTTACTACGACGCGCTCGCCCGTTTGCAGCACGGCGGCGTGCGCCTGCGCGATGGACGCGCTGCCCAGCGCCGTCTCGTCGAACGAGGAGAAAACCTCGTTCAGCGGCCGCCCATAGGAGGCCTCGACGATGGACGCGACCTGCTCGAACGGCATGGGCGCGACGCTGCTGCGCAGCTTCGTCAGCGCTTCGCAGTAGTTTTTCGGCAGAATATCCGAACGCATTGAAAGGATCTGGCCGAGCTTGATGAAGGTCGGGCCCAGATCCTCGATGATGGCGCAGAGCTTTTCCGGCGTAATGCCGCGGCTGATTTCATGGCGGCGCATGACCTCCATGATTTCCATCAGCCGCTGGCGGTTTTCGGTTCGATTTGCAGTGCGTGCAGGCATGGGAAATCCCTCTTTTACTTTGTTTCTTCGGTTTCGGTTTCAGCGGCGGTTTCGCTTTCCACGGGGGCTTCCGGCGCTTCTTCGGCGGGCTGTTCATGGCTGCGGGCGGCTTCCGCCTTTGCAATGCGCTCCTTGAGCGCGGCCAGCTGCTCGTCGTCCATATCGTCCACCGCGTCCAGCATGTCGTCGGTAACGACGTTGACGGTTACATTCTCGCGGATCGCGTCTTTGATGTTGTGCTTGAGTTCCTCGTTGAGCACCTTGCCCTGTTCGACGGTCAGCTCGCCCTTTTTGACCAGCTCGCGGAGGATGATCTCCGATTTTTCCTTCGTCACGGCGGCGGCGCCGATGCCGGCCAGCAGCAGTTTGCGAATGCCTTCACCCAGTTGTTCCATAATTCATTGCTCCTTTCCATGCACAGGCTTTCGATCCATCCTGCGCGCTTATTATAGCAAGCGCGGGCGGCAAAAAACATATGCATTTGCGCCAAAGTGCATCGAAAACAGACAAAGCGGCGGATTTGCCTGTTTTTTGGGGCGCTCTGCGCCCAGAATCTATGCGCCGGAATTTTTCAATGTCCTGCGGAAGCTCATTTGCGCGTCCGCTTTCTGTATTCCGTCGGAGACATCTGAAACGCCTTGCGGAATTCGGCGGTGAATTTGCTCTGGCTTTCGTAACCGACGGCGGCGGAGATTTCCGCGATGCTCGCGTCCGTCTCCTTCAGGAGCGAGGCGGCTTTTTCCATCCGGTGCTCCTTTGCATGCGCGGCGATCGATTGCCCGTAGACCGCCTTGAACAGCGT
>SFFS01000148.1 GCA_004557805.1 Clostridiales bacterium | reverse complement strand
AAGATGGACGTGAACAACGCGATGGCGCTGGCCATGCCGATATTGAACGCTTTGAAGCCGTATTCGTAAATGAGGTAGGACAGGTTGGTCGTCGTGTAGGACGGGCCGCCGGTCGTCAGCAGGTGGATGGCCGTGAAGGCGCGCTCTGCCGCGAAGATGACGGACGTGGTGAACAAATAAACCGTCGTAGGCGCGAGCAGCGGGAACTTGACGCGCCAGAAGCACTGCCAGGCGTTCGCGCCGTCGATGACGGAGGCTTCGACGCAGTCGGCCGAGATGTTCAAAAGGCCGGCCATGTAGATAATCATGTGCGAACCGATGTACTTCCAGCCGCACACCATGACGATGGCCCAGAAGGCCGCCTTCTTGTCGCTCAGCCAGGAGAGCCCCTCGATGCCGAACAGATTGAGCACGTTGTTGATCAGGCCGAACTGCGGGTTGAACATCCACAGCCAGACGATGCAGATGATGGAGAAGGCCAGGATGGTCGGCACGAAGAAGAACGCCTTATAGCTGTTTGCCAGCGCCTTGGAGCGGACATGCAGCAGCGCCAGCGCCAGGCAGAGCGGCAGCACGATGAAGAACGGCAGCAGCGCCACGATATACTTGAGCGTGTTTATAACCGCCGTATAGAACACCGGCTTGTTGAACATTGCGGTGAAGTTCGACCAGCCGACCCACTTCATTGCCGAGACGAAGTTCCACTTGACGAAGCTGAGAAAGGCGCTGTAGAAGATGGGCCAGTATTTATACAGGCCGAAGAACAGAATGGCCGGAAGCACGAACAGGGTGAACCCCAGATATTCCCGGCGCGTGTTGAGTCTGCGCTGCGCGCTGCGCCTCTGTGCAGCCATCAGGCGTTTCCTCCTTTTTCAAAAAGCCCGGCCATGTGCGCCAGCACTTTTTCTCCGTCGTTGTGGCCGTTGATTTCCAGCACGAACGTGCCGGTATAGCCCTTGCTGCGGATATAATCGTGCGTATCGGCCCAGTCGATTTCGCCGATATCCGGCGTAAGATGCAGGTCGCGCCTGCCGTCGTTGTTGTTGACGTGGAAGGAGACGAGCTTGCCGGCGACGACGTCGATTTCCGGCTTCATCTGCGCGTTGGTGAGCGCGACGTGACCGATATCGAGGCAGTAGCGCAGGTCGGTTAGATCGCCGTAGAGCTTCGCCTGATTTTCCAGCGTGCAGTGAATCTCGCTGGCCTTGACGTTGGTGACGATGTTCTCCAGCGCGATCGTTACGCCCAGCTCTTTGCCGCGCGCGCACAGTTCGCCCAGGAAGTCGCGCACCTGGTTCTCTTCGCCCACATGATAGGGGTAGCGGGCGTTCATCGCGTGGATGACCATGATGCCGCTCTCCAGCCGCGCGCAGTATTCCAGCGTTTCCTTCCACTGCGCCATGCGGTAGGCGGCGTAGGCCTTTTTATCCTCCGGATGATCGAAGCGGATATCGAAAGGCGAATGAATCGAGTGCGTTTTCATGCCGTTGGCTTTCATGAACGCGGCCACGGCCGGAACGTCCGGATGCGAAGCCGGATCGAGATGCACGGTATTCGCCCAAATTTCAACGTTATCAAACCCGTAGCGTTTAATCAGCGCCAGCGCGCTGAGCAGGTCCATGCTTTCCATCGCCCAAGTGGAGAATGCATATTCAGATTGATTCCAGATCATAACGTATCACCTCGGTAAGCGATAGGCGGAACGCTGCGCCAGACGGAAGCCCGTCTGGCGCAAACGCCCGTTTTTCTGTGAAATCAGCGGATTAGAAGTCGAGCAGCGCGTTGCACTCGTCGGCAAGGTTGGAGAGGGCTTCCACAACGTCCATGTTGTTCTGGATGATGTCGGTGCGGGTAGAAATCCACATGCTGTCGATTTCCAGACCGGCGGATCCGCCCGGCCAGCACTCCCAGGGGCGCACGGAATCCATCTGCGCGTAGGCGGCTTCCTGGCCGTCGACGACTTCGACTTCGGTGGTGGTGGGGTTGAGGTAGCCGGTCTTGACGAAGGTCTTCACGCCTTCGTTGGCAAAGTAATCCAGGAAGCTCCATACGGCGGCCTTCTTGGCTTCGTCCTTGGAGAAGGAGATCATCGCCGCGCCGCCCACGGGCAGCTGCTTCTGGTGGCCTTCAAAGGCGGGCACGGGGCAGACGTCCATGTTGAATGCGCAGTATTCGCGCAGGGTGGCCAGGGACATGACGGAGGTGAAGTACATGGCGACGTCGCCGGCGGTGAAGTTGGAGTACAGCTCGTTGTTGGTGCACAGCGGGATGTAGCCTTCGTTGTAGAGGCGCTGCCACATGGAGATGGCCTTGACGATGCCTTCGTTGGTGAAATCGACGTGTTCCTTATCCGCGCTGAGCAGTTCGCCGCCCGCAGAGAAGATCAGCGCCTGGTCGCCCCAGTTGTCGGGCAGCTGGATGCCGGTGCCGGAATGGGTGGTCTTTTCCTTGATGATCTTGCAGACTTCTTCAAGCTGCTCCCACGTCTGCGGGATGTCCGCTTCGGTCAGGCCGGCTTCGGCGAAGATGTCCATGTTGACGTACATCACCATGGTGCTGCACGCGATTGGCAGGCCGACCTGCACGCCGTCCCACTGGCCCAGCGCCAGCGTGGTGTCGAGGAACTTGCCGGTCACGGCGTTATAGGCTTCCTCGCTGGGGGCGAGATCCTTCACCGGAACCGGGTCCATTTCGGTGGCGATGTAGTTGAGCAGGTTGTAGCCGCCCACGAAGATATCCGGCAGGGGGTTGCCCGCCGCGGCGTCGGCGATCATGCTCTGCAGCAGCTCGAAGTATTCGCCGGCCTTGGCGGAGACTTCGATTTTCACCTCGGGATGTTCGGCCTGGAAGGCGTCGAGCACTTCGTTGAGGAACGCTTCGTTGGAACCGCTCCAGCGGTGCCAGACGGTGATGGTGGTGGGTTCGTCGGCCGTGGCGAAGCCGGCGCAGGACGCGAGCATCACAACGGCGAGAAGCATTGCGAAGAATTTCTTCATGATGTTTTCTCCTTTTCTAATTGATGGTTGAAAATATCGCCAGGAACCGCGCTGCGCGCGTCAGACCTCCTCGCCTCCTTCGTTTTTTTGCGCGCGGCTGGTTCAGGTTTTCTTTTTCGGCCCCAGACAGCTTTCGCGGACGATGATGTCCGGCGAAAAGAGAAAATAGGGGAAGGTTTTTTCTTCTTCGTTTTCAATGGCTTTCCAGAGGATCTGCGCGGCCTTCATGCCGATTTCGGCGTCGCAGTTGCCCAGAGAAGTAACCGCCGGGGTTTCCGTCACGCAGCAGTCGGAATTATCGAAGCCGATCACGCCGATATCGTCCGATACGCGCAGACCCGCGTCGCGGATGGCGCGATAGACGTGCGGGGCCAGGCAGTCGGCCTGACAGAACACCGCGTCCACCTCCGCGCCGGAATGGAGAATGCGCGTCATTTCTTCATAGCCGCGGCTTTCGGGCTCCAGAATGACCATGCTGCGGTTGATTTCCAGTCCGGCTTCCAGTAGAGCGGCCATATATCCCTGAAAGCGGTCCAGACTGGTGCGGAGCGTCTTTTCGGAGATATAGGCGATATGCCGGTAACCCTGCGTAATCAGATGTTTGGTGGCGATGTAGCCGCCATAGAAATTGTTATAGCATACCAGCGGCGCGTTCGTCAGGCCGTCGATGCCGCGGAAGCAGAACACCACGGGAAACCGATGCTGCATCAGGCGGCTGTAGAGAACGTAGTTCTTGGTGATATCGAAATACAGCGCCGGAACGACGATCAGCCCGATCACCTTCGACTGGATCAGACGGGAAAGGTACTGGTTCTGCTTGTCGATGTCGTTGTCGGTGTTGCAGAGAATGACGTTGACGTCCTTGCTGTGCATGAATTCCTCGATGCCGCTGATAAGCATGCGATAGGAAAGGTGCGTGTTGTTGGGCAGCAGCACGCCGATCGACTTGATTTCGTTCGGCTGCCCGGACACGTCGCCCGCCACATAGGTGCCGCTTCCGCCGCGCGTTACCAGCTTGCCCTCGGCCACAAGTTCCTTGATGGCCTTATCCAGCGTGGAGCGCGTGGTATCAAGCGATTTGCAGAGCGCTTCGCGCGAGGGGAGCGCCTCGGCGGGCCGCATGGACGCGATAATCGTGTCGATCTGCTGCTTGATTTCCTTATAGCGGAGCATGTACACCTCCATAAAAACGCACAACTACTATCCGCAGAATAGAACAATTCGGACTGCTTGTCAATAAATCGCCTTGATATTGGAACGATTCCTGCCGGGTACATCCAATTTTGAAACGAGTCCTTGGTTTGACTTATCAAACCAAACTGCATTGGTTGCTTTTTCACAAAGACGGCGGCTTTGTTTTGGCTGCGAAAGGGGAAAAGGCGGATCGGTCTGCAATCTGTGGGAAAAAGAGGCGGGCGCTTTCCTCTGGAAAAGCGCCGGGCGCGCCGTTATACTGAAAATAACGAATTCAATCGCTCCTTCGGCCATACCAACCGGCAGATTCGCGCGTCTTTATGAGTGAAGCCGGCTTCAAAGGAGGAAACAACGCAAATGGACGAACAGGCGTTTCTCGACGCGGTGCGGCGCGATCAGGCGATGCTCTACCGCGTGGCGTATACGCTCCTGCATAACGGAGAGGATTGCAACGACGCTTTGCAGGATGCCGTCGTGAACGCATGGCGCCGCCTGCACACGCTGCGCGATGAAAAGGCCTTCCGCGCCTGGATGACGCGCATCACGGTCAACTGCGCGAAGGATATGCTTCGCAGGCGCAGGCTGGAAACCGTCGAGCTGACGGAAACGATCGCCGCGCCGCCGGTTGCGGATCCCGGGCTTTCGGACGCGCTTGCGCGGCTGAAAGAGGGCCTGCGGCTGCCGATCACGCTGTATTACATGGAAGGGCTGAGCGTCGCGGAAATCGCGCAGGCCATGCGCTTGCCGCAGGGAACCGTGAAAAACCGCCTGGCCCGCGGCCGGAAGAAGCTCGCCGAGCTTCTGGGAGAGGAGGAAACCGAATGGAAATGACACGCGAAAAGCTGCTGCGCGCCTACCCCGAAATGCCGAAGAGCACGGCGCTGCGCCTGGAGCACACGCTGGAAAAGCTGCAAAGCGGCGCGTATGAAAAGAGCGCGCAGGGCGCGCCGAAAAGAATCGGATTCGTCATGGCGCTGGCGATTGTGCTGCTGGCGGCGGCAATCGGCACGGCGGCGTGCGCGCGGCTGGGCGTGTTCGATTTTATGAGCCGCAGCGGCGGCCGTACCGGCGTGCTGCCCGGCGCGCAGGAGCTGGTGCAGACCGATCTTGCGGCGCTGGAGACGGAGCACGCGCGCCTGGCCGTTACCGAGGCGGTTTACGACGGCGCGACGCTGCGCCTGGTCTATTCGATCACGGTGAAAGGAATCGACGCGCCGCTGACAGAGGACGACCTCTCCGACGGGGACAGCGCGTTCTATCAGGCGCTGCGCGCTGAAGGGATGTATCCCATGTGCGACTGGTTCCGCATGAACGGCGAGGAATATACCATGACGGCCGGAACCGCGGGCGAGCAGATTCCCAGCGGCGAAAACGGCGAGATGCTGGGCTATCTGGATATTCAGCTCGCTTCCGAGGGCATCGTGCCGAAGGGCGATTTCACGGCAGAGCTGCCGTTCGTCTGCGAAAACGGAGAGTGGAAATACGTCGAATTCACGGTAAAATCCGCCGCGCAGGCGCAGCCGCTTGCCAGCCTGCACGCCGGAAAGGCCGAGGCCGAAATTCTGGCCGCGTCGGTTTCGCCCGTGCGCGCCACGACGACGCTGCGCGTGACGATGGACTCTGATGCGACGCGCGAGGAAACGCTGTTCGTATTCTCCGACTGGAAGGACGCCGCGCTCGTCGATGCGGAAGGCAGCGCGCTTTCCGACCGCGAGAACATGCAGATCAACCGCGAAACGGATGATACGCTGGAACTGAGCTTTACCTTCCTGCCTACCGGCGCGGAGGAAGTCTATCTCGCCCCGATGACCGTCGATGCGGACGATAACTGGTTCGTCGACATGACGCGGGCGCTGAAGCTGAAATAAGGAGGAGAGACACTTATGACACGATTTGCAACGCGCGCGCTGGCCGCGCTGACGCTGACCGCCGCGCTGGCGGCCCCCATCGGCGGAACCG
>SFFS01000147.1 GCA_004557805.1 Clostridiales bacterium | reverse complement strand
TGATACTCGAATCCGAAATCTCCGCGGGATCGCAGCCCCGGCGAAAGGAGGCAGAGTCCCGATTCCTGCGCGCGGTACCGCGCGAGGTCGGAGGAAGGGCCGAAGGGCGAAGCGCCCGCCACCGCCACCGAACAGCCCGCCGCGGATGCGATAAAAAACGGCTCGTAGTTCGGCAGGCAGGAAGCGGTCAGCAGCGCGACCCGCCCGATGCGGGTATCACCGGGGGTCAGCTCTTCCCCGGCGCTCACCCCCATTGAGCGCTCCCACCGCTCGGGATAAAGCTTATCCTGCACCGCGGCCACCTCTCCGGTATCCGAAAAGAGATACTGCCGGTTGGTGAGCCTTCCATTTTCAATCTGATACAGGCCGCCCGCTGCGATGATGATCCGGTGGCTGCGGGCAAGCTGCGAGAAGGTGTTGAGGAAAACCTCTCCCACAAAGCCCTGTACCGTCGCGCACAGCTCGGCAAACGCCTCGGCCCGGTCGGACTGGCTGCCCGAGGCCCACAGCTTGGTGAGGTCGGCGTAAAGCGCCGAAAATCCGGGCAGCAGCGAAATGGCGGACATCGCCCCCAACTCGGGAAAGGCTACAAGCTGGCACCCGGCCGCCGCGGCGCGGGCAATGGACAAAAGCTGCCATTCGCCCTGCGACAGCATCCCCTCCGTGCAGACGGTATCATACCCATCGGAAAGAGACAGGATCGTCTCGTCGATCCCGGCGAGTTTTGCGGCGCTTCGCGCCATTTCCTCCGTGATGCGCGGATCGCCCAGCGTGATCTGGTCGAGCACCGTCCCCGGCACGCGTGAAAAGTGCTGCTCCACGCAGCCGATGCAGGCGCGCCGCTCCCGATCCGTAATATCGGAAACGTTCACGCCGCCGATGGTAATCGTCCCCGCCTCCGGTTTATAAAGCCCGAGCAGCAGGCGGAACACCGTGCTTTTTCCGGCGCCGGTTCGGCCGGCCAGCGTGACCTGCTCGTCCTCCTTTACCGTCATGGAGAAATCGCGCAGCACGGGCTTCTCCCCGTAACCGAAGGTTACATGCGACAGCACGACGTCGCCGCGCGCTGCGTTTTTCCGCTCCGGCGGGAGCGTGCGCTCTGCCTCGTCCAGAAACGCGTCGATCCGTTTCACGCCCGCCATGGCCGACTGAATGGTCTGTATTTCCATGCCCAGGCTTTCAATCGGCGAAAAGATGCGGGAAATATAGTTGATGACGGCAACCGCCGTGCCGACCGACATTCCGAACAGCGCCAGAACCTCCGCCTTGCCGGAGGCGGAGAGCAGCATCACAATGCCGACCACCGCGGCGTTCAGCAGAAACACCACGGGCGAGTATATCGCGTCGTAGAAGTTCGTTTTTTCAACGGCGGCATAGCTTTCGCCGATGCGCCGGTCATAGCGGCGCTCCATATAATCCTCCATGCCGAGCGCGCGGATGGTGCGGATGTTACGCAGCGTTTCTGGCACCTGCCCCGATACCGCGGCCACGGCGCGGCGATTCTCCAGCTGCGCGGCAAGCATTTTCCTCTGCACATGACGTGTAAAAACGGCGAAAAGCGGAAGCAACACCAGCAAAACGAGGGCGAGGCCGGTGTTTTTCACGGCGATAACCGCCAGAATCGAGAGAATGCGGCACGCGTCCGCAACCATGCTGATGATCCCGGAGGTAAAGAGCGCTTCCACGGTGTCCACATCGCCCGAAAAGCGCGCGGCGACCTCGCCGGGGTTCTGCCCAACGAGCGTGCTGGCGGGCAGCCGCGTCAGCTTCTGCGACATCTCGGAGCGCAGGGCGTGCGTCATTTTCTGGCCGAAAAGCACCAGCAGCGTCTCCTGCGCCGAGGAGAGCAGCCCCTCCAGCGCAAGGCTTCCGAAATAGAGGAGCACCGCGGCGAACGTCAGCGAAAGCCCGCCGGTCAGGCGGTCGATGACGCGCGCCAGCAGCAGCGGAGGAAGCAGAGACGCCGCGACGGACGCCGCCACGCACAGGATCGTTCCTGCGGAGAGGATACGATGCGTCAGTACCGCGGCGCGAAGCGCGGCAAATACTCCTTCCTTATTCTTCTTCATAACCTTCGCCCCTTGTCTGACTTTCGTAAAGCCGGCGATATGCTGGAACGGCCGCCATCAGTTCTTCGTGCGTGCCGGCGATCGTTTTCCCATCCTCCATAAATATCACCTTCTGCATCTGCGGGAAGTGGTAAAGCCGGTGAGAAATCAGGAACACGACCTTATCCCGGGCATACGCCTGCAGGTTCGCAAACACCGTGTCCTCCGTTTTGCGGTCGAGCGCGGAGAACGGATCGTCCAGAATCATCACAGGGCGCGGATGCGCCAGCGTCCTCGCCAGCGCAAGCCGCTGCGCCTGTCCGCCGGAAAGCCGCGTGCCGCCGCTTCCGACGACAGTAGCAAGCCCGTTTTCCATCGAGAACGCTTCGCCGTCCAACGCAGCGGCGGCAAGATACGGCATCGGATCCTGCTCGCTGCCGCAAAGCACGTTGTTCTGCACTGTATCGGCGCTCAGTTCGGGATCATGTCCCAGATAGCCGACCGTCGCGGCGATTTCCCGCGGAGAAAGCTGGGAAAGCTCCCTTTTGCCGAAACGGATCGAGCCTCCATACGGCGCTTCGCAGAGAAACGCGCGGCCGAGGGTGGATTTGCCGCAGGCGACGGGGCCGGTCACGCCGATGATTTCGCCCGGATGCGCCGTGAGCGAAAGCCCCGAAAAAACGAAAGCGTCGCCATAGGCAAAGGAAAGGTTTTCGAGCGTTACGCCGGCAGGCTGCGGTATTCTCAGCTCCTCAAGCGGTTCCGGCGATTTCATCAGCGGCCGGATCCTCTTCCATGAAACCTCGGCCTTCTGCACCGAGTTAAACAGCTTCGCCACCTTGGAGGATTTGGCCGTCAGCTTTGTAAAGCAGGAAATAAAGGTTGTAAACGTCGCAATATTCCAGGCGCTCCATCCGGTTCCGAGCACATTTTTCGCGCCGAACCACAGGATAAATAGCACGCCCGCTCCCGAAGCGGCAAGGTAGAGCGGCGGAAGCGCCGACTGCCATACGCTGCTTCGCACGGCGGTTCTTTCGTAGTTTTTCAGCGTTTCTTCGTATCGCTCCGTTCTTGCGTCCTCGCAGCCGTAAATGCGGTAGGTCACGGCGTTTTCCGCACGGTCCAGCGTGGCGGCGCTCAGCGCGCCCGCCGCTTTTTTATAGGCCGCCCCCGCGCGCTGCACGGGCTTTTTCATGCGCGCAGCGCAGAAATACGAAACCGGGGTGAAAATCAGGCTCAGCAGCGCCAGCCGCCAATCGTAAGCCAGGAGCATCACGGCATAGCTGACCATGACCACGCCGGTATCGAAAACCTCGGTGGTAAATTTGCGCATCCCCTCCACGCAGTCGTCCACGTCCGAAATGGCCTTCGTCATCAGCTCTCCCGCGCCTTCTTTTTCCAGGGAAGCCCGGCTTTCGCGCACCAGATTGGCGTAGAGAACGCCCTTCATGCGGCGATTGATGTTATTGGCAAAGCGGCGCACATAAAAGCGCTTGATAAACCTCGCCCCCTGCACCGCCAGCGTAACGGCCAGATAGGCAAGCACAAGCGCCGCCATTTTTGCGGCCGTTTCGCTTCCCCCGAGAATATCGGCAAGGCACTGGGCAAGCCGGCCCTCGAACCACGGCGCAGCGAGCAGGCCCACGTTATAGAACACGCCGGAAAACGTCACGAAGGTCAGCGGCAGCCATTCCGCGCGGAAATAGGACAGGATTCTATCCGGACAAAAATCCCTTTTGTTTTCCATTGCTGTTTACTTCCTTTTGAGCAGATGCGGAAAGCCCGCGCGGCTTTCGGTTTTCGACACGGTATACAGCCGGTCCAGCAGCGCGGCGAAGGTTTTCGCTTCTTCCTCTGTAAAAGCTGCGGTCAGGTATTCGTAAAAGGACGCTTCAATTTCCGCCTTAGAGGATTTAAGCGTCTCCGCCCGCTCCGTCGGATAGAGCTGCTGTCTGCGCTTATCGTTCGGGTCGTCCCTGCGCACGAGGAACCCCTTCGCTTCGAGGTTTTTCGTTCTTCTGGCAATGGCGGCCTTATCCGCATGCAGAATTTCCGCCAGCTTTGCCTGCGTGCAGCCGGGATTGTGCCGCAGCGCGTGGATCAGATCGATCTCCGCCGTGCCGACCCCATCCTCGCGCAAGGAAAGCAGAACCAGTTTTTCCGCCTCCCGGGCGATTTTTGTAATTTTCCGTTCGGTAACGTCCATGTGGGTTCCTCCGCTGAAACACGTTGGTTGTATGTACATCGTTGTACCAACAACAATTATAGGCGGAAACGGAGGATTGTCAAGGGGCGTATTCGGATGCAGAAAACAATTCTTTCAATTCGAAGCGCAAAAATTGCAATCCGTTTCTCGCGAAAAAATTGACGTTTTCCTTCACTTGTGATAATCTTTTCAAATGTACAGAAAGGATGAGGCGCATGTCGGTATATTCCATGTCCCAGTTTCAGGAACGGACAGGCGTTTCCCGCGAAACGCTGCGCTTCTACGAGACGCGCGGACTGATCCGTCCGCAGCGCCGGGAGGGTAGTAACTACCGGGTTTATAGCGATATGGACGGGCTCGAGGTGCTTCGGATCAAGACGATGCAGGCCTTTCAGCTCTCGCTTGACAATATCCGCGATACCAGCGCCAGCCTCTCCCTCGCGGAGCAGGAAGCCCATCTCTCCGGGCTGGAACTGCAGCTGGAAGAGCAGCTTGCGCACATTCAGAATGAGCTTGCCTGCATTCGCAAAAAGCATTCGTTTGTGCGCGAAGCGATGACGGCTGGCGATTCCGTCAGCGAACTGAACACCTATGGCATTTATAAACTGATGCTGCTGGGCGACGAGGTGAAGGTCAGCCCCAAAATGAAAGAAATCGCTGCGCAATGGCTGAACTGCATGCCCATGTGTGAAATCGGCTGGCATATCGACCGGAAGGCGCTTGAAGAAAGCGGCGAAAAGCCCGTTCCGACGCAGATCGGGCTGATGATGCTCCCCCGTTATGCGGACGATTATCACGTCAGCATTGAATCCCCTGCGTTTCTTTTTCCGGACGGCTATTCCATTCGCATGATGATCGCCGCCGCCGATCCTTTCCACATCACGCGCGCGCAGCTTGAGCCGCTCTATGCGCATGCAAAGCGCAAGGGATACCGCATTGTGTCGGATATCAGCGGGCGCTACAGCGGCTATTCCTGCGAAAACGGCATGCCGCGCTATTACTTCTCCGCACGGGTTCTGGTCGTTTAATGGGGCGCAATGCGCCCCTTTTTTTATATCCGTTCCCCCTCTTTTTTTCTGAACATTTTTTAACGCGCCCTCTTGACTCGGCAGTTAGAACCTCTTTTATGATGAGTTCAACCCGAAACGGGAATCCACAGGAAAGAGGAATCGCTCATGAAAAAACTCGTCTCCCTATTGCTCAGCCTGTTGCTGCTTGCCGGCGCGGCCTGTCCGGCTCTTGCCGAAATGACCTATACGCCGGGAACCTATACTGGCGAGGGCCAGGGACATAACGGCATGGTCTCCGTTGAAGTCGTATTCAGCGAGCATGCGATTGAAAGCATTACCGTAACCGGCCATAACGAAACCGCGGGCGTAAGCGACGCGCCGCTGACGCGCATTCCGCAGGAAATCGTGGCGTATCAGTCGCTCGCCGTCGACGCTGTCGCCGGTGCGACGTACTCCTCCAACGCGGTGCTGGAAGCCGTTGAAAGCTGCGTTGCGCAGGCCGGCGGCGATGTGGATGCGCTCAAGGCGGTTGCCATCGAAAAAACAGTTTCCACGGAAACCGTTGAAATGAACGCGGACGTCGTCGTTGTCGGCGGCGGCGGCGCGGGTCTTGCGGCGGGCGCTGCGGCGGCCGAAAAGGGCGCGTCGGTCATCCTGCTGGAGAAGATGGCGCAGCTTGGCGGCAACACGATTCTTTCCGGCTACGCGATGAACGCCGTCATGCCGGAAATCACGGCCAAGAACGCCAGCCGTGCCGGTCAGGCGGAAACGCTTGCCGCGGCGCTTGAATACGATCCGGCTGATTTCGGCGAATTCGCCGAAACGCTCACCACGCTGCAGAATCAGATCCGCGAATATCTGGCGGGCGATACGAACGTGCTGTTCGACTCCGTGGAATGGCACATGATCCAGACC
>SFFS01000146.1 GCA_004557805.1 Clostridiales bacterium | reverse complement strand
GATCCTTTTCGCCGTCGGCGACGGCAATCACTCCATGGCCGCCGCGCGCAAGTGCTGGCTGGAACGCCCCACCGAGCGCAATCGCTACATGCTGGCCGAGGTGGTCAACCTCTACGACGAATCGCTCCGCTTCGAGCCCATCCATCGCCTGCTGCGCGGCGAAGACCTCGACGGCATATGGCGGCGGGCCTCCGAACGCGGCCTGACGCTGGACGGCGGCGACGTGCGGCAGGTGCAGCCGTTCCTCGATGAAACGCTCGACGCGGCGACGCAGGTCGATTATATTCACGGCGCCGACGCGCTCAGAAGGCTGTCGGCGCAGCCCGGCTGCCGCGAGATCGAGCTGAAAGCCATCGAAAAGGAAACGCTGTTCCCATCGCTTATCGGCGGCAAAACGCTGCCGCGCAAGGCGTTCTCCATGGGCGAGGCCTGGGAGAAGCGATACTACATGGAAGCAAGAGAACTATAAAAAAGCAAAGCGGTCAGAGGGGCGGCGTTCCTCTGACCGTTTCATATCAGGAGCGTTTTATGGATTATCAGGATATCAACGCGCAGACCATCGACACATGGGTCAGGGACGGCTGGGAATGGGGGCGGCCCATTTCCCACGAAGCGTATGAAAAAGCGCTGCGCGGCGAATGGGATGTGTTTCTCACCCCGACAAAGCCCGTTCCGCACGAGTGGTTCGGCGAGCTGAAAGGGAAAAAACTCCTCGGCCTGGCAAGCGGCGGAGGGCAGCAGATGCCGATCTTCACCGCGCTGGGCGCGGAGGGCACAGTGCTGGATTATTCCCCGGCGCAGCTGGAATCGGAGCGCATGACGGCGCGGCGGGAAGGCTACCGGATCAACATTCTCCGCGGCGATATGACGAAACCGCTGCCGTTCGCCGACGAAAGCTTCGACCTGATCTTTCACCCCGTTGCGAACTGCTATGCGGCAGAGGTGACGTCCATCTGGAAGGAGTGCTTTCGCACGCTGAAAAAGGGCGGCGCGCTGCTGGCAGGACTCGATAATGGGCTTAACTTCGCATTTAGCGCCGATGAAACGCGGCTTGAGAACGTCCTCCCGTTCAATCCGCTCGTCAACGCGGAACACCGAAAAATCCTGGAAAAGGAAAACGGCGGCATGCAGTTTTCCCATACCATCGAGGAGCAGATCGGCGGACAGATCAGAGCCGGTTTCCGCCTTGCCGGCGTCTACGGCGATACCAACGGCAGCGGAAACCTCCACGATCATAACGTTCCCGCCTTCTGGGCCACCCTCGCCATAAAAGATTAAGGCAACGCCGCGCAAATTCATCTCGTCATCCTACACGCAAATTCTCCGATATCGCCCTAAAACCGGGAAGTCCAGAAACCTCAGGTTTCTGGCGGTGGGTCAAGGGAGGCGGCGCCTCCCTTGCGTCTCCTTGCGTCGCTCTACGCAGCGCAGATTGTCCGCCCGCCGCGCCGCGGGTATCATATCCTTCGTGAAAGGAGTGAACCCGCAATGCATTTTACCCCGCTCGATCTGCAAACCTGGCCGCGCGGTCAGATGTTCTGGTACTTCTCGCAAATGGCCCCGACGGGCTATTCCCTCTCGGTCACGGCGGACGTAACCCAAACGCGCGAAGCGCTCAAAAAAGCCGGAAAGAAATTCTTCCCGGCGTATCTGTGGCTGGTTACAAAACATTTGAACGAACAGACGGAATTCAAGGTCGCCGTCCAGGACGGTCAGGTCGGCTATTACGATACGCTCACGCCGCTGTACGCCGCTTTTCATGACGACGATAAAACGTTCTCGCTGATGTGGACGGAATACGGCGACGATTTCGGCGCGTTTCACGCGCGCTATCTGGAAAACCAGCGCCGCTTCGGCGAGAACCACGGCGTGCTCGCGCAGCCGCAAACGCCGCCGCCCGCGAACGCTTACACCGTCTCGTGCATTCCGTGGGTGGAATTTACGCATTTCGCCGTGCACAGCTATGAAAACAAGCCCTATTATTTCCCGTCGGTCGAGGCGGACCGGTTCTTCGAGCGCGGCGGCCGCACGCTGATGCCGCTTTCGCTCACCTGTCACCACGCAACCACCGACGGCTGGCACATGCAGACGTTCCTCGACGCGCTCCAGCGCGATTTCGATCATCCCGAAGGCTGGCTATAATTCCAGCAGAAAAACCTCCAGCCCATCCTCCCGCCCCGCAGGGCGGAAGCCGAACGCTTCGGCGATGCGCCGCGTGGCCGCCTGCCGCGGGTCGCACTCGATCAGGAGCGATTTCAGCCCTCGCGCGCGGCCTTCGGCGATCAGCGCCGCCGTCAGCTCCGAAGCGTATCCCCTGCCCCATCTGTCGCGCCGCAGCACCCAGCCCACTTCGTAACGATCCGGCACGCCGCAGGCATGAAAAATCACATGTCCGATCACGCCGCCGTGATCTTCCGCCGCGAACACGAGCGGCGGCTCGCACAGCCCTGCTTCCCGCAAAAAACGGGCCGTCCTCTCGCAGGAGAAGGGCGGCTCGATGTATTTCATCGTTTCGGGATCGGACAGCACCGCGCAGAGCGCGTCCAAATCCCTTTCCTCAAACGGCCGGACAAGCAGCCGCTGCGTTTCAATCCTCATGGCTTTACCAATCCGGCATCCGCCGCCAGATACGCTTCTCCCGAGCGCACCTGGAAGCTCTCCGTCAGCTCGGGGCGCTTCGATTCCGCGTCCAGCTTGCTGTTGATCGCCGGGAACTTCGGCGCCTGCACGGTGGGCGCGCAGCCCTCCGGCAGCTCGAACCGCACGCGGTAGGTTCCCGGGCGCACGGCGCTGAAGCGATAGCGGCCGTTCGCGTCGGTCACAGTGCGGGCGGCCTCGGTTTCGGTGTAATCCGCCGCAACCCGCAGCAGAATTACCGTCACATTTTCAACACCCGGCTCGCCGCTGTCCTGCAGGCCGTTGCCGTTTTCGTCCAGCCACACGCGGTCGCCCACGCGGCCCGCCGTTAGCGAACCTGCGCTGACGTTCGCGCGCGTCTCGCCCGCGCGCAGCGCGAACGGCTCCGTCCGGCCCACGTTCGCGTCCGTCGTCGGAACGAGCGAGCCGCTCTCGTTATAATCGGTGAAAACGCAGCCCTCTGCCAGCGTGAAGCGTACACTCATCTCACCGGGGCGCAGGTTTTCAAACGCATATGCGCCGTTTGCATCGGTCGCGGTTTCGCAGGCCGTCTCGCCCGCCGCGTTCATCAGCTCGACGCGCACGCCTTCCAGCGCCGGCTCCGTCTGGCGGCGCAGGCCGTCGGCGTTTTTGTCGTCCCATACCTCGCCGGATACCGCCACGGGCTTCCACGCCGCAACGGGCGTTTCCTTCGCGTCGCCCTCGCGGAGCGTGAACGCTTCCGTTTCTTCGAAGCGCAGCGCCGCGTCGTCCGACGCAAACGCCAGCGCATATTCGCCCGGCGCAAGCGCCGCGAAGCGGAACGTGCCGTCCGCGCCCGTCCGGGCGGTACGCAGCACCACGCGCTGTCCATCCGCCGCAAGATACAGCGTCACCGCCGCGCCCTCCAGCGGCGCTTCGCCCTCGGCGCTGCCGTCGCCGTTTTCGTCGTACCACACGCTGCCGCTCACCACGGCCTCGGGTCTCGTTTCAAACGTCATTTCGAGCGTTTCGCCCGGTTCGAGCGTAAAGGTCTGCGTCTCCTGGCGATAGTCGCACAGCGCCCAGCCCTCTGCAGGCGTTACGCTCAGCGTATATTCTCCGGGCAGCAGCCCTTCGAACGCAAACGTGCCCACATCGCCGCATTCCCATACTTCGCCCGCTTCGCTGCGCAGCGACAGGTTCGCGCCCTCATCGCCGATCGTGCCGCGCAGCGCGGCCGCCTGAACCGCCGCAAAGCGCACGCCTCCGCGCGTTTCGCCCATGGCGAGCGTCACGTTCGCCGCCGTCTCGTTCATTACCAGCAGCCCGTCGGGCAGAACCGGCTCCACCGTATATTCGCCCGGCGGCAGCGCGTCGAACGCATACGCGCCGCGCGCGTCCGTTTCCGTTTCGCGATAAACCTCGCCGCCGCGCATCAGCCGCACAGGCACGTTCGCCGCTCCGTCGTTTCCATTGGGATACATCCACACCGCGCCGGACAGCTTCGCCGCGCGATAGCCGCCCGCATCGACGGGCAGCTCCTCGCCCATCGGCAGATATATCGCCGCCGTGCGCGCCTGATTTTCGGACGTTTCGGGCACGTCGCTGTTATAGGAAGGCGCGTCTTCCCGGCTGCGCGTGAACTGCCAGCCCTCCGGCAGCTCGAACGCAACGGCGTACTTCCCGGCCTTCAGGCCGTCGAAACGATACGCGCCGTTCGCGTCCGTGCGCGTGCTGGCAAGCGCGTTGCCCGCGCCGTCGAGCAGCGTCACCGTCGCGGAGGCGGGCTTTTCCGTCTCGCCGCGCAGGCCGTCGTAATCCTCGTCCGTGAACGTCCTGCCGGACACGCTGCCCAGCTCCGTCAGGCCGATCAGCCCCGCGTCGATGGACTCGCCGCTTTCGACCGTCAGCGTTTCCGGCCCCGCCGTCAGCGCCCAGCCCTCCCGTTCCGCACGCAGGCGGTAACTTCCGGGGTATACGTTTTCAAACCGTACTTCGCCGGCTTCATCCGTTTCAGCCGCGGCAACGACCGTTTCACGCGCGCCCTCGCCCGTCACAAGCGAAACGCTCGCGCCGGAAAGCGCAGGTTCGTTCGCCTGCCGCGCGCCGTCGGCCGTTTCGTCGCAGAAAACCATCACGCGGATTTCCGCCGGGCGCACGCCGCCAAAGTTCTTTTCAAACTGCGTCCGCCACGTGCGCACGGAAATTTCCGCCGTCTCGCCCGTCGTGGACAGCATGCCGTCCGGCAGCGCCGCGCGCAGGGTATAATCGCCGCTGCGCAGATGTTCGAAAGCATAGCGGCCGTCCGCGCCCGTCGTAACGGACTGCACGGCCTTTCCGTCCTGTTCGAGCGTGACGACGGCGTTCTTCAGGGGCGCTTTCGCGCCGTCCTCCGCACCGCTGCCGTCCCTGTCCTCAAACACCAGACCCTCCACGCGGCCCGACACCACCGCGCCGCACAGCAATCCCGTTTTTTTCTCGCCGCTGGCCAGCGTAAAGGGCGCGCTCTCGCCTTCGCGGCTGTCATGGCCGGAGATAAGTCGCTCCATGCCCTCCGTCTCGCGCGAGAAGATCATGTTTTCCGGCAGCGTCACCGCAATGCGATACTCGCCGGGCAGCAGCCCCTCAAACGAGAACGCGCCGTCCGATCCCGTCGTCGTTTCCACAATTTTTCCGCCGTCGCCGTCGAGCAGCGTCACCTGCGCGCCGGAAAGTCCCGGCTCGGCGGCGGAGCGCAGACCGTTGTTGTCCGCATCGTGCCAGACGGTGCCGGCCGCCGACGCGGCGCGGATCGCCTCCAGCGAAAGCCGCACGGTTTCGCCCGAATGCGCGATTTCAATTTTTTCCGGAACGCCCTGCACGGCCATTCCCTCGGGCGCTTCAAACGTGAGCGCGAACGCGCCCGCCGTCAGGTTTTCAAATACGAACCGGCCGTCCTCGCCGGTTTCCGTCTCCTGCCCGGCCAGACGCACGATCACACCGGCCACGGGCTTTCCTTCCTCGGTCAGCGCGCCCTCGACGCGCGCGGGGCGCATCGCCGTAATTTCCAGCGCGCGCGCCTCGCCGCCATTCAGCGTAAGCTCCGTCTCCGCCTCGCCGCAGCGCAGCCAGCCCTCCGGCAGCGCGGTTTCCAGCGCATATTCGCCGGGATACAGGTTTTCAAACGCGAACGCGCCGTCCGCGCCGGTCACGCGCGTTTCGCCGCCCAGCGTCACCGTCGCGCCTGCGACGGGCGCGCCGTCCGGATCGCGCACCGCGCCCGCGACGCTCGCCGCGGCGTACAGCCGCACGGTCGCGCCGTCAGCCGCGCTTTCCGTCTTATACAGAATTCCTTCGGGCGCTTCGACCGTCAGCGCGTCGTCCGCTTCCGGCAGGCCCGTAAAGACCGCGGTTTCACCCGCAGACGCGCTCTGCGCGCCCAGAGAGCCGTACCGCAGCGTCACGCGCGCGCCGCGCGCGTCCTCGCCGCCTTCCACGCGCACCTTCACCGTCTGAAGCGGCAGCATCTGCGCGCCGCCCTCGATATAGCGCACGCCGCAGCCCTCGTCCGCGCGCACGGATACGACGCCCTCCCGCGCGAACGCATACGCGCCCGCCGGGTCGGTCACGACCGTCTCCAGCGCCGCGCCGTCCGCGCCGAGCAGCGAAACCTCGCGCCCCGCAAGCGGTTCGCCGTTCTCGCCGGTCAGGCGGCCGGAAAC
>SFFS01000145.1 GCA_004557805.1 Clostridiales bacterium | reverse complement strand
GAGGACGCGGCCATGCTTTCCGAGCGGCTTTCGCGCGTGGGCGCGGAGCTGCTGGTGGAGACGATTCGCCGCATCGAGGCGGGCACGTGTCCGCGCACGCCGCAGGATTCTGAAGCCGCGTCGTATTTCCCGATGCTTACGAAAGAAACCGGCCGCATCGACTGGACGCGCGGCGCGCAGGCCGTCGTCAACCTCGTGCGCGGCGTGGTGCCGTGGCCGGGGGCGTGGACGGAGTTCGGGGACGGCGCGCTCAAAATCTGGAAAGCAAGTCCTGCGCGGGGCGAAGGCGCGCCCGGCGAGGTGCTTTCGGGCGACGCGAAGGGCGGCCTGATCGTCGCGTGCGGCGAGGGCGCGGTGCGCGTCGAGGAATTGCAGGCTCCGGGAGCCAAACGCATGCAGGCGGAAGCCTATCTGCGCGGAAAACCCATCGAGAAAGGCGTAATTCTGGGGAAGGGGACAGAAGAAAATGGCTGATAAGAAGCCCGCGTATCCGCATCCGGAGGCGAAGCCCGTCGGCGGCAAGCGCAATTTTGACAAAAAGCCCGAGCGCCGCTTCGGCGAGAAAAAGCCGGAGGGCAGAAAATTCGGCGAGAAGAAGTTCGGCGACAGGGGCGGACGCTTCGGCGAGCGCAAGCCGGAACGCCGCTTCGAAAAGAGCGAGTCCGGCGAGAAGCGCTTCCCCCACCCGGAAGCGAAGCCGGTTTCCGGCGCGCCCGCGCCGAAAAAGGCGTACCCCCATCCGGAAGCGAAGCCCGTTGCGGCCGTCGAGGACAGGCCGCGCTTCGCGCGCCCGACGGTGCGTCCCGCAGGCCCCGCGCCGCATGAGCGCAGCCGCAGGCCCGCGCCCGCAAAGCGGCCGCCCGAGCGGCAGGAGAACCCGCGGCAGACCGCGCTGAATATCCTGCAGGACGTCAGCCGGGGCGGCGCGTATGCGTCGCTGGCGCTGGGAGAGAGGCTGCGCAATTCGAAGCTCGCGCAGCGCGACCGTGATTTCGTCTCCGCGCTGGTATACGGCGTGCTGGAAAAGCGCATCACGCTCGACTGGCTCATCGACGGCAAGCTCGTGCGCGAGGGCGAGCTGGAGCCGCTGGTACGCGATATGCTCCGCCTGGGACTGTATCAGATTCTATATATGACGCGCGTGCCCGACAGCGCCGCCGTGGACGAGACGGTGAAGCTGGCGCACGCGATGAACCGCGAGGCGCAGGCGGGCTTCGTTAATGCCATTCTGCGCGGTTTCGCGCGGGAAAAAGAGAATATCGCCTGGCCCGACCGCGAGAGCGACCCGGTGAAGTTCCTGTCGATCCGCCACAGCATGCCCGAATGGATCGTCGACCGGCTGATCGCCGAATACGGCTTCGGCGAGGCGGAGGATATTGTTTCCTACGAGCCGGAAGCGCGGCCCATCGCCGTGCGCCGCTGCGCCGAGCGGACCAGCCCGCGCGAGTTTGAAGCGATGATGACCGAAAAGGGCTGGTCGTGGCAGCCTTCGCGCATTCCGGACGTTTATCTGGTGACGGACGGCATCGGCGATGTGGGCATCGAAAAGGAATATCTGCGCGGAATCTATACCGTGCAGGGCGAAAGCTCCGTGCTGGCGGCGATGTGCGTAGCGCCCCGGCGCGGGCAGAACGTGCTCGACGCGTGCGCCGCGCCCGGCGGCAAGACGGCCTGCCTGGCCGAAGCGATGCACGGCACCGGCCGCGTGTACGCATGGGACAAGCACGAGCACCGCGTGGAGCTGATCCGCAGCATGGTCAGGCGCCTGCGGCTGGACAACGTGCGCCCCGCCGTGCGCGATGCGACCGTTATCAAGCAGGACCTGATGGGCACGATGGACGCGGTGCTGGTGGACGCGCCGTGCTCCGGCCTGGGCGTGATGCTTTCCAAGCCCGATGTGAAATACCGGCAGACGCCGGAGTCCATCGCCGAGCTGGTCGGGGAGCAGGAGCGGATCCTCAACGCCTGCTGCCGCTATGTGAAGCCCGGCGGAACGCTGGTGTATTCCACCTGCACGCTTCTGCGCGAGGAAAACGCCGGACAGGTGGAGAACTTCCTGAAGAAACATCCCGACTTCGAACCTGATCCCGAGGGCTTCGAGGCCGCGCTGCCCGCCTTCCTCAAGGAGCGCGCGCATGGGTGGATGCTGCAGCTGCAGGCTCACCGCGACGGCATGGACGGCTTCTTCATCGCGCGCATGCGCCGCAGAGCGGAATGACGAACGCGCTGGATTTATCGCCCGCCGAGTGGGGCGAGGCGCTCCGGGCCATGGGCCAGCCTGCGTTCCGCGCGGGACAGGTGTTTTCGTGGCTGCACAAGGGCGCGAAATTTTCCGAGATGGGCAATCTGCCCAAAACGCTGCGCGAAGCGCTCGCCGTCGAATACGACGACTCGGGCGTGACGATTTTCGAGCGGTTCCCTTCGAAGCTCGACGGAACCGTCAAGTACCTCTACCGCCTTGCGGATGGCAACCTCATCGAGGGCGTGCGCATGCGCTACCACTATGGCGACACGCTGTGCGTATCCACGCAGGTGGGCTGCCGCATGGGCTGCAGGTTCTGCGCCTCTACGCTGGAAGGGCTTGCGCGCAACCTGACGGCGGGAGAAATTCTCGGCCAGATCGTCGCGGCGAACGCGGAAGGGAAAATCACCAACGTCGTGCTGATGGGCAGCGGAGAACCGCTGGACAATTACGACAACGTCGTCAAATTTTTGCGCCTGCTGCGCGAAAAGGGCGGCGTGGAAATGTCGCTGCGGTCGGTTTCGCTTTCGACGTGCGGGCTGGTGCCGCGCATGCACCGCTTCGCCGAGGAGGGGCTGCCCGTAACGCTCAGCGTTTCGCTGCACGCCCCGAACGACGACATCCGCAGGACGATGATGCCCGTGGCTGAAACGTACAGAATCGAGGACGTTCTGCGGGAATGCCGGTATTATATTGAAAAAACGGGACGGCGCGTCATCTTTGAATACGCGCTGGCGGAGGGCGTAAACTGCGCGCCCGAAAACGCGAAGGAGCTGGCTTCGCGCCTGCGCGGAATGCAGTGTCATGTGAACCTGATTCCGCTCAATCCCGTCAAGGAGCGCGAATTGACGGGCGCTACGCGCCGCCAGGCCGAGCAGTTCCAGCATGAACTGGAAGCGCTGCACATTTCCGCGACGATCCGCCGCGAAATGGGGCGCGATATTTCCGGCGCGTGCGGACAGCTGCGGCGGGGATACATCAGGGAACACGAAGCAACTTGAATTTCCGGAGGGAAAACCATGCGATTTGCACTGCGGACGGACGTGGGCTGTGTGCGCACGCTGAACGAAGACGCCGCTTACGCGGGCGGGAACCTGTTTCTCGTCTGCGACGGTATGGGCGGCCACAACGCGGGCGAGGTGGCTTCCGCGATGACGGTGGCGGCGATGACGGAGGCGCTGTGCGCTGATGAAATCACCCCGAACATCCGCACGCTGCGCAGAGCCGTCGAGCAGGCGAACGCCGGGGTTTTGCAGGCCGCGGGAGCCGACGAGAGCCGCCGCGGCATGGGCACCACGCTCAGCGCGCTCTGGGCCGACGGCGATACGGTGCTGCTGGCGCAGGTGGGCGACAGCCGCGTGTATCTGCTGCGCGGCGGAATCCTCCGGCAGTGCACGCACGATCATTCCATGGTGGCGGAGCTGGTGCGCCAGGGGCGGCTTACGCCCGAGGAGGCGCGCGTGCATCCGCAGCGCAATCTGATTACCCGCGCCATCGGTACGGGACGGCGCA
The DNA here is from genome assembly GCA_004557805.1 of Clostridiales bacterium. Lineage (GTDB taxonomy): Bacteria > Bacillota > Clostridia > Christensenellales > Aristaeellaceae > Aphodomonas. The sequence goes on along the minus strand of SFFS01000145.1, from coordinate 2,637 downwards.
TCGAGGTGGATTTTTTCGAGGAACCCAGAAAGGCCGGCGACCGCTGGCTGCTCTGCTCCGACGGGCTGACGGGCGTGGTGTGCGACGAGGAAATCGCCGCGGCGCTGTCGCAGTTCGTGGGCGAGGCGGCGGCGGACGAGCTGATGCGGCTGGCGCTTTCGCGCGGCGCGCCCGATAACGTGACCCTCATCGTTCTCGACGACGAGAGGGGAGGTGACGGCGTTTGATCAGCATCGGACGGGTGCTCGCCGGGCGCTATCAGATCAACGGCTTTATCGGCGAGGGCGGCATGTCGCGCGTGTGGCGCGCGCTGGATCAGAACACGGGCAAATACGTGGCCATCAAGGTGCTGCGCGAGGAGTACAGCGAGGATGAAAGCTTCATCCGCCGCTTCGACCGCGAAGCGCAGGCGGCCTCGCGCATGAGCCATCCGAACATCGTCAACCTGCTCGACGTGGGCGTGGAGGACGACGGCACGCGCTACCTTGTCATGGAGTACGTGCAGGGCAAAACGCTCAAGCGGTTCATTCAGGAATCGGGCGCGCTGCGCCCGGAAATCGCCTCGCAGATTATCATCCGCGTGCTGGCGGCGCTGCAGCACGCGCACCAGAACGGCGTGGTGCACCGCGACATCAAGCCGCAGAATATCCTTATCGATAAAGAGGGCACCGTGAAGGTGGCCGATTTCGGCATCGCCCGCATGGCCAACGCGCAGACCGTCAACCAGTCGGACGAGAACGTTATGGGATCGGTGTATTATTTCTCGCCCGAGCAGGCGCGCGGCGCGGCTGTGGACGCAAGGAGCGACATCTATTCCGTGGGCGTGGTGTTCTATGAGATGCTCACGGGCAGGGTGCCGTTTACCGGCGATACGCCGGTGGCCATCGCCATGCAGCATTTGCAGACGCCGCCCACGCCGCCCAACGAGGTGAACCCGTCGGTTTCCTCGGCGCTCGATTTCGTCGTGCTGCATGCGATGGAGAAAAAACCGCGCCGCCGTTATCAGACGGCGGAGGAGATGCTGCGCGACGTGCGCCTGGCGCTTGAACATCCGGATACCATCCTCGCCGCGCGCGAGGAGGCCGAGCGCCGCGAAAAGGCCGAGCGCGAGCGCGAACGGAGGCATAAAAACGTCCGCCGCCGCGTGCGCGTGATGCGCGCCGTGCTGGTGAGCGTGTTTTCGCTGCTGCTCGTGGGCGCGATTATCGGCACGGGGTATTTCGCCGTGCAGCGCGTGATGAAGGATAAGAGCAGCCTCGTGGAAACACCGGCCGTGATCGGTTGGATGAAGGAGGATGCGATTACCGCGCTGATCGCGGCGGGGCTGGAGCCGGTCGTCAGCTACGACGAATATCCGCTGGTGAAGGAGAACATCGTGGCCGATCAGAGCGCCGCGCCGGGCACGAAGCTGGAGCGCGGCACGTTCGTGACGATCACGGTCAGCCGCAGCATGTACGAAATGACGGTGCCTACGGTGACGGGCGTTCCGCTGACCGAGGCGCAGGATATTCTCAGTAGCGCGGGCCTTGTCGTTTCTGAAATCGAAACGCAGCCGAGCGAAGCCGCGAACATGATCGTCATCCAGCAGATTCCCGACGCGGGCACGAACGCAAACCGCGGCGACGCGGTGAAGCTGATCGTTTCCGGCGGCATTGTGGTCATGCCGAATTTGCAGGGCATGACGCGCGAACAGGCCGAGCAGACCATCCTGGCCTACGGGCTGACCGTCACCTCGACGTTCGACGAGGTGGTGAGCGATCCGGCGCTGGTCGGCGTGGTGACGTCGCAGGCGCCCGCAATGTACAGCGAGGTGCTGCCGGGCTCCGCCGTAACGTTTACCATCGGAAGGCCTTCGCCTTCGCTTCTGACGGCGAGCGTCCTGCTGGAAACGGAAAAAATGACCGACGGCGGGACGGTTACCGTTTCGATTCTCGCGCCGGACGGCAGCGAATCGCTGCAATATACCGGCGTTTATGATGCGGAAAACGACGCGCCGATCATCGTCCTTTACCGGGACGAGCCGGGCGAGGCGACGTATATTGTACGCTTCAACGGAGAGGAAATATCGCGCGGAACGACGGTGTTCGGTGAAGGGGAATGATGCAGGGAAGAATTGTCCGCGGCATCGGCGGATTCTATTACGTGCGCGACGCGCAGGGCGCTGAATATACCCTTCGCGCGCGCGGAAAGCTGCGCCACGAGCATAAAACGCCGCTCGTGGGCGACGAGGCGCTTTTCACGCCCGGGCAGGGCGAGGAGCACGGCTGGCTGGAGGAGATTCTGCCGCGCAGGAGCGAATGCCTGCGCCCGCCGGCCGCGAACGTGAGCCTGCTGCTGATTGTGTGCGCGCCGGAGCCGCAGCCGGATCTGCTGCTGATCGACCGGCTGCTCATCCGCGCGGAGCGCGAGAAGATCCGGCCGGCGCTGATCGTCAACAAGTGCGACATCGACCCTTCGCTGGCCGAAACGTTCAGGCGGCAATATGCCGGGGCGGCGCTGCCGGTTCTGCCGGTGAGCGCGCGGGAGAATCAGGGGATGGACGCGCTGCGCGCGCTGATGCGCGGCGAGCTGTGCTGCCTGTGCGGACAGTCGGCCGTGGGCAAGAGCACGCTGCTCAACGCGCTGTGCGGGCTGGAA
>SFFS01000144.1 GCA_004557805.1 Clostridiales bacterium | reverse complement strand
TCTTGGACAGGACAGCGTGTCGAGCCATATGAGCGCCATCGGCCGCGGGCTGCTGCTTTTGCCGCATATCCAGAGCGAGGACGAGGTGCTGGCGAAAATCGACGCGGTTACCATGGAAGACACGATGCGCGTCGCCCGGGCCGTTTTTGGCGGCGATAACGCCGCCTCGGTCGTTGGCCGCGGCGCGAACGACGTGCCTGAGGAGGTGCTCCTGTGGAAAAAGTGAACGACAAGCTGGAAACCATCTTCACCATGCAGAAGGCGCTGAACGACGATATCGTCGCCCGGCGCGGCTTGGAGGGCATTTCCGATGAGGTGTGGATTCAGCGGCAGATGCTGGCCATGCTTTCTGAAATGGCCGAGGTGCTCGACGAGGTGAATTTCAAGTGGTGGAAGAACCCGAAGCCCGTCGATCACGACGCGCTGTGCGAAGAACTGGTGGACGTGCTGCATTTTTATATCAGCATGTGCCTGCGCGCAGGCATGGATGCGGACGATCTTTTCCGCCGCTATCTGGCCAAGAATGAAGAAAACTTCCGCCGGCAGCAGGGGCTGTCCAATAAAAAAGGATACGATCCATCCGAATGCGGAGACGCTTCGAAGTGAATTGATGGGATTGCTGCGGTTCGGCTGGGCGCAGAAAGCACTGCGCCCGGCTTTTGCATGTAGAAACGGCATTTCCGGTTTTAATGCTGATTTTTTGACGATAAATGCCGAAAATTCTATTTGTGCATTTTTACAAAAAATTCGCACTTATTGACAGAAATTTGCGCGCTTGCAGGGCAAAAAGCCTTGAAATACAGGGCTAATGTGATATAATATAGACAATAAAGTACTCCGACGGGAACGTTTGAAGCTTTAAGCTTATTGTCAGCCGGAATACGAGAAATGCTGAAGACAATATCGCACGACATTGCAAAAGACCGGCGAAGAACCTCGCGCCGTCTGCTTTCTGCGGCTTTTTTGACGTGCGTTCGGTTTGCCTGCAAAGCCGGCGATTTCGCATTCGCCGCAAATTCGCTTCGCCAACCTTCGCGTGAACGGCGCGGTATTGCCTTGAGCCGCAAAAAGAATCACTGTGACGAAGAGGAAGCCGTTATGCGAAAGAAAGTTGTCTGTTTGTTGCTGATTCTTGCCTGCGCCGCGGCGCTGCTGAGCGGCTGCGCGTTCGAGGGGACGCGGCGGGAAAAGAGCGCGAAAGCGCACGAGCCCGTTACCATGCAGTCGCCCTTCCGGAACATGAGCGCGTTTATCGACGTGGTACATGAAAAGTATCCGGAGATTTGCATCGAGGTTATTCCATACAGCGGAAAGAACTATACCGCCTATGTGCAGGCGCAGCTGCGGGTTGGCGATATGCCGGACATTTACTGTACAACCTATTATCAGCCCGGCAGGGATCGGATGGACGATAAGCTGATCGACCTGTCCGGCTATGCGTTTACCGATAACTACTCCGAGGCGCGGCTGCGCGAGGTAGCCGATAACGGCGCGATTTATCTGCTGCCTACCTATTATGTCTGCTTCGGCGTCACCTATAACAAAACGCTATTAGAGAAAAACGGATGGACGCTGCCCGAATCGTTCACCGAGCTGGAAGAGCTTGCGCCGAAGGTGAAGGCCGCAGGGTATAACCTTGCGCTGGCCCAGATTCAGCTGCCTGGCTATGGGTTCCAGTATCTGTGCAACATTCTGGACGCGGGATTCCTCAATACGCCGGACGGCCGCCACTGGCAGAACGCGTTCCTCGACGGCGAAGCGACGGTTGCAGATACGCCGCAAATGCAGGAAGCGCTGGACGAGCTGGAAAAATGGCGCGAAATTGGAATGCTGACTCCAGGCGACAAAATCAGCGACGAGGATACGCGGCTGGAGATGGCGAAGGGAAATACGCTCTTTCTGCTGGGCAGCGGCAATGTTTTCAGCCCGGACGAAACGACCGACGAGTTCGGCCTGATGCCCTACCTGTCGGAGGACGGCACGAAGAATGCGTTTATTCTGCATGTATCCCGCTTCATGGGGCTGAACCGGCATTTGCTGGATGAGGGGAACGAGCAGAAGCTGGAGGACGCGCTCCATATTATGGAGGTGCTTTCCACGGTAGAAGGCATGCGGGCGCTGAACAGCGAATACGAGAATACTTCGCTGCTGCCGCTGAAGGGCTATCAGGTGGCGCCGGAGGGATATTACGCCGATATTGAGGACCAGCTGAATGCCGGCGCGACCGCGCCGTTTATCTACTCCGGGTGGGAGAACATGGTTGTGCCCATCGGGACGGCGATGATTTCGTATATTTGCGGCGAAGCCGCCCTGGAGGACGTCGCCGCTGCGATCGACGACGGTCAGCGTCTGCTGACGGATAACAGCGCCGCGATTCTGACCACTGTAACGGAAAAGCTGGATGCGAGCGACTGCGCGAAGCTGGTCGGCGTCTGCTTTTCAAAGGCTGTTGGCGCGGATATGGCGCTCATTTCCCGAAACAAATGGTATAAGCTGCCCGGCGACGGCGATTTGAACCTCGACGGCGTGAGCGGCGCGCTCTATCCGCTGCCCATGACGGAGCAGGAGGTCGTCTCCATCCTGCCGACCGGCTGGCGGCAGACGATCAAAACGGTTGCACTGACCGGGAAGCGCGTCAAAGAGTTGGCGGAAACGGGCTATGACAGAAACGGCGACGGCAACACATTCCCTTATGAACTGGTTGCGCCCGATGGATTCTCAATCGACGACGATACCGTTTACACCGTGGTGATTGCGGGCGCGACGCGCGCGGTACAGGAGGGAAAGCTGACCGATACGGGCGTGGTCGGGCTGGACGCTGCCAAAGAATTCTTCGCTTCGTTTGAAACGCTTTCGAAAAAGGACGTTCACTGGGATTAAGGCGCGTTTCTGAATTTGCCAGGCAGCATCTTCGACGCCTTTCCGCTATTTCAGAGCAAGAAAATCCGCTCGAAGCCGCGCCTGTCTCGTTTTCGGATACACAATAGAAACGCACGCTGAACGGAAAGGGGCCGTGAAGGTGAAAAGAGCCGCGTGTTTTCGGAAAAGTGCGGTGCACCAGATGCTGGCGGTCTTGCTTGGATTCGTGCTGCTTGCGGCAGCCGGTGTGTTTGCGTTTCTGAAATTTTACGGCTCCTACATCGACAGAACCCTCTACACGGAACGGCTTAATCAGATGCAGGAGGTTACGAGCCAGTTCTTTTCGGGGCTGGAGGATGTGATCGATAACCAGTGGCACGAAGCGCGCGTGCAGTGCAATTATCTGCTCGACGAGCAGCCGCGCACGCAGGAGGAGCTGCTGCGTTTTCTGCGCGCGCAGGATCGGATGCACGATCTGGGAGGAAGCGATATCCGGCTGCTCGTAATCGACAGCGAAGGACGGTATTACAACCAGAATGGCGCGCAGGGGATGCTGGCCGAAATGAACAGCCTGCTGAGCGAGCCGGAAAAGATCAGTTTTGTCAGCAACGCCATGACCGCCGATGAAACGCGGATGGTGTTTCTTTACCGGCTGGCGGAGCCGGTTGTCATGCGGGAAGAGGATGAAGAATACCGGCTGATTTATTGCGGGATCTCCCGCCGGATGACGGAACTGAACCCATATTTCAGATGCACGGCCTATGAGGGTAACAACAGCGTTTACGTGCTGGACGAGCAGGGAATGCGGCTTTTCAGCAGCAACGGGAAGAATCTTCTGCCGGGATACGGCACCTATTCCGCGATGGAGCAGATGGATTATCTGCACGGCAGTTCCTTCAAGCGGGCGAAGGAGAGGCTTGAACGGGAAGGGGCCGCCTATTCAAACGCCGTCCTTGGCGGCGAGGAATATTATTACGCGCTTTACAGCATGCAAAGCACAGCGTGGACGCTGCTGTTTCTGGTGCCTTCCTCCTGCGTGGCCACGAATACGGTATCGCTGCTGAACATGACCATGCGGCTGGTGCTGCTGTTCGCCGCGGCGTTCGCCATTGCGGCGGTGCTGACGATTTATATTATTCTGCGCTATAAGCAGGGGCAGGCGCTTCGCGCCGAACGAAGAAACAGCGAGCAGCTGGCGCAGATGAACGAGGAGCTCAGCCGCGCCGTGCATTCTGCGGAAGCGGCGCTTATGGCCGCCGATGCGGCCAACCGCGCCAAAAGCGACTTCCTCGCCAATATGTCGCACGATATCCGCACGCCCATGAACGCGATTGTCGGCATTGCGGAACTGATGGAGCATGAAGAAGGAACGTCAGCAAAGCAGCGCGATTATATCAAGAAAGTGCAGAATTCCAGCCGGCACCTGCTCAGCCTTATCAACGATATTCTCGATATGGGCAAAATCGAATCGAACGAAGTAAAGCTCAGCGCCGAGCCGGTCGGGCTGGCCGAACAGATAGCGCAGGTGGACAGCATCATCCGCGCGCAGGCGAACGAGCGTGCGCATACGTTCCGCATCGTGACGCATGGAATCGAGCATGAATATCTGCTCTGCGACGGCGTGCGTCTGCGGCAGGTTCTGCTGAATTTGCTTTCCAACGCCGTGAAGTATACACCCAACGGCGGCGTGATAACGTTGGACTGCACCGAGCTGCTCTGCCGGACGCCCGGCTATGCAAAGTTTTCCTTTGTCGTAACCGACAACGGCTGCGGTATGCCGGAGAATTTCATCCAGCACATTTTCGAACCCTTTACCCGCGCGGAAAGCTCGCTGACGAACAAGGTGCAGGGCACGGGGCTGGGCATGGCGATTACAAAGAACATCGTCGAACTGATGAACGGTGAAATCAGCGTGAAAAGCGCGCTGGGGAAGGGCAGCCGTTTCGAGGTTGTGCTGACATTGCAGATAAACGAAAGCATGCGCTGCGAGTTTGGGGCGAAATGCCTGCTGCTCGTTTCCGCTGATGAAACGCTGACGAATAACGTGCGCGTTTATCTGAAAGGCAGCGGCGCGCGGTTCCTTGCCGCGCCGGCGGCGGAGCAAGCCTTTGAACTGCTTGCCGGGGAAGCGGCGGACGTCGTTTTGCTGGACGGTTCGCTCTGCGGCGAAAACATGGCGGGGACTGCGGCGCGCCTGCGCGCGCTGGCGCATAACGCCGTGCAGATTTTCTGCGTGGATTATCTTCGCGGCGACAGCCTGCTGGGCCCTGCGGCGCAAAACGGCGTGGACGGCTTCATTTCCCGGCCGTTCTTCTGCTCGAATCTGTGCGCCGCCGTCGAGCGGGCGTGCAGCAAGACGGTTTCGAACGCGCGCAGCGCGTCCGCGCTGAAAGGAAAACGCTTCCTCTGTGCAGAAGATAATCAGCTGAACGCTGAAATTCTCGAAAGCATCCTGGCGCTGTATGGCGCGGAATGTACGATTTATCCGGACGGCGCGGCGCTTGTGCGCGCCTTTGCGGACGTGCGGCCCGGCCGGTACGACGCGATTCTGATGGACGTGCAGATGCCGAAAATGAACGGGCTTGAAGCCGCGCGGGCGATTCGCAGCGGAGAAAATCCGCTCGGGAAGACGATTCCGATCGTCGCTATGACGGCGAACGCGTTTTCGGAGGACGTGAGGCGAAGCCTCGACGCGGGAATGGACGCGCATATTTCCAAACCCATTGATATTGAACTGCTGGAATGTACCATGAAACGTTTTGTTAGCCCCCCGAAAAAGGCTAAATCGTAGTCGCCAGCTTTCATAACGAAAGCCGGTCCGTTTTTTGACAGGGCCGGCCTTGCAAATTGTACTTTTCAACCCGGAGATGCAGGAGGCAGTGCCGCCTGCCGGGGTTTTAAGCCCCTAAGCCTTGCGCCGAGGCAATTTACCAGCGCAGCGATGGCGCTAACGGCCAATCAGGGATTTTCCGATAAATGAAGCCCGCCTGGCGGCGGGCTTGATGGGTCAGGCTTGCAGGTCGTTCTTTTCGTCAACCGCGTCCGTCTTTTCCTTGCTACGCATCACGTTGGCCAGGATGCCCAGAATCAGGGCGGTGGCAATGGAGGTGATGGTGATGGCGCCAAAGTTCAGCGTCAGGCCGCCGATGCCGCATACCAGAATGGTGGAGGTTACAAACAGGTTGCGGTTTTGGCCCAGGTCAACGGTTTGCAGCATCTTCAGGCCGCTGACCGCGATGAAGCCGTACAGGGCCACGCACACGCCGCCCATAACGCAGGCGGGGATGGAGTCCACAAAGGCTACCAGCGGGGTGACAAAGCTGAACAGGATGCAGCCGATGGCGGCCGCCAGAATGCTGACCACGGAGGCGTTGCGGGTGATGGCTACGCAGGCCACAGATTCACCGTAGGTGGTGTTGGGGCAGCCGCCGAACAGCGCGCCCACCATGGAACCCACACCGTCGCCCAGCAGGGTGTTGGCCAGGCCCGGCTCCTTCAGCAGGTCGTGACCGATGATGCTGGACAGGTTCTTGTGGTCCGCCACATGCTCGGCAAAGACTACGAAG